>JAFAEH010000180.1 GCA_023424135.1 Actinomycetes bacterium | reverse complement strand
TACCGCGACGCGGGCGGCCGCGGCGAGGCGTCGTTGCAGGTGCACGTGTCGTTCGCGCCGAGCGAGGACGAGGCCCTGCGGCTCGCGCGGCAGCAGTGGGCGGGCAACGCGATCGGACCGCCCGTCGCGTGGGACCTCGACACGCCCGAGGCGTTCGACGCGATCGCCGACAAGGTGAACGACGACGTGCTGCGCACCTCCGTCCTGGTCGAGCACGACCCGCAGCGGCTGGCCGCACGGCTCGTCGAGCTCGCGGAGATCGGGTTCGACGCGGTCTACCTGCACCAGGTCGCGACCGACGTGGTGCCGTCGGACGAGAAGCACCCCGACGCGACCGAGGTGCGCACGGCCCCGTCGTCGTCCCTGGAGGCGTTCGTCGACATGGCCGCCGAGCACGTGCTGCCCTCGCTGAAGGCGGTGCGCGCGTGAGGATCCGCGACACCGGCGACCTGTGGTGGAAGTCCGCGGTGATCTACTGCCTCGACGTCGAGACGTACATGGACTGGGACGACGACGGCATCGGCGACCTGCCCGGGCTCGTGCAGCGCATCGACCACCTCGCCGAGCTCGGCGTGACGTGCCTGTGGCTCATGCCGTTCTACCCGACGGCGGACCGCGACGACGGCTACGACATCACCGACTACTACGCGGTCGACCCGCGCCTGGGCGACGGCGGCGACCTCGTCGAGCTGATCCGCACCGCGAACGACCGCGGGATCCGCGTCATCGCCGACCTGGTCGTCAACCACACGTCCGACCGGCACCCGTGGTTCCGCGCCGCGCGCCGGTCCAAGGACAGCCCGTACCGCGACTGGTACGTGTGGCGCGAGGACCCGCCGCCGGACACGTCCGACGAGGTCGTCTTCCCCGACAAGGAGGACGGCATCTGGACGTACGACGAGCAGGCCGAGGCCTGGTACCGGCACCGGTTCTACAAGCACCAGCCGGACCTCAACACCGCCAACCCGCAGGTGCGCGACGCCATCGCCAAGCTCGTCGGGTACTGGGTGCAGCTCGGGCTCGAGGGCTTCCGGGTCGACGCGGTGCCGTTCTTTCTCGAGGACGCCGCGAACGGCGAGGGCGACGACATCGACCACCCGCACGAGTTCCTCCAGCAGCTGCGGGCGTTCCTGTCCCGCCGGGACGGGTCGTCCATCCTCATGGGCGAGGTCAACCTGCCGTACGAGCAGCAGCGGCTGTTCTTCGGCGACCACGACGCCGACGGCGAGCACGAGGGCGCCGAGCTGAACCTGCAGTTCGACTTCGTGCTCATGCAGCAGATGTACCTCGCGCTGGCCCGTCAGGACGCAGGCCCGGTCGCGGACACCCTGCGCAGCCGGCCCGTCGTCCCGTCGGACGCGCAGTGGGCCACGTTCGTGCGCAACCACGACGAGCTCACGCTCGACAAGCTCACCGACGACGAGCGCCAGGAGGTGTTCGACGCGTTCGGCCCCGACCCGGACATGCAGCTCTACGACCGCGGTCTGCGTCGTCGTCTGCCCCCGATGCTCGAGGGCGACCCGCGGCGCGTGCGGATGGTCTACTCGCTGCTGTTCAGCCTGCCGGGCACGCCCGTGCTGTTCTACGGCGAGGAGATCGGCATGGGCGAGAACCTGGCCGCCGACGGGCGGCTCGCGGTGCGCACGCCCATGCAGTGGACGTCCGGGAAGAACGGCGGGTTCTCGAAGGCTGCCCCGTCGCGGCTGTCGGGTCCGGTGACGCAGGGGGCGTTCGGCCCCGCGCACGTCAACGTCTCCGACCAGCGGCGCGACCCCGGCTCGCTGCTGAACTTCGTCCAGAAGCTCGCGCGCCGCTACCGCGAGAGCCCCGAGCTGGGGTGGACGGGCAGCGGCGTCGAGATCCTGGACCAGCCGCACACGGCCGTCCTCGCGCACCGCTCGACGTGGCAGGACGCGTCGATGATCGCGCTGCACAACCTGGGCCCGGAGGCCGTGCGCGTGCCGCTGCACCTGCCGGACACGGGCGAGGACTGCCGGCTCATCGACCTGCTCGAGGACGACGAGCACACCCCCGACGCCCGGGGTCACGTCGAGATCGAGCTCGACGGCTACGGCTACCGCTGGCTGCGCGTCGTCCACCCGCACTCCCGCCGCCTCCTGTGACCCGCCCCCACTCACTCCTCCACCCCCTTCTCGCCCTGTCGCCCCATCCCCCTGTCGCCCCCTCACTTCCCCACCCCCGGGCGCCCACCTTGGACTTTGGCGGCTTCAGAGGCCCCAGAAGCCGCCAAAGTCCGAGTTCGGCGGGGGTGGTCGGGGGTGGTCGGCGGGGGTGTGGGGTGGCGGGGGGATGTGGATCTGCTGTGAGGGACTCGGGCTGAACCGTTTCGGTTGCCGGGCTCCCAGCCGCACGCCCAGGCAGGTCGCGTACGGTGCCGGAGTCCGTCCCCCGTTCCGGGACGGGCTCCCGACCCCCGGAGGACCCCGTGCGACGCCCGACCACCGCCCGCACCGCGCTGCGTGCCGCAGCTGCGGCGCTGGCCCTCAGCCTCACGCTCGCCGCCTGCGCAGGCGGCGACGACGCGAGCGCCGACCCGACCGAGAGCACGTCCGCGGACGCGTCCACCGACGCCGTCCCCACCCCGACTGCCGAGGACGTCGCCGCGCTGGAGGCCGTCACGATCGACGGTGACCTCGGCGCCGCACCGACCGTCACGCTGCCCGAGACGCCGTTCTCCGTGTCCGCAGCCGTCGCGCGCATCGTCGACGAGGGCACCGGCGAGGACATCGCCGACGGCGACATCGTGGAGCTGCACTCGGTGTGGCTCAGCGGCGAGGACGGGTCCGTCCAGTCGTCGTCGTGGGAGACCGGGACGCCCGAGCAGCTCACCGTCTCCGAGGCCGCGCTCGCGCCGGTGCTCACGGAGATCCTCGTGGGCGGGAAGGTCGGCCTGCGCTTCGCGTTCGCCGTGCCCGGCGGCGAGGACGCCGCGTCGAACGTCGCCGTCGCCGAGGTCGTCTCGAAGATCCCGAACCGTGCCGAGGGCACCGCCGTCGAGCCCGCCGAGGGTCTGCCGACCGTGACGCTCGCCGACAACGGCGAGCCGTCGATCACGCCCGTCGACGGTGACGCCCCCACCGAGCTCGTCGTGCAGCCCCTCATCGAGGGCGACGGCGCGGTCGTCGAGTCCGGCCAGACCATCACCGTGCAGTACAGCGGCTGGCTGTGGGACGGCACCGCGTTCGACTCGTCGTGGAGCCGGGGCGCGGCGACCTCGTTCGGCATCGGCACCGGCCAGGTCATCACCGGCTGGGACGAGGGCCTCGTCGGCCAGAAGATCGGCAGCCAGGTCCTGCTCGTCGTGCCGCCGGACAAGGGCTACGGCGACGAGGGTTCGGGCGAGACCATCCCGGGCGGGTCGACGCTCATCTTCGTCGTCGACATCCTCGCCGCGAGCTGACCGCACGCACCTGACGGGCCGGGTCGTCCTCCTGCAACGGGAGCGACGGCCCGGCCCGTCGGCGTCCCGGGACCCTCGTCCTGTCGCCGCGCGCCACCCCGTCCTACGCTGACGGGACGATCACCTCCAGCGTGGGAGGGTCCCCCATGGACCAGGCAACGACGCCCCGAGTCCGCACCGTCGCGCTGCTCGGCGCGTCGGGCGCCGGCAAGACGACGCTCACCGAGGCCCTCCTGCACCGCGCCGGCGCGATCCCGCGCGCCGGACGCGTCGAGGACGGCAGCACGGTCAGCGACCACGAGCCGGAGGAGATCGCCCGCGGCATCTCCCTCGGCCTCGGCGTCGCGCACCTGCGATGGCGTGCCGACGACGGGCACGAGTACGACGTCACGCTCCTCGACACCCCCGGCTTCCTCGACTTCGCGGGCGCCGTCGACGCGGCGCTGAGCGCGGCGGACCTCGCGGTCGTCGTCGTCAGCGCCGTGGACGGCGTGCAGGCCGGGACGCACCTCGCGTGGCGGACGGCCGGCGAGGCGGGCGTGCCGCGCGTGCTCGTCGTCACCAAGGAGGACAAGGCCCGCGCGGACTTCCACCGCGTGCTCGACGACCTGCGGGCCGCGTTCGGCGACACGCTCGTGCCGCTCGAGCTGCCGTTCGGCGACGAGGCCGCGTTCACGGGCGTCGCCGACGTGCTGTCCGAGCACGGCTACGCCTACGACGCCGACGGGCGCCACCACGACGAGCCGCTGCCGTCGGGCCTCGCGGACGAGGAGCACCGCCTGCACGAGCAGGTCACCGAGGAGATCGTCGCGCACGACGACGAGCAGCTCGAGCGCTACCTCGCAGGTGACGAGCCGTCGGCCCAGGACCTCGAGCGCACGCTCGCCCACGAGGTGTGCGACGGGCAGGCCGTGCCCGTGCTCGTCGCGTCGGGGACGACCGGTGTGGGTGTCGACCGGCTCGCGGACCTGCTGTGCGAGCTGTGCCCCGCACCGGGTGCGCGGGCACGCACGGTCCTGGCCGGGGACGTCGAGGTCGAGGTCGCGCCCGACCCCGACGGGCCCGCTCTGGTGCACGCGTTCCGCACCGTGGCCGACCCGTTCGTCGGCCAGGTGACGGTCTTCCGGGTGCTGTCCGGCACCGTGCGCGGCGGCGACCGGCTCGTGAACACCACGACGCGCACCGAGGAACGCCTGCCGGGGCTGTTCCGCCTGCGCGGCAAGGACCACGAGCCCACGGACGTCGTCGTCGCCGGTCAGGTCGCCGCCGTCGCCAAGCTGACGGGGACACCGACGGGCTCGCTGCTCGCCGCCAAGGGCACGCCCGGTGTGTCGATGACGGCCCGGCCGCCGCGCCTGCGCCCCGGCGTGTACGCGCTCGTCCTCGAACCCGTCACCCAGTCCGACGACGACCGGCTGTCCGCCGCGCTCGCACGCCTCGCCGCCGAGGACCCGACGCTGGTCGTCGAGCGCACCGACGACCGGACGGTGCTGCGCGGGCTCGGGGACACGCACCTGACCGTCGCCCTCGAACGGCTCGCGCGTGTGTTCGGCGTGCACGTCACGACGTCACCCGTGCCCGTCGGCTACCGCGAGACCGTCGCCGCGACCATCGAGGCCGAGGGCAGGGTGAAGAAGCAGTCCGGCGGTCACGGGCAGTTCGCCGTCGTGCAGCTGCGGGTCTCGCCGCTACCGCGCGGCGGCGGGTTCGAGTTCGTCGACTCCGTCGTCGGCGGGGCCGTCCCACGCTCGTACCTGCCGGCCGTCGAGCGCGGTGTGCGCGAGGCGATGGCCGCGGGCGGACCGCACGGCTTCCCCGTCGTCGACCTGCGCGTCGAGGTGTACGACGGCAGGGCGCACTCCGTCGACTCGTCCGACATGGCGTTCCGCAACGCCGGGGCCGCCGGTCTGCGCGATGCGCTCGCGGCCGCCGGGACCGTCGTCCTCGAACCCGTGTGCCGCGTGCACGTCACCGTGCCGACGGCGGCGCAGGGCGACGTCATGAGCGACCTGTCCGCGCGACGCGGGCGCATCACCGACACCGTGTCGCTCGACGGCGGCGAGGTCGTCGTCGAGGCCACCGTCCCCGAGGCCGAGCTGGGCCGCTACGTGCTCGACCTGCGCTCGCTGACCGGCGGCCGCGCGGGTCTGACGGTCGCCCCGGACCACTACGCCCCTTGCCCGGACTGACCCACCCGACCCTCCCCCACACCTCACTGACCCCCTACCCGGCCCACGCCTCGTCCGCCCACGTCGACCTCACCCCTCCACCCCACGCCAAGCTCGGACTTCGGCGGCTTCTGGACCACCAGAAGCCGCCAAGGTCCGAGTTCGGCTGGGGGGTTGTCCGGGTGGTGGATGGGGCGGGTGTCTGGGCGGCTGTCGGGCTGCTGGGCGGGGCGGGTGGGCGGGTGGGTTCGGGGGTGGGTTGGGCAGGGGGCTCGTCGGCAGTGGTGGGATGGGGGCGTGGCGGAGATCGGTGACCTGACGGCGGCGGTGCGGGAGTTCTCGCGGGAGCGCGACTGGGAGCAGTTCCACGACCCCAAGTCGCTCGTGCTCGCGCTCGTCGGGGAGGTGGGGGAGCTCGCTGAGCTCTTCCAGTGGGTCCCCGCCGACGACGCCGTCACCCGCTTCGCGGCACCCGACCGGCACCGGCGCGCCGCCGAGGAGATGGCCGACGTCCTCGTCTACCTGGTGCGCCTCGCCGACGTGCTGGGCGTCGACCTGGGCGAGGCCGCACGCGCCAAGCTCGCGGACTCCCACCGCCGCTTCCCGGCAGCCGACGTCCACGGCGTCGCCCCCGACAAGCCCTGACCCACCGCCCCGGAGCGACCGCGCGCCGGACGTACGCACGAGCACGGCGCCCGTCCACCGAGCGCGCTGGGCGGCGGGCGCGCTGGGCGGTAGGGCGGGGTCCGAGGGCTGGGGCGGTACCGGCCCGCACGCCGGGCGGGCGTGCGGGCCGGCGGCCGTCAGTCCGGGGTGGCGATGGCGTCGAGGACCCGCAGACGTGCGGCGCGGGCACCCGGCCACAGGGCCGCGAGCACACCCACGACCACCGCGAGCCCCACCATCAGCGCGATCCCGTCCCACGGCACGACGAGCGTGTCGAGGCCCTCCTCGGCGTACACGCGCGGCATCACCGACGCGAGCCCCACCCCGACGGCCAGCCCGAGGAGCGTGCCGAACACCGCGGTGAGCACGGACTCGACCGTCACGACGCCCGCGAGCTGCAGGCGCCCCAGGCCGACGGCCCGCAGCAGGCCGATCTCCCGCGTGCGCTCGATCACCGACAGCGCGAGCGTGTTGACGATGCCGAGCACCGCGATGACGAGCGAGAGCCCCAGCAGCGCGTACAGCACGACGAGGATCTGGTCGACCTGCGCGGCCATCTGGTCGACGAACTCGTCCCGGTCCTGCACGGACACCACGACGTACGGTGCGACCACGTCGGTGATCGCGGAGCGCAGCTCGTCGGGCGTCGTCCCGGGTGCGGCGTCGACGAACACCGTGTCGATGGTCTGCGCCTGCCCGGGGGCGAGCACGTCGAGCAGGTCGCGCGTCACCAGGACGGACGTGCCGAGGACCCTCGACTCGACGACGGCTGCCACCGTGAGGTCCCGGGAGCCGACCGGTGTGGTCACCGTGATGCGGTCCCCCACGGCCCAGTCGTCCCCGACGACGTACGTGTTGACGACGGCGTGCGTGTCGTCGAGGGCGGCGGGGTCGCCGTCGACGACCTCGACGGCGATGACGCCCCCGACGACTCCGTCACCGAAGCCGCCGATCGTCCCGGCGTCGGACGCCCCGGGACGCTGCCCCGGTGCGGGAGAGACACCACCGATCGTGTAAGCGATCGCGTCGGCGCGGCCGACCTGCGGCAGCCCCTCGACGTCGGTGACCGCACCTGCGGGGATCATCGACGTGGCCGAGCGCAGCACGAGGTCCGCGTCCGTCGAGCTCTCGACGACCTTGGCGAGCGAGCCCTGCCCGGTCGCCGCGATGACCGACACCCCGCCGACCAGCGCCATGCCGATGACGAGCGCACCGGCGGTCGCGGCGGTCCGGCGCGGGTTGCGCACGACGTTGCCCTGCGCGAGCCGTCCGACCGGGGGCAGGGTGCGCACGAACGGCAGCGCGAGGACCCGCAGCACGGCCCGGGCCAGTGACGGGGCCGCGACGAGCACGCCGACGAGGACGACGCCCGCACCGATCCCGAGCAGCGGCTCGGCGGCCGCGTCGGCGGGACGCAGCGCCGCCCACAGGAC
>JAFAEH010000158.1 GCA_023424135.1 Actinomycetes bacterium | reverse complement strand
GGCTGCGCGCTCGCCCCGGCGGCCTGCGCCGTCACCGGCCCTTCCGCCTGGGCTGAGCCGACTGCCCGAGGTGCCCGCCGGGGCGCAGCGACGCCGTCGCGCGGGGTGCCCCGGCCGCGACCGGCTCGCCGTCCTCGTCGAGCGTGGCGCCGCTGCGCGCAGCGAGGACCTTGTCGGTGTGTCGACGGATGCGCTCCTCGCGCTCGCGCAGCGTGACCTCGAGCGGCGTCGCGATGAAGATCGACGAGAACGCGCCGACGAACATGCCGATGAACAGCGCCAGCGCGATGTCGCGAAGCGTGCCCGCGCCCAGGATGAACGCGCCCACGACGAGGATCGACGCGACGGGCAGGAGCGCGACGGCAGACGTGTTGATCGAGCGCACGAGCGTCTGGTTGACGGCGAGGTTGGCCTTCTCGGCGTACGTGAACCGGGTCTGGTCCAGCACGCCGTCCGTGTTCTCGCGGACCTTGTCGAACACGACCACGGTGTCGTAGATCGAGTACCCGAGGATCGTCAGGAACCCGATCACGGTCGCGGGCGTCACCTCCCACCCGACCGCGGCGTAGATGCCGACCGTGATGACGAGGTCGTGGAACAGCGCGAGGAGCGCCGCCGCCGCCATCCGCCAGTTGCGGAAGTACACGGTCATGACGGCCGAGACGAACAGCAGGAACACCACCAGGCCGGTGATCGCCTTCTGCGAGACGTCACGCCCCCAGGTGGGCCCGATGTACGCGCTCGTGACGTCGTCCTCGGAGACGTCGAACGCAGCCATCAGGGCGTTCTTGACCTGCTCGACCTCCTCGTTGGTGAGCTCGGCCGTCTGGATGCGCAGCGACGACCCGCCGACGGTCGTGACGCGCGGGGTCTCCTCCGGCGCGACCGACTGCACGGTGTCGATCGCGAGCTGCTGGGACGTCGTGTCGACGTTCGAGACGACGAACTCCGACCCGCCGCGGAACTCGATGCCGGGGTTGAGGCCCGGCACCACCAGCAGGACGGCGGAGACGGCCACGAGGACCGCCGAGATGACGTACCAGACCCGGCGACGGCCCACGATGTCGTAGGACCGGCGCCCGGTGTACAGGTCGTTGCCCCACTGGGCGAATCCGGTGGCCATCAGCGGTCGCTCCCCTCGGGACGACCGGCCGCGGCCTCGTCCGTCACGTTCGTCGGTGGGTGGTCCGGCGACGGCGCGTCGCTCGTCGCCGCACCGCCCGGCACGGCGTCACCGGGACCTGCGGCTGCGGCACCGTCGGTCGTCGCGGACGCGGCGGAGCGCGCCGCGGCACGGCGCTCGGCGATCGTCATGCCCGCCGCGCCGACGGCCACGGGGGCCCGCTCGGCCCGCGAACCGGTCGTGGCGCCCTTGTCGGCGGTGCGACCGCCGGCGACGACCTTGCCCCGCCCGACGTAGCGCGACCCCTCCACACCGAGCCGGCGCGGGTCGAGGCCGGAGGCCGGGTGACCCTCGGCGAAGAACCGCGTGCGTGCGAGCAGCGTCATCGCGGGGTGCGTGAACAGGAACACGACGAGCAGGTCGACGAGCGTCGTCAGGCCGAGCGTGAACGCGAACCCGCGCACGCCGCCGACGGCCAGCACGTACAGCACGATCGCGGCGGTGAAGTTCACCGCGTCCGACGCGAGGATCGTGCGCCGTGCCCGCTGCCAGCCCTTGTCCACCGCGGTCGCCAGCGACCGCCCGTCACGCAGCTCGTCCCGGATGCGCTCGAAGTACACGATGAACGAGTCCGCCGTGATGCCGATGGCGACGATGAGACCGGCGACCCCGGGCAGGGACAGCCGGTAGCCCTGCAGCCACGACAGCAGCGTGATCACGCCGTAGGTGATGACGGCGGCCACCACCAGGGAGGCGACGGTGAGCAGCCCGAGCGTGCGGTACTGGAACAGCGAGTACACGACGACGAGCAGCAGGCCGAAGACGCCCGCGATGAGGCCCTTCTGGAGCT
Source organism: Actinomycetes bacterium (assembly GCA_023424135.1). GTDB lineage: Bacteria > Actinomycetota > Actinomycetes > Actinomycetales > Cellulomonadaceae > Cellulomonas. The sequence continues at coordinate 5,695 of JAFAEH010000158.1, read as the reverse complement.
GCTCGGACCCGAGCGTCGCCGAGATCTGCTGCTCGCTCTGCACGGTGAAGCTGATCGGCAGCGAGCCGAAGTTCAGCTGGTTGGCGAGCGTCGCGGCCGACTCGCGCGTGAACGAGCCGGAGATCTCCGCCTGCCCGTTCGGGATGACGATGCTCACCGACGGCGCCGAGATCACCAGCGCGTCGAGCACGACGGCGAACTGGTTCAGCGGCGAGGTCTGCTGCGACAGGCGCGTGGTCACCTCGGTGAACTTCGGCGTCCCGGCCGACGTGAACTCGAGGTTGACGACCCACTGGCCGGTCGACACGCCCGTGGACGTGGTGCCCATGCCGGACGTCGCGCTCTTGATGTCCGCACCCGGGATCTCGACCGGACCGAGGATGTACTTGGCCATGCCCTCCTGGTCGCACGCGACGAAGGCGACGTCCGGGTCGCCGGGCGCACCGCCGGTGCGGTTCTCGGGGAGCGTGCAGTCCAGCGCGTCGAACTCGGCCAGGACCGCGGGCGTGACGTAGTACTCGATGTCGCTCGGGCTGTCGGGCGCGTCCTTGGTGGGCTGGTCCGACGGCGTGGCGTCGTCCGCCGTCGCGTCGTCGGCGGTGGCGTCGTCGGCCGTCGCGTCCTCCGCGGTGGCGTCGTCCGCCGTCGCGTCCTCCGCGGTGGCGTCGGCGGTGGGCGTGGCGGACGGGTCGTCCGTCGCCTCCTGCGTCGGACCGGGGGCCGCCATCACCAGCACGGGCCGGAACTCCATCTGGGCCGACGTGCGCACCAGGTCGAGCGTCTCCTCGTCGGGCCGCCCCGGCAGGGCGACGACGATGTTGTTGCCGCCCTGGCTGGAGATCTCCGCCTCGGCGACGCCCGAGGCGTCGACGCGCTGGCGGATGACCGCGATGGCCTGGTTGATCGTGTCCGACGTGATCTGGCCCTCGGCCTCCGCGACGGGCTGCAGGATGATCTGCGTGCCGCCCTCGAGGTCGAGCGCGAGGTTCGGCGTCAGCGACGCGTCGCCCCAGCGGGTGCCGGCGAGGACGGACGCGAAGAGCGCGACCACCAGCACCCCGAGGGTGACGAGCGTGCGGACCGGCCGTTCACGGCGGCGGGGAGGAGGAGCCAACGGAGTTCTTCTCTCGTGCGCGCACCGGCCGCACAGCGGCCGGTGGGGTCGAGGCCCGGGCATCGTCGCCCGGACCGGTGGGTCACTTGGTGTCGCGGTCGTCCTGGCCCTTCGCCGGGGGCTCCGGCGGGAGCGACGACAGGTCGTCCGGGACGTCGACGTCCACGACGTCGTCCTGGGGACCGGACGCCGGGGGCGGCGGCACGTCGGTCGTGCCGTCGCCCGCAGCCACGACGCTCTCGTCCGGCGTGACCTTGCGGCCGATCGCGGCGCGCAGCCACCGGGTCGACGTGCCGGGCGTCGACTCGAGCGTGATCACGTCGTCGTTGATCGCGGTCACGGTGCCGAACAGCCCCGACGCGGTCATCACCTCGTCGCCGAGCACGAGGTTGGCCCGGAAGTCGGCCGCCTCACGCTGCTGCTTACGGGTGCGGCTCGACATGAACCACAGCGCGGCGAAGGCGATCAGCAGGATGACAAGGAATTCCATGAGGTCGAAAAGCTCCGCATCGTGTCGGACGTCCGCCGCAGTCTAGGCGCCGCGGCCCGCCGCTCCAACGTGCGTCCCCCCGCCGTGGTTCCCGACGGCCCGCACCCGACGCGTCGACCGCCCCGGACAGCCGCTGCGCGGTCAGTCGAACAGCGTGCCCCCCGGCGCCGGCGGGACCAGCCCCAGGTGCTCCCACGCAGGCGGCAGCGCCACGCGCCCCCGGGGTGTGCGTCCCACGAGCCCCTCGCGGACGAGGAACGGCTCGGCGACGGTCTCGACGGTCTCGGGCTCCTCGCCCACGGCGACCGCGAGCGTCGTCAGCCCCACCGGTCCCCCGCCGAACCGGCGGCACAGCGCGTCCAGCACCGAACGGTCCAGCCGGTCGAGGCCGCGCGCGTCGACCTCGTACACCTCGAGCGCCGCGCGCGCCGCCTCGAGCGAGAGGCGCCCGTCGCCGCGCACCTGCGCCCAGTCGCGCACGCGACGCAGCAGCCGGTTGGCGATGCGCGGCGTGCCGCGCGACCGCGAGGCGATCTCGCCGGCGGCGGACGCCTCGAGCGGCACCCCGAGCAGCCCTGCGGAGCGCACGAGCACGCGCTCGAGCTCGTCGTCGGAGTAGAAGTCGAGGTGGCCCGTGAAGCCGAAGCGGTCACGCAGCGGCGCGGGCAGCAGACCGGCACGCGTCGTGGCACCGACGACCGTGAACGGCGGCAGGGACAGCGGGATCGCGCTCGCGCCCGCGCCCTTGCCGACGACGACGTCGACGCGGAAGTCCTCCATCGCGACGTACAGCAGCTCCTCGGCGGGCCGCGCCAGGCGGTGGATCTCGTCGAGGAACAGCACCTCGCCCTCCTCGAGCGAGGACAGCACGGCCGCGAGGTCACCGGCGTGCTGGATCGCGGGCCCGCTCGTGACCCGCAGCGACGCACCCAGCTCGGCCGCGATGATCATCGCGAGCGTCGTCTTGCCCAGCCCGGGCGGCCCCGACAGCAGCACGTGGTCCGGTGCGCGCCCCCGGCCGAGCGCCGCCTGCAGGACCAACGAGAGCTGGTCGCGCACGACGCGCTGCCCGACGAACTCCTCGAGCCGGCGCGGGCGCTGGGCGGCCTGGGCGGCCCGCTCGGGCTCGTCGGCCCCCGGGCGCACCAGGGAGTCGGGGTCGAGTCGCTCCCCCAGGTCCGCCGCTGCCGCCGCACCGAGGTCCCTGTCGAGGTCGGCCGCGGCGTCGCCGTCACGCACGTGCGCTGCCCAGCGAGCGCAGCGCGGCGCGCAGCACGCCCGGCACCTCGTCGACCGCGACGGGGTCGCTCGTCCCGTCGAGCACCGCGGCGACCGCGTCCTGCGCCGCGCGCAACGGCCAGCCCAGCCCGACCAGGGCCTCGACGACCTGCTCGCGGTGGTCCGCGCTCACCGGGCTCGCCCCGTCCGGCCCGCCGACACCACCGGTGGCGGCCCCGAGGCGGTCGCCGAGCTCGAGCACGATGCGCTGGGCCCCCTTGCGTCCGATCCCCGGCACCCGCACGAGCGCCGCGAGGTCCTCCGTCGCCACCGCACGACGCAGACCGTCGGGCGTGTGCACCGCCAGCATCGCGAGCGCGAGACGCGGCCCGACCCCCGAGACGGTCTGCAGGGTCTCGAACACGTCACGCTCGTCGTCGTCGGCGAAGCCGAACAGCGTGAGCGCGTCCTCGCGCACGACCAACGAGGTGAACAACCGCCCGGGCTGGCCCACGCGCAGGCCCGCGAGCGTGGTGGGCGTGGCCTGCACGAGCAGCCCGACGCCCCCGACCTCGAGCACCGCGGCGTCCAGCCGGACCGCCAGCACCGTGCCGTGCACTGACGCGATCACGCGTCCTCCTCCCGTCGTCGACGGCGCCCACTGTGCCACACGCGTGCGAACACGTGTACGAACGACACGCTCACGCGCGTCGGCGCGCCGCCTGCTCGGCCGCGGCCCACTGCCGCTGCGCCGCGGTCATCGCACCGGGGGCACGCTGGGGCGCCCCGAGCGCTCCCGCGGGGCGCCACAGGTGGCAGATCGCGAGCGCGAGCGCGTCGGCGGCGTCCGCGGGTCGCGGCAGGTCCGGCATCGACAGCAGGCGCGCGACCATCGTCTGCACCTGCGCCTTGTCCGCACGCCCCGAGCCGGTCACCGCGGCCTTGACCTCGCTCGGCGTGTGCAGCGCCACGGGGATGCGCCGGCGCGCGGCCGCGACCATCGCGAGGCCCGCGACCTGCGCGGTGCCCATGACGGTGCTGACGTTGTGCTGCGCGAACACGCGCTCGACCGCGACGGTGTCGGGTGCGTGCTCCTCGAGGCACTCCTCGAGCGCGCGCTCGATCACCAGCAGGCGCTGGTCGACGTCGAGCGCGGTGTCCGAGCGCGCGACGGACACGTGCACCAGGCGCGCGCGCCTGCCGGGCAGGCCGTCGACCACGCCGAGGCCGCAGCGGGTCAGGCCGGGGTCCACTCCGAGCACGCGCACGCGGCCATCGTCGCAGGCCCGCGGACCGTCCTGGGGGCGCCGGGTGGGCGCCCGGTGACGTCACTCGGCGTCGAGCTCGGCCATGACCTCGTCGGACGCGTCGAAGTTCGCGTAGACGTTCTGCACGTCGTCGGAGTCCTCGAGCGCGTCGATGAGCCGCAGGATCTTGCGGGCGCCGTCGGCGTCCACCTCGATCTGGGTGGCGGGCCACCACACGACGTCCGCGGAGTCGTAGTCGATGCCGGCGTCCTGGAGCGACGTGCGCACGGGCACGAGGTCGGTCGCCTCGCTCAGCACCTCGAACTGCTCGCCGAGGTCGGTGACCTCCTCGCCGCCGGCCTCGAGCACGGCCTCCATGACGGCGTCCTCGTCGGTGCCCTCCTTCGGCACGAGGACGACGCCCTTGCGGCTGAAGATGTAGGCGACCGAGCCCGGGTCGGCCATCTGGCCGCCGTTGCGGGTGAACGCGACGCGCACGTCGGAGGCGGCGCGGTTGCGGTTGTCCGTGAGGCACTCGACGAGCACCGCGATCCCGCCGGGGCCGTAGCCCTCGTACGTGATCGACTGGTAGTCGGCCCCGCCGGCCTCGGCCCCCGACCCGCGCTTGACGGCACGGTCGATGTTGTCGTTCGGGACCGAGGACTTCTTCGCCTTCTGGATGGCGTCGAACAGCGTCGGGTTGCCCGCGGGGTCACCGCCGCCCGTGCGGGCGGCCACCTCGATGTTCTTGATGAGCTTGGCGAAGAGCTTGCCGCGCTTCGCGTCGATGACGGCCTTCTTGTGCTTCGTGGTGGCCCACTTGGAGTGACCCGACATGCCTCGTTACCCCTTCGTCTCCGCTGGTCCGCCCGCGTCGCTCCCCCGGTGGCGCGTCCGACGACGGACGGACCGCGGGACCCACGACGTCACAGGCTGTCGCGGACGATCTGCACGAACAGTCGGTGCACCCGCGTGTCGCCGGTCACCTCGGGGTGGAACGAGGTGACGAGCAACGGGCCCTGGCGCACCGCGACGATCCTACCGGCGGCAGGGCCGTCCTCGACCCGGCCGACGACCGTCGCGGCCGGTCCGACCTCCTCGACCCAGGGCGCCCGGATGAACACGGCGTGCACGGGGTCCTGGCGGGAGTCGTCGACGCCGTCGATGACCAGGTCGGTCTCGAACGAGTCGACCTGCCGCCCGAACGCGTTGCGCCGCACGGTGATGTCCACGCCGCCGAGCGTGCGCTGACCGTCGATCCCGCCGATGATCCGGTCGGCGAGCAGGATCATCCCGGCGCACGACCCGTAGGCCGGCATCCCGCCGCGCAGACGCTCGCGCACCGGCTCGTCGAGCTCGAACGCGCGCAGCAACTTGTCGATCGTCGTGGACTCCCCGCCGGGGATGACGAGCGCGTCGACGGCGTCGAGCTCCGCGCGTCGCCGCACGCCGCGCGCACCGACGCCGAGCGACGTCAGGGCGGCCAGGTGCTCGCGGACGTCACCCTGCAGGGCGAGGACACCGATCGTGGGACTCACGGTCGACGATCCTAGGCGTGCCGGCAGTGCGGCACGGGCACGATCCGCACCGTGGCTCAGCGTGCGGCCGCCGCGCCGGCGGCCGCAC
>JAFAEH010000150.1 GCA_023424135.1 Actinomycetes bacterium | reverse complement strand
GGATGCGTCAGGCCCGCGGTGCTCGCGGCCGACGCGCCGCCGAGGCGCGTGCCCGGTGACGCAGCGCCACCGCGGCACCACCGAGCAGCAGCAGCGCGAGCGTGACCAGGGCGAGCGTGCCGCCCGGGCCACCGGTGGCCGCCAGGACCTCCGAGGCGCCGTCGTCCGCACCCGCGACCGCCACGTCGGTCCGTGCCGGGGTCGGGCCGGTGCCGTCCGAGGTCGGTGCGGCCGAGGCCGCCACCGGCAGGGCCGTGTCGTCGTCGGCCGTGGGCCGCGCCGAGGACGTGGCTCCCGGTGACGGCACGGACGTCGGGCCGGAGGTCGGGGCCGGCGCGGCCACCGGCGACGACGACGGCGCGGGCGCTGCGGCCTGCCCGGTCGGCGCGGTGACGAACGTCGTCACGGACTGCGCCGGGAGCGTCGCCCGGAACGCCCCGTCCGTCACGACCCCGTCCGGCTGCGTCGCGAGGCTGCGCGTCGCGTCGCTCACCCACGACGACACACCGGCGGGCTCAGCCCCGCCCTCGACGACGAACCGCTGCTCGACGGCCGCCGTGGCGCTGTTGACCGCGACCACGACGACGCTGCCGTCCGTCTGCTCGTACGCCGAGACCAGCACCCCGTCGCGCGGGTTCGCGGTCGCGTCGACGCGCACGGCCCCGGGCCGCACGAACCGTGCGAAGTGCGCCATCATCTCGCCGCGCTTGCTGACCGTGCCGTCCTCACGCATCGGGCCGTAGCCGCGGCGGATGTACCACCACACGTACGCCTGGAACTCGGCGTCGACCATCGCGTGGTGCATGTGCTCCGCGACGCCGAGCGCCTCGGGCCAGCGGTCGCCGGACGTCATGTCGCTGTTCGGGTAGTAGACCTCCGTCATCCACAGCTCGGTGTCCCCGCCCTTGTCGGCGAACTTCGGGTACGGGAAGTCCCGGTACTGCGTGCCGTACAGGTGCGCCCCGAGGATGTCGGTGCTCGCGAGCGCCGCCGGGTCGTCGAGGATCGGGTCGGACAGGTTCTTGAGGTACTGGAACGACTCGGGCGCCATGACGCGGGTGCCGATCGTGCCGGCGTTCTCGACCATGAACGTGCGGATCTCCTGCGGCGTCCACCAGGTCCAGTCGTGCGCGTAGTCGGGCTCGTTCTGCACGGAGATCGCGTACAGGTCGACGCCGTTGTCCGCCATGAAGTCGACGAAGTCGTCGAGGTGCTGCGCGTACTCGTCGTACTTGTCGTGCCGCAGCCGCTTGGCGTCGGTCTGCTCGCCCCGCGTGAACGTCTCGACCATCGACGCGGGCGGGTTCCACGGGGACGCGAACACCAGGGCCCCGGCCTCGACGGCGCGCCTGGCCGTCGGGACCGCGCGGTGCCACTGCGCGGGGTCCTCGTTGACGAACACGCGCAGCACCGAGAATCCGAGCTGACCCGCACCGGTCCCGAACGCCACCTCACGCTGCGACGCCGTCAGATCGCCCACCCACTCGGGGTGGTTCATGCCGCCGAACCCGCGGATCGTCTGCCGCTCGTCGGCCAGGTCGACGACGACGTCGGAGGACGTGCTGGCCACGGCGGGTGCGGCCAGCGCGAGCGGCACGGCGCACGCGAGCGCCAGCAGGCCGGCGAGGATCGGTCGGGTGGGCCTGCGGCCCAGCAGGTCAGGGAGCTTCACGTCGCCTCCGGGGTCTGTGCGTGACGACCCGCGCCCCGGACGTTGGGAGGCGGGCCCGTGAAGGAGACGCGCTCGACCCCCCGGGCGTTACGGAAACCTCGCGACCTGGCGCCTCACCCCTTGACCGAGCCGAGCATGACGCCCGAGACGAAGTAGCGCTGCACGAACGGGTAGACGCACAGGATGGGGATGATCGTGAGGATCATCGTGACGGACTGGATGTTCGCGGAGATCGCCGCCGTCGTGGACCCGGCTGCTGCGGCCCCCTCGGACGCGGCCGACGACGCACCCGCGATGAGGTTGCGCAGGAACAGCGTCACGGGGAAGAGCTCCTGCTTGTCGAGGTACAGGAACGCGGCGAACCAGTCGTTCCAGATCGCGACCGAGTAGAACAGGATCATCGTCGCGATGACGGCCTTCGACAGCGGGATCACGATGCGCGTGAAGATCCCGAACCAGCCGAGACCGTCGATCTGCGCGGCCTCCTCCATCTCGCGCGGGAGGTTCTCGAAGAACGACTTCATGACGAGCAGGTTGAAGATCGAGATCGCCCCGGGCAGGATCACCGCCCACATCGTGTTCTTCAGCCCGAGGGTCTGGATGAGCACGTAGTTCGGGATCAGACCGCCGTTGAAGAACATCGTGAACATGGCGATCCAGATGAGGAACGTGCGCCCGCGCAGGTGGTGCTTCGAGAGCACGTACGCGAGCAGCGTCGTGAGGACCATCGCGATGGTCGTCCCGACGAGGGTGTAGACCACCGTGTTGCGGTAGGAGCTCCAGAACAGGCCGTTCTGCGCGACGGCCCGGTAGGTGTCGATGTTGAAGCCGACGGGCCACACGTTCACCAGGCCCGCCTTGACGGCGCCCGAGCTGGAGAACGACTGCGCGAGCACGGTGATGAACGGGTAGAGCATGAACCCGCACAGCACGACGAGGAACGCACCGTTCAGCCACGTGAAGACGGTGTAGCCGCGTGTGTCGCGGGGCCCGACGGACCGGCCGGCGCGGGGCCCGACCGTGGACGTGAGGGCGGACTGGGTCACCACAGGCTTGCTCCCACCACTCGGCGCGACACGAAGTTCGCGGTGAGGACCATCACGAGGCCGATGACCGCCTGGAACAGGCCGATCGCCGTCGCGTAGCTGAAGTTGTTGGAGACCAGACCCACCCGGTACAGGTAGGTCGAGATGACGTCGGCCGTCGAGTACGTCAACGGGTTGTACAGCAGCAGGACCTTCTCGAACCCGACGTTGAGGAACGTGCCGATGTTGAGGATGAGCAGCGTGACCATCGTCGGCCGGATGCCCGGCAGCGTGACGTGCCACGTCTGGCGCCACCGGTTGGCGCCGTCGATCCGCGCCGCCTCGTACAGCGACGCGTCGACCGTCGTCAGGGCCGCGAGGTAGAGGATCGTGCCCCACCCGACGGTCTGCCAGATCTCCGAGCCCACGTAGATCGTGCGGAACCACTCGGCGCGCTGCAGGAACGGGATCGCCTCGCCACCGAGGGCACCGATGATCTGGTTGACGGTGCCCTGCAGCGACAGCAGCTGCATGACCATGCCGACGACGATGACGACGGACAGGAAGTGCGGCAGGTACGAGATCGACTGCACGACCCGCTTGAAGGCCCGCACGCGCACCTCGTTGAGCGCGAGCGCCAGGACGATCGGCAGGGGGAAGCAGAACAGCAGGGTCAGCCCGCCGAGGATCGCCGTGTTGGCGAAGACGTGCCAGAAGTTCGGGTCCGAGATGAACATCTCGATGTAGCGCATCCCGACCCACTCGTCACCGAAGATGCTCCCCCCGGGGCGGAACCGCCGGAACGCGATGACGTTGCCGATCATCGGCATGTAGCGGAACAGCAGCAGGAACAGCACCGGGACCAGGGCCATCGCGTACAGGACCCAGTCGCGGCGCAGCGCGAGGCGCCACGGCACGCGTCCGGACGCCTTGCCCCGCCGCGGGTCCGGGGACGTCGGGTCCCCGGGTCGCCCCGGGCCGGGGACCGGGTCGGGGGCGGGCAGGACGTCGGTGCCGCGCGGTGCGTCGCCCGTCGCTCGGACTGCGCTCATCTCTCACTCCTTCGTGAGCGGTCGGTGCCCGGTGGGCCGACCCCGTGCGCGGGGTCGGCCCACCGGGACGTGGACGGGCTGGGTCAGTCCAGCCCGGCCGCGCGCTCGCGCGCCCCGTTGATGAGGTCGAGGTAGCCCTGCAGGCCCTGGCCCTCGAGCTGGGTCACGTACGCGTCCCACTGCGACAGGTCACGCTGACCCAGGATGAACTCGAGCGTCGCGGTGTCGACGGTGTCCTTGAGCGGTGTGCCGAGCAGCGACGCCTGCTCGAGCTCGGTCTCGTCCAGCGGCGCCGGCGGGAACGGGTCACGCGGCGTGCGCGTGGACTGCACGGCGTCGATGTAGTCGACGAACGCGGGGACGTTGTACGACTCCTTGAGCACGCGCGACTCGGTCGACCCGGCGAGCACGTCGTTGGCGTACCCGAGGTCCTTCTTGATGTCGATCGTGCCGCTCGGGTTGAGGTTGAGCGCCTTGAGCGTGAAGTCCGGCTCCAGCGTGAACGTGTCGCCGTCCCGGGTGTACGTCTCCCCCTCGACGCCCCACTGGATGAGCTCGCGCGCCTCGGGGTCGTAGTACAGCCAGTCGGTGAACTGCAGCAGGTCGCAGAAGTTCGGGTCGTTGACCGCGTCCTGCGTCAGCATGAAGCCGTTCCAGAAGTTGCGCGGCTCGACGACCTGCCCGGCCGGCCCGCCCGGGGGCGCGATCTGCACGAGCTCGTAGTCGGTGACGCCCGCGGCGTCGAGCGCCTGCGCAAACTCCTGCACGGTGCCCGACGCACCCGAGGCGGCGAACACCTGCTCGGCGGCGAACTTCTCCGTCACGGTGCCGCCGCCGTCGTTGGACGCGGTGAACGACTCGGTGTCGAGCAGACCGTCCTCGGCCAGGCCGTGGAAGTACTCGACCATCTCCTTGTAGCCGTCGGTGGTGGCGGCGTAGACGAACTCGTCGGCGTCCTCGTCGTACCAGGCGCCGTTGCCGAAGCCCCAGCCGCCGACGGTGCCGAACGCGTGCGCGGCGTAGTTGATCATCGACTGGCCCTCGAACCCGTCGGCGAGCGGGTTGCTGTCGGGGTACTTCGCCTTGATGAGCTCGAGGCCCTCGCGCACGTCGTCCCAGGTCTCCGGGTCCGGGGCGCCGACCTCGTCGAAGATGTCCTTGCGGATGATCAGCGTGAAGACGGGGACCGACACCTCCTGCAGACCGGGTGTCATGTAGTACTTGCCGTCGGCCTGCTTGAGGTTCTCGACCATGTCGCCGAGGTCCCACTCCTCCACGTACTTCTGGAAGTTGGGCATGTGGTCGACGTAGTCGCTGAGCGGGACCACCGCGCCGGACGCGGCGAACTGCCGCTCGTCGCCGGTGTAGACCAGCGGGATGATCTGGGGTGCGTCGCCCGCGCTGATGAGCAGGCTGCGCTTCTCGACGGCGTCGCTGAACGGGATGTTCGTCAGCGTCAGCCGGACGTTCGTGCGCTCCTCGATCTCGTCGAAGAACTCCCACGTGTCGGTGATCGGGTAGTCGGGCCAGTCGGTCCAGAGCATCGAGAACTCGCGCGGCTCGGCCGCCTTCCACGGCTGGTCGGCGACGGCCTCGGTGGTGCACTCGAGGTCACCGGCCGCAGCGCCGCCGGTCGTACCGCCGCCGCTGCTGCAGGCGGTGAGCCCCAGTGCTGTCGCGAGCGCCGCCGCGCCGATCGCGCCGCCGCGGCGGCGCCACGACCGTGTACGTCCTCTGTACGTCTCACCCTTGAGCATGTACGTCTCCTCATCGAGTCCCCACCCGGGCGACGTCGACCGGGCGTCGGACCACCCGTGTCCCCGCGGCGGGCCGCGGGCAGCGGGCTGGGTCCTCACACGTCCCGACCGTGACCACCAGGTATCGATCAGGAACCGATAGTTTCCGGACGGTATGCGGACCGATCACCCACGTCAAGGCCTGCATCACACCTATGAGGTAACGATTAAGCACCGGTGAACGGACACGCAGGTCGCAGGCCCGCGGGGTCGTCTCGCAGATCCCGACGGCTCCGTCTGCGATACTTGCGAGCGGGACGTGCGGACAGCGACGAGGCTGCCGCGATCCCCACGGAGGGTTGCGATGGTCACCATGAGCGACATCGCGCAGCGGACCGGCGTCACCGTGACGACGGTCTCCAACGCGCTCACCAACCGCGGCCGCGTCTCGGAGACGACGCGCTCACGGATCCTCGCCGTCGCCACCGAGCTCGGGTACGAGGTCAACCTCGTCGCGCGCCACCTGCGCGTGGGCCGCTCCGACACGATCGCCCTCATCGTCCCGTCGTTCCACGACTACTTCAGCGAGGTCGCCGACCGGCTCGCGGTGCTCGTCGAACGCACGGGCCGCCACCTCGTCGTCGAGCGCACGTCGGCCCTCGCGGAGTCCGAGCGCGAGGCCCTGACCCTGCGCCGGCTGACCATGTTCGACGGCGTGCTCATCTCCGCCGTCGGCCTGGACCACGACGACATCGAGCAGGCCAGCGCACGCGTGCCGCTCGTCGTGCTCGGCGAACGCCCCATGCCGACGACGCTCGACCACGTGAGCCTCGCGAACGAGGAGGGCGGACGCCTCGCGACCGCGCACCTGCTCGCCGGAGGCTCCCGACGGATCGCGGTGCTCGGCGGGTCGACGACCGCGGCGCACGGCATCGCGCAGTCCCGCCGCCTCGGCTGGCAGCGCGCCCACACCGATGCGGGCGTGCCGTACGACCCGGGCCTGGTCGTGCCCGTGCCCAACTACGAGGCGCGCCAGGCCCGCGCCGCCACCGCCGCGCTGCTCGACGCCGGCATCCCCTTCGACGGCGTGTTCGCCGTGACCGACATGGTCGCCCTCGGCGCGATGTCCGCGATCCTCGAGCGCGGGCTACGCATCCCGGACGACATCCAGGTCGCCGGCTTCGACAACCTCCCGTTCGTCGACCACCTGCACCCGCGACTGACGTCCGTCGACGTGCACCACGACGACCTCGCCGCCTCCGCCATGCGCCTGCTCGAACGCCGCATGGCCGGCGTCCCCGCGAGCGGCGAGCACGTCGAGACCCCCGTCTCCCTCGTCCCCCGCGCCTCGACCCGCGCCCGCTGAGCCCGCCCGTCGACGCCGGCGCGCGTCGACGCCGGCGCGGCATCCCCGCACCGTGCGGCGGCAGCGTCAGGAGCCCCAGGCGCCCCCGCGTCACCGTCCGCGGCTACCCCTCCCCAGTGCGTGAGAGAGCAATCGAATCGCTCTCTCACGCCCTGGCGGGACGTGCCGGGAACGCGCAGGCACACCACACGCACACGCACCACACCCACCCCCGGGCGTGAGAGAGCAATCGAATCGCTCTCTCACGCCAGGTAGCGCAGCGGGGCGATCAGTGACGTACGTACCGTCTCGTGCCAGGGTGGTCGGATGCCGAGCTCCGTGGTCGCGGTGATCGAGGGCGAGTTCCGATTCGATCCCGCCGCGACGTCCGAGGCGCTGGCCCGGGCATGGCCGGGCTCGTCGTTCGCAGCAGCCACGGGGCGACTCGCCGCGCTCTCCGCCGGTCAGGTCGCGGTGCGTGACGGCGACGCACTCCTTGCGCTCGTCGAGATCGACGTGGTCGGGGAGACGCTCGACATCGACTGGACGGCCCTCGAGGCACTCGCCCGGGTCGTCTCCGTCGTGACCGGGCTCCCCCGCTTCGGCGTCGACTCCTCGGTCGTGCTCGCCGACTGGGCGAACACCGTCGCCGAGCTGCGACCGTCCATGTCGGCAGAGGCGCTGCTCACGATCCGGGGAGACGGCGACCAGCGCGTAGGGACGACAGGACCCCGGGTCTCACACCAACGTTGTCGCTGGTCAGAGACCCGGGGTCCTGTGCGCGGCGGTAGCGGTGGGTTTTGAACGGGCCGTTGCAACCGATTGCGAGGCCATGCACGAAGAGGCTGTGACCTGCACGGACGCTCTGCTGGGTGCTCGCAGACCGACGTTTCGATGCAGGGAGTGTGGAGCGTAGTTGGAGCGTTTCTGGAGCGTCATCGTGCCGCACATATGGGAGGCATGAGCGACACTCCTCCCCTCCTCTGGCACGGTGGCGACGCAACCCGCGCGGTGCGCTCGCCCCGGCACCTGCGCGGGCAGATCGGCCGGCTGCCCGCGGACACCGCGGCCGTCGTCGAGGGCGGGCACCGCTCGGTCTGGCTGGCCCGGCGGGCGCGGCGCTTCGATGTGGAGCTGCTCGAGCGCGACGAGGTCGTCGAGCGGCACCGGCCGGTGGACGTGCGCGGGGTGTCTGCTCTGGTGCTGGCCTGGCTCGACGACGAGCAGACCGAGCCGCCCCGGCAGGAGCCGGTGCGCGTGCTGGGACCGGAGACTCTGACGCGCATGATCCGGCTCACCCGCCGGGAGGGCGGGCTCACGACACACGAGCTCGCGGACCTCGCGTCCGTCCCGCCGTCCTGGCTGGCCGCGCTCGAGGGCGAGGAGACGGCACCGGACCTCGCGCGGCTACTGCAGGTGCTCGACACGCTGGGGCTCAGCCTGCGCATCTGCGACGACGAGGGCTGAGGCCTACTGGACCTCGCGGCTCCAGACCTCCTGCAGGGGCGCGACCGAGAGGTCGGTGAGGTCGAGCACGATGGCCGATCCGATCGTGAATTCGTCGCTGATCACCTCGCACCGGGTCGTCCCGCCGTCCGCACGCACCAGATCGTGCGTGACGCGCTGGTGCCAGTGCCCCGACAGCACGACCGACGGCTGGGTGCGGTCGATGGCCTGATCGAGCAGCTCTCGTACCCCGTGCGCGCGCAGGAGGGTATGCGGATCGATCCGCATCCAGCCCACCATCGGCACCCTCGCCGGGACGTCATGCGTGACGAGGACATCGAGGTCGTCGTCACCGAGCGCGTCGACGTCGGCCTGGGTGACCTCCTCCTCGGGCCACCAGCTTCGGCCCGCCATCCGACTGCCGGCGCGGGCTGCTTCGGCATACCTGTCGACCGAGATCGCACCACCGAGCGACCCGAAGGCGCGCCCGCCGATCGTCTCCCGATGACCGCGCTCGTAGGCGAGCAGCCTCCCCTCGCGACCGAGCACGATGCGACCCGCAGCGTCGCGTCGGGCGCGCGCGAGGGTGTGGTGGTTCTCGTGATTCCCGGGCGTGACCAGCATCCACATGCTGTGCTTCGCGAGCTCTCGGCCGACCGTCCACGAGACCTTGTCGCGTGTGTCGCCGGGCCACGGGCCGATGCCGAAATCGCCGACCTGCAGGATGACGTCCAGCCCCTCGAGGTCGCTGGCTCGGGCGATGACGGTGCGCAGCCACGTGGTCTCGCCATGGACATCCCCGAGCACGACGACACGTCTCGCGTCCGCGAGGGCGTCTTCCAGAGTGCGCTCAGCCATCGACTCCTCCTCTCCCCTCTACCCCTATGTGCGGCATGCGCTCAGGTCGCACCGCATTGGCGCCGATGAGCAAGATGAGATGAAGACCATCACGATCACCAGAGCCGTCACGACGCTGGCTCTCGCGGCAACGCTCGCCGCGTGCAGCACCCCCGACGAGGCGGTCGTGCCCACGCCGACCGAGACCACCACCCAGGAGCCGACCTCCGAGCCGACGACCCCGTCGCCGACCGACCCGGCTACTCCTGATGTGGTCATCCCCACCGAGGTCGGTTCTGTCGTGACGGCCGACCAGATCGAGGCGGCTCGCGAGGCGGGTGTCGCGGTCTACGTCTCGCCCAACGGCGATGGCAACGGCATCGTGATCGACCCGACCGCACCCCTTCCTGAGGCCGTCGTGTCTGACGCAGAGGCCATCGACGGGGTGGTTGCCGATTCGGCAGGGATGTTCGAGCAGGGTGAACACCTGTACGCGATGCGACTGTCGCTCGACGAGGCGGGCGTCCCTGCCATCTTCATCATCGCCGTGGGTGAGGTCTCTGGAACGTCGTTCACCATCACTGGGTACACAACGATGGCGAACCGCCTGGTGTCCGGGTTCGCCAAGGTGACCAACGGCTCGAAGGGTGACGCTGTGTCCGCCGCCCAGGCGTACGCCTCGGCAAACCCGGGCACGACGGTCTTCGACCTCACGGACTGAGCCAGTCCGCCGTCCCACCCTCTCGGGCCCTTCCCGAGAGGGTGGGCTGCGACGTTTGCGCTCATGTCTTCCAGATGTGCGGCACGACCCCCGAATCGTGCACGACGAGCCACCTGTCTCGGGTGAAGCGGGGCCCATGTCGGCGCATGTCGGATGGCATGAACGGCGCGGGAGGTGAGCAGCAGTGACGACGATCAGGTTCGATGAGACGACACGCGCCCGGCTCCTGGCGCTGCGCACACAGCGCGAGAGCAAGACGCTCGAGCAGGTCGTCAGAGAGGTGCGCAAGGAGCGCAAGGAGCGCGAGCTGCGAAACCTCGAGCGGGCGTTGGCCAAGCACTAGCGGCACCGGAGCGGCCAAGTTCGCACGTGCCGTTCGGCACTCATCAGAGGTGGCCGAGCACGGCAGCCAAGGGGGACCTGGTGTCTGTCGCACCCTGGAGATAGCGTGTCCGCATGCCAGGGAGCACCGCCGAGAACGGCGACGTCTACCTCGTCCGCCGCGAAGCCACGGTCGATGAGAACGACACCAAGGACGCACACCCGGTGGCGTGCGTCGCGCTCTCCCCTCACGACCCAGTGGCATGGAGGGGGCTGCCTCGTATCAGCTCGACTTCGATGCCCGGCGATCTCCCCAGCGGAACCAGTTCGGCTGTGACCTTCACGCGGAACGGGCACTGGACGCTGCGGTTCATCCGATCGGTCCGCAAGGACCTGACGGGGCACGCAGAGCTCTGCTCGTACATGTGTACACTTCCCGAGCCCGAGCGCACCGACGTGCTCAACCTGTACCGCAACCGGAACAAGCCGCGGCCTGCCGCACATCTGTAGGACATGCGAACCATCTCACTGACCGAAGCGCCCCAGGGGATCGACCCCCAACTCTGGCGCATCGACGACGCGCCCGCGCCCGTCGCAGGCGACCTCTGGCTGCTGTCGTGGGACGGCACGGGGCTGGCGCTCGGGATGGTCAGCTCCGTGCACGACGGGTTCGTGCTGGTCTGGCCCGTGAGCCTGCCTGGCGACCCCGTCTCGCGACCTGCCGTCACGGTCACCGACACACCACTCGGTGTCGACCTCCACGTGTGGCCATCTCGCGAGACCGGAGTCGGAATCGAGCTGCTCCACCGTCGCCTGGGGAGCATGCTCGACCAGCAGACGATCGCGGCCACAGCCGACGCCTTCGACGACGGCGAGCCACCGCCGCTGCCCTTCGCCGACGAGCCGACGGACGAGCAGGTCGCACGGGACTACTCGCTGGACATGATCGAGGCATGGGAGTCGATCTGCCTGAGGCAGTGGCCGCAGGCAGGAAGGACCATCGTGCTCGACCCTGACCTGCTGCGCCGTGCAGAACTGACCCCGTCGCGGGTTGCCAAGACCCTCGGACTCGAATCGGCTGACGCGATCCACGCCTTCCGGGGTGAGAGCAGCCTCTCGACGAGCCAGGCCGAGCAGCTCGCCTCATCGGCGGGTGTGGACCTTGAGGATCTCGCAGCCGCCGCGAGCACGGGGCTGGTCGCCAGGCTCCTGGTCCAGCCCGCACGCAAGGCCTCGACACTCGCGGTCGCATCCGCACTCGGGGTAGGGGAGTCCCAGGCTCGGGACAGGATCGCCGCCGAGTACGCACTCGCCGCACGCTCCTCGGGCGACGCCTCGCAGCGGCTCGACGCGGTGTTCGACCGCATGCTGCGGGAGTAGCAGCCCGTTGGGTGACCCCGTGGACTTCGAGGCCCTGGCGGGCGCCCATGACTACCGTGCGATCGCCCAGGCGCTGCTTGAGGTGGAAGAGGCCCGCGGGGTGTACGACCTCGATCGACTACGTGCCGACCCCGCCGCAGAGATCCACGAAGCAGGCGAGGTTGCGGTCCGAGTTGACCCGCTGTACTCCGCCGGCTGCCTCGTGGACGGGTACTACGACCACCGCACGAAGCCTCCCACCATCGTCCTGCACCCATCTGCGACTGCGGCCCGTGACCGCTTCACCGTGCTCCACGAGCTGGGCCATCACCTGCAGCGCACCAACCTCGACTGGGCCGATGTCTGGCTCATGCTCCCCGCGTCTGTGGTGGACCGTGTGGACGAGGGCGTCGCAGATGCGCTCGCAGCCCAGGTGCTCGTGCCCGAGCGGCTGGTCGACTTCGGGGCCGATGACGTGACGGCGCGGTCGCTGCGCGATGCACAACGCAAGGTGCCGACGGCGTCCCGCTCGGCACTGGCCTACCACGCGCTGCGTGCGGCGGGGTCGACCCACGACGTCGTCGTGGTGGTGTGCAATCTCGACGGTGTCGTGGTGTTCGCGCGGGCAGCCGGCACGATGTGGGCTCCGCGTCGCGATGCCGCGCAGCCTGGCCTGACGTCACTCGTCGAGATGGCGAGC
Organism: Actinomycetes bacterium; assembly: GCA_023424135.1. Taxonomy (GTDB): domain Bacteria; phylum Actinomycetota; class Actinomycetes; order Actinomycetales; family Cellulomonadaceae; genus Cellulomonas. The sequence goes on along the minus strand of JAFAEH010000150.1, from coordinate 45,161 downwards.
AGCAATGAAGGTAGGGCATCTGGTGAGTTGCGTCCGGGCCTGGTCGCAGGCTCTGGCGCCGTCCAGGACGCCCTGCGGGCAGACGTCTGCATCGACGAGTCCGGCAGGTACGCATTCGCTGTCATCCGCCCGATCAGTCGCCGCGCCCGACCTTCGTGGTCCACGCAGACCCACCAGTGCGCCAACCCTGCTTGCGACGAAGAGTTCAGCACCAACGAGGCTAGGTCGCGTTGTGGCAGCTGCGAGGAGCTGAGGTGCCCGGCCTGCGGGACGTGCGGTTGCACGGACGACAGCCTGATGTGCGCCCGATGCCACATGGCACTCAGCGCCGCCGAACGCACCGATCCGTCATCTCACGAGTGCTGGTAGCCGAGGATTTCGCAGAGTTGCTCCTCGACAGTCCGGTATGCGTGGTCGACGATCGTGATGGCCGCCCCGAGTTCACGCAGCACCCATACCAGACGGCCCGTGCGGTCACCACCGCGCTCGCCGCGCTCGAGCTCGCTGACGAAGCGGCGCGACACCCCCGCCCGTGAGGCGAGGTCGGCCTGGGTGAGGCCGGCTGCGAGCCGGCGCTCGCGCACCGCGGCGCCGAGCTGGCGCGGGGTCATGAGCGGGCGGGTTACTGCCATCATGGTCAGACCGCGTGCAGTGCGGGACGGGGCTCGTCGCCGTTCTCGGCGCGGAGTGCTGCCTGAGCCCGAGCGACGCTGCTCTTGGTGCTGCCGACCTGCTCGGCGATGGCCCGCTGGCCGAGTCCGTCAGCAGTCAGGCGGGCGACCTCCGCGACCTGCTCCGCCGTCAGCGCGGAGCGCGACGGGCCCGCTTTGCGCGGTGCGCGAGCCTGCGTCGTGGTGGCGGCGGGATCGGCGGTGGTGGGCGCCGCAGGCGCCGTCGCCCGCGGCTTGGCTGAGGCGTCGGGCGTGGTCGTGACGACGCTGCGAGCACGGCTACGAGCCGGTCGGCGAGCAGGCGCGCGCCCGAGCATGAGCTCAAAGGCCGCGTGCAGGGCGATCAGGAGCAGCACGCTCGGCACGGGTGCCATCACGACCGCGACGACTCGCTCGACCAGCGCGACCTGCGCGGGGGTCAGTCCGAACTGCGCTCCGTGCACAAGAGCGTTCGCGAGCTGCACGATGCCGGAGAGCAAGACCGAGCCGCCCACGGTCCACATCCACTCCAGGCCGCGCTCACCGCGACGGCGAGCCTGCACCCACGCGAGCGCCGCCACCAGCGTGGTGCCCTCGATGAGCCAGGGCACGCGGCGCGCAGCCGTGACGCCGTGCCCGCTGAGTTCGCCCACCCAGACCAACGCATCGAAGGTCGTCGCGAAGGCGAGCGCCGCCAGGCCGAGCATGACGGCGATAGTGGCGATCTGGCCGAAACTCGGCCGGGACTGGGTCATCAGGCATCTCCTGGGTGCTCTGGCAGTGTGTGGTGAACCCCCGCACACGCGGGGTGGGGTGCTGCTACCAAGATGTGCGGATGCGGTCAGGCGGCGATGAGCTCGGCCATCGCGACCTGCCGGGCACGGTGGGCGTCGTCGGGGTTCGGCCCGTGCTCGATGACCCACCGGCTCGCCCGACGGGCCGCGACGAGGTGCTGGACCATCGCCCGCTGGTCGTGCGCCAGCGACGCGGCGCGGGCCTGCTTCAGGTGCCGCTCGGCCTGCTCGAGCGCGTCTGCGGTGGTCATCGCCGCACCGCCCTCGTGACGACCGCGCCGACGATGCTGAGGACGATGCTGAGGACGCTGTAGACCGCCATGGCCGTAGTGGCGTCCATCAGGCCACCCCCGCCGGCGTGCTCAGTCCGAGCGCGGCACGCTCGTCTCGCCTCGCGTTGACGTACGCGGCGGCGTACAGCCCGAAGCGCTGCGTGTCGCCCTTCGCCTCGGCCTCCCGCATCCCGGCCAGGGCGTTGTCCGCCCGCAGGCGAGCCCGCTGCAGAGGCGCCATGACCTCCCATGCCACGACTCGCCCCTCCGGGCGCTTGCCGGCCATCAGGCGGCCCACCCGGTGGTGGCGGTGTGGCGGACGCGAGGCCGGCGCGCCAGCTCGATGAGCTGCCCGTCACGCTCGATCTGGCGGAGGCCGTCGTGCTCGCGACGCTGCTCCAGCTGGTGGCGGCGGGCGCGTGCGCCCCGGCGGTCGACTCTCGTGGCCAGCGAGTCCCTGCATGCCGTGTGTCCCTGCATGTCCCTGCTCCTCTGTTAAGGGTCCTGCTGTCGTCGTGACGGTCATCCACCGCCCCGGTCTGACAGCAGATGTGCTGTCCGACTCCTCCACGATCCCTGACAGTTGTAGTGCTGTCAACAGGCCCCGGGTGACTTCTCGAAACTTCACCCGATCGGGTGAATATGACAGCAACGATGCTGTGCATCTAGCAGCACTGATGCTGTCACTGCTACCCTCGACGCGGCCAAAGTCAGTACAAACACGGAGGTGAGACATGGGTTTGATCCAGATGATTCAGATCCGCGAGGTTGTCAACCGTGCGCGGCACGATGCGGACCCTCGCCTGCGTCCGATCCGCTCGAACGAGTTGACCTCGATGCAAGTCCGCGGACGTGGCGGCATGCCCGCTCCCGTGCGGAACCTCGACGACGCGGTGGCCTACGACGAGTCCGGCCTGCCCGTCTGGGACGAACGCACGATCCGCGCCTGGGCGACGGCGTGGGCGGAGCGATCGGCAGCCAAACTCGCCGCCAAGGAAGGCCCGCGGGAGGGGTAGGGCGCGGGCGCGGGCCGATCCGGCGCATGTCAGGTAGGTGGGAGTCGTTCTCATCTACCTACGGAGGTACCCATGCCGCCCACGCACCGCACCCGATCCGACGCGGGCCTGTCGCTCGCCGAGCTGCTCGTCGCCATGCTCATCGCCACCCTGATCGCAGCCACCGGCGTGCAGCTCGTGATCTGGGGCGGCCGGCTGATGATGACCAGCGGCTCCTCCACGACGACCATGGGCGAGCTCGAGTCCGCCAGTACGCAGCTGCTGCGCGACGTGCAGGACGCCCGGCAGGTCATCGATGCGACGTCATCCAGCCTCACCCTCGAGGTCGTGCGCGACGGCGCCTGCGTCCGGACCGCCTGGACCGCCGCAGACGGCTCGCTCACCGTGGCCCGGACGACCTTCGTGCAAGCCGACTCCGCAACCGGCGACCCCGCCTGCGCCGACACGGGCGGCGAGCGTGCGGAGCTCACTGTCGTGCGGCACCTCGACGACCTCGAGCCGTTCACGTACTTCAGCAAGACCTCGACAAGTACACCGCTGACCGCGCCCGTTCGCGCCGATGACGTCGCCCGGGTCGCCTGGTCGCTCACCGCGACCCCCGCCTACCCCCGCGATGCGAAGCAACGCACGATCGCCTCGGGCGCGGCGCTGTCCCAGCGCACCGGCACCAGCGGCGGCGGACAGAATGCTGGCGACCCCAGGAGCCCGCTGCTCGAGGTGGTCACGCCACATGAGGGCGTCGACGCGCCGGTTCTCGCCTGGACCGACCCGACGCACGCGCTGACGCAGAACTACACGCTCTATCGCATCGCCTACGCCGAAGGTGAGCCCGCATCGACGACCTGGCAGGCGCTCATCACGCTGCCAGCCACCGAGAGTTCCTACCGCGACGTCTCACTCGCGAGGGGCTGGACGGCTCGCTACCTCCTGCGCGCCACGACCACCGACGGGCGCCAGGGGCCGACCTCGAATCAGGTCGCGACGGGGCGCAGACCGACCGCGACGACGGCGACAGCGACGGGCCAGACGACTGCGATCCGGGTCGACTGGCCAGCCGTGGCCGGTGCGGACAGCTACGACATCTACCGCGACGGCGTGCTCGTCGCGGTAGAACGCACCGGAACGACTTGGACCGACGCCACAGGGCGCGGACATGCGCACAGCTACCTCGTCGTGCCGGTCAACCGCTGGGAGCGCTGCGCCACCGTCAGCCTGCGCTGCACCGAGGCCAACCAGACGAGGACGCTGAACGCGGGCACGGCGGCGTCTGCGGTACTGCCGACGGGCGGAGTGCGGCGAACTCTCAGCGCCGAGGCATCGGCCTGGTCGGCACCCCCCGCCGTCACGGACCTGACCGCAGCGCGGCAGCCCGTGCAGGGGTCGGTGGACGACCCGGGCTCGGCCTGGGACGCCCGGATCACCGTGTCCTGGACGGCCAGCGCCTGGACCGGCGCGTATGCCGACGCAGCTCGCGCTGCGACGCGGTACGCCGTCGCGCGCACCAGCACGGGCACGGCGCTCGGCACCACGGCGAGCACCAGCATGGACGACGCGAGCGCACCGCGCGGAGCGGTCGGCACGTGGTCCATCACGCCATCAGCAGGCGGCCTGACCGGACCGGGCGCGGCCACGCAGCGACTCACCTACCCCGACGCGCCCGCCTGCTCCGTCGAGCTCGTGGCGGGTGCCGAGACTAGATCCGCACGCGTGCACACTGCCGATGTCGCCGGCGGGTCGGCGTACCGCACACGGCTGACGTGGCGCAGCGGCGCCCGGGGCGAGGGTGCCGGCTCATCCCCCGTGCCGCTGGGGACGATCCTGGGCAGGGGCGCCGTTTACGACCCGCTGCCGCACAGCACCGCGCACTCGTGGCGCGGTCAGGCCGCAGCCGACGGTGGCGGCGAGGCTGGCATCTGGGGCCCGTGGGGCGGCGAGTGCGGCACGACGACGGGCGTCCTGGAGCCACCGGCCGTGCCCGATTTCGCTGCGCCGACGTGCACCGGGACGGTGTCCGGCTACGCGCCGGCAACGATCGCGTGGACGCGCAGCAGCGGCTCGACGGGCTGGGTCTACCGTCAGGCCCAGAGCGCCAGTGGCGCAGGCACGTACTCCGCCCAGGCCTACCGCAGCGAGACTGCCGCGCGCACGGACGGCTTCAGTCGGATCGAGCGCTCGGCGACGCGGAGCAGCGCACCGTGCTCAGCCACCATCGATCCCCCGCCGATCCTCGCCCCGGCCTGCGCGACGCCGCGCACGAACCTCACGGCGGGCAGCCTGGTGGCCGCGGTCGAGATCTGCAGGATGGCGGGCGCGATCAGCTACGAGGCCGAGATCACGACGCGCGACCGAATCTGGGGCGCACCACACGCGGGTGCACTACAGGCGTGGGCCCCGCCGATCACGCCCGACGCCGGCACGGGGAGGCACGTCATCACGACGACGATCAGCCCCGCCGTCGTGGCCGACTTCCGGTGGCGCGTGCGCGCGATCTACCTTGGTAGGGCATCCGACTGGCTCACCACCGCGTGGGTGACGGTGCCGGCCGGGTAGGTCACTCGCTGATCAGCACGATGTCCCACATCGCCGCGTCGGGCTGCGAGGCGATCCATGCCTCGGCAGCCCGGACCGCCTCGTCCGCCGTGCCGGTCAGCGAGGCGTGCCCCAGCTCCTGCGAGCGCGGGTCCTGGATACCCAGGCTCGCCGCCGCACCCCACTGCTCGTGATCACCGATGTCCCCGATCACGAGGGCGATCTGACGGCCGGTCCGGCTACCCGCGCGCGAGGCGGCATCCACTGCGGCACTGACGCGGCTCAGGCCGTCGGTGCCGGCGACCGCCGCCGCGGCGGACTCAGCGACCTGGGCGCGGGCGGCGTCGGGCAGCGGCTGGGCAGGGTCGACCACGACTCCCTCGGTCTGGCTGAGCCAGATCACACGCATACCGGCGGCCTCGACCTCCTCACGTCGGTCCGCGCCGACCACGACCCCCGCCGCGAGCGGCTCCGGGTCGTCGGTCGCCGCATCCGTGGGCGCACTGTGGATGGCCGGAGGGGCGGAGGATGTCGAGCCGCTACCGGGAGGCGAGGCGACCGCCTCGTCGGGTGCGCTGCACGCGCCCAGCACGAGCCCACCGAGGATTACTACGGCGCCTACCGCCCTACTGCGCATCGTTCTCATGATGACCTCCTGGGACTATATGTGCGGAACGCGAGCCTCTTGCAAGAGCCAACATGCGTCGGACATCACGCCGCACTCACGAGCGCGAGGTGGTGCTGCGCTGCCGGGCGGGGCGCGGCCAGCGTCCTGGCCGCCTGCACACGGCGACCATCACTCGCATGGTGCACGACCCGGCCACCCGCGCCTACGTCGAACGGCGCACTGCCGAGGGGCTCACCGCCCGCGAGATCCGCCGCTGCCTCAAGCGCTACCTGGCCGGGCAGATCTACCGGCTCCTCAACGCCGCCGACCCCACCCCCAGCCCGGCTTGACGAACATAGAAGGATCCCTAGACCGACCAGCAGCCGCACCAACGCGATCCACCCCAACCCGGGCACCCGCCGCACGGGCATCCATGGAGGACGATCACACGCAACAAGTCGAGTGACAATAGTCATACTGGATGATGGGCTACTGCTGCTAGTCTTTCGCCCACACCTCTGACCAGGGGGTTTACGTCAAGGAGGATCAATGTCGATTCATTCCCGTACTCGCGCCGGCATCGTCGCTGGCGTGTCCGCGGCCATGCTCGTCATCACACTCGCCACACCGAGCGCGGCGGCCATCAACCCCCTGTGCGCGGTCACACCCATCGCGCCCACGACCAACGGCACGACGGTGTCCCACAGGACGGGCGTGAGCTGCTCGAACGGGGCACAGTTGGTCGCGCAGGCCGGAACGTCGCTGCAGCGAAGCCTGATCACCTGGACGACTGTGCAGACCATGGTCTACTCGACCGGGGTCGCCCAGTCCCGTGTCGCGGAGGCATCCTTCAACTGCAACGGAAGCGGGACCTATACCTACCGCACCCGCGGTTACGGCAAGGACGTCAACGGTGGCGAGAGCTACGTGAACAGCGCGTCGCGCTCGCTGACGTGCTGAAGTCTGCCCTGACACTGAGGGCCGGCGCGCACGCGATGCTCGTCCTGGGTATCGCGTGCGCGCTGGCCTCGTGCTCGCATAGTGAGGTAGCGCCCGCGTCCACGCGTGAGGAACTGATGCGGGCCTGGCGGGTGACCAAGACCGAGCCGAGCCCGTTCCAGGAGGCGATCATCGCCGACGGGGTCATCACGGAAGCGGAGTACCTCGGCGCGGTACAGGCTGCTGCGGACTGCATGACCGATCGTGGGTGGGAGGTCAGCGAGCCGGAGCGTCGCCTTGACGGGGTGACCTACGCGTTCGCGACCGGCAGTTCGGCTGCGGCCTCCGAGAGTCAGCAGGACCGCAGCGACCGCAACGAGCGCGACTTCAACGAGTGCGCGGCGGGCACCATCGACCCGCTGGAGATGGCGTACTTCGACCTTAACCTCTACACCGGCGCGGAGCGGTCCGCAGCATACGGCGATCTTGCCGACTGCTTGCAGGACTCAGGAGTCGACGGTGAGGTCGACGGCCGGAGCCGGGAAGAGATCAGCATCCTCTTGCAGGACTCGGCTGCCTCGGATGCCGCGTACTTGTGCCTCGAGCGCGCCGCGCGCCTTTTCCCCGCGCTCGGGGAGGGGTAGGGCGGTGGGTCGTCCTGGCTCCACCGTATGGAGGTGGGCGCTCGTCGCGAGCACCGTGGTGGTCCCCGTGGCCCTGGCATGGTGGCTCGTGCACGACGACGCGCGCTCCCTGGAGTCGTTGGCAGCCACCGCGTCACCGGTCCTTGCCCACCCAGTGCCAGCTTCCCTGGACACGACCATCACTGCGACGCTCACGGGAGTCGTCGGCGAGGAACAGACGATCACCGGCTCGGGGTTGCCCGGAGTCGTCACAGGAGTCTCGCTAGAGACCGGGGTGGTGGTCACGGCCGGGCAGGAGCTCTACACGGTGGACACCTTCCCCGTCCGGGCGTGGACCGATCCCGTGGTGCTCTACCGGGACGTTACCCCGGGGACGCGAGGCGACGACGTCGCAGCCCTCCAGCGGTTCCTCGCGGTCGTCCTTCAGAAGGAGCCCAGGGTCACCGGGATCGCCGACCGGGCGACACGGCTCGACGTGATGGCGCTAGAGAGGCGCAGCGGGATCGCCCAACCGAGCGGAGTCTTCTCGATCTCCTGGGTCGTGCGAGCGAACGACGGCCTAGTGGTCGACGACGTCGACCTGAAGCTCGGGGAGGCCGCGCCCGGACCTGGCGACGTGATCGCGCAAAGCTCGCCGTCCCTGGATTCGCTCGACGTCCAGGACATGTCCGGCTCCTCGCTCGTGCTCCCCGCAGGCGACTACACGCTGCTGCGCGACGGGAAGCCCTTGCAGGCACGCTACGAAGACGCGGCGTGGCGCATCGACGCGGGTCAGGCACTGACGTTTCTCGTCACCGGCGACGTCGCAGTCGGCCGGGTGTCGAGCGAGGTGCAGGTGCGGCCCGTCGAGCCCCCGACCGGGCTGGCCGTACCGGCGAGCGCCGTCCTCACCGACTCTGGACTCCGGTACTGCGTCGTGGTCGACGACGACGGCCAGTGGCGCACGGTGTCGGTCGTCCCCGTCGGCACAGCCCCGGACGGGGCCGCCCTGCTCGAGCCGCCGGAGGGTGAGCCTCTCACGCAGGTGCTGGTCAACGCCGGCGAGGTCGGGCTCGATCCACAATGTCCCTGACACTGCATGACGTGCACTTCGGATACCCTCAGCGGCCCTTGCTCCTGCACGGCGCGTCGCTGGACGTGCGCTCCGGGGAGTCGGTCGCGCTCATGGCACCGTCGGGTGAGGGGAAGTCGACCGCACTGTCCATCGCCGGGCTCTTGCTCGCCCCGGACCAGGGGGACGTCTTGATCGACGGCCAGGTGCGCACGACTCGCGATGCCGACCGCCTGCTTGGCACGACCATCGCCTGGCTGCCACAGCAGGTCAACCTCCTGCCCCGGCGCTCGGTGGTCGACAACGTCGCGCTGGCGCTGCTCTCGCGCGGCTGGAACCGCGCGGCAGCCTACGTCGCCGCCGCACAGCGGCTGCGGACGGTCGGGCTGGAGGGAAGCGAGCAGCAACAGGCACGGACCGTGTCCGGTGGGGAGGCGCAGCGCGTAGGAATCGCGCGCGCACTGGCGACTGAACCGGTCGTCCTGTTCGCTGACGAACCGACAGCCAACCTCGATGGCGACACGGCGCACGCGGTCGCCCGAACCTTGCTGCGCGCCGCGACGGGCACCACGGTCGTCATCGCCACGCACGACCCGCGCATCGCGGCGATGACCGACCGCCTGGTCGTCCTCGAGCACGGAACCTTTCGTGAGGTGATCGGCACATGAGCGACTGGCGCGTGCGCGACCTGGCAGGTGAGGCCCGGCGCAACCTCTCCCCCCGCCATCTGATCCAGGGCGCCATCGCGGTGGCTCTGCTCGCGACGCTCGGCGCGGCCACCGCACAGAGTGCAACAGACGCGATCGCGCAGGAGAGTGCGGCGCGCGCGAACGGGTCACTAGTGTGGGTCGCCACACCGTCGGTCGACGACACACTCCCGGCCGACCGCTGCGACTCCCTGACGCACCTGGTGGGTGTCCAGGCAGCCGGTGGCCCCCTTGCATACGTCGATCGTGACTACGCCGTGCTCGACGGCGCCCGCCCCCTGCCGTCGATCGCCGTCACACCGCGCGCCTTGGCGGTCTGGGGGCAGCCAGTGGTTACCGGGGTCTGGGCGGGTGCCGACCTGGTCGCGACGGGGCGGACCCGATCGGGGGCGACGCTGACCGCCGGGCCCGACGCCGTCGTGAGCATCAGCGGGGTGCTGGACCAGCACCTGCCCGTCTCGTTCCTCAGGTCGCACGTCGTCACGATCGCCCCCGCACTGGGCCAGGTCACCGAGTGCTGGCTCGCGATGGACCCGGGCAACGTCGCCCACGGCCCGGACCTGCTGCGCGCGGCCTTCGCCGACGAGGGCGTGCGCACGGCACCGTTCTCCACGCTCCCGCACGGGGTCGCCAGCGGCCCGCAGCGGTGGGCGAGCTTCGTCGGACGGATGCCCTGGCTGCAGACCGCCGCTGGCCTGACCCTCGTCGCGGGGCTCGTGGCGTGGACACGACGCGCGGAGACCGCGGTGTACCGCACCTTCGGTGCGACCCCGACCGACCTGTGGCTACTGCACCTCGTGGAACAGATCTGCGTGCTCATCCTCGCACTCGGGTCTGCCGTAACCGTTACGCTCCTGACCTCGTGGGCTTGGTGGGGCCCGTTGCCCGGCGACGTCGTCCTCGCGATCTTGCGCGCCCTCGCAGCGGCCGTGCTCGTCGGCGCGCCCGCCGGTGCGCTGTGCGGCGTGGCTGCCGCTCGCGGAGGCATCGCCGCACAGCTTAAGGACAGATAGCGCAGCCCCAACCCATCCGCAATCGGGCGCGCAGGCTGGACGAGTCACGCCACCACGCTCGACCTGCAGATCCTTCTCAAGGGATGCACGCGCGACCTGGCGGAACAGGCTGTGACCCGGATCCACGCGATCCTGGAGTAGGTGACGAAGACAAGAACCAAGAAGTCGAAAAGCCTTCTCCTCGCAACACCCAGACCCCGAACAGCCCTGCTCCTGAGCCCCGCCCGACCGCCACCGGCCAGCCGATCCGACCTCGCGCCTGACCCCGCCCCGTGATCGCAGCGCCGTCCGCCACGAGCCCCGCCACGAGAACCGCAACGCCACGCTGTGACGCTCTCGCCCGGCACCCGCAGCCCTCGCGCCCACTGCTGCCCCGCTGGCCGTCGCTGCCCCCGCTCCGGACCCTGCGTCGCTCTGCCCCGCTCCGTGCCCCTGTCCTGCGGCATCACTCGCATCGGCCACGCAGCGCCCCGTCACGGGATGGATGTGGATGGCTACCCCTGCTCGGCAGGCCGCTGCCCGTAGGCGGAGACGGAGGGCTGCGGTCGGGTACCGCTACGCGCGAGCCCAGGGGCAGCAATTCTGTGCATTCCTATTCCAGATTACGGGGCTACGCCCCTATATCTGGATAGTATGCTAGCATTCTTGCCATGGACCGACACGAGACGCCACTGACCTGGCTCGACAGCCAGGTCAGTGGCGTCCTCGCAGGTCGCCAGCACCTACCCGCCGGAGAGCGCGTCCTCGCAGCGCTCGCCTGGGCCATGGACCCCTCGCGTCGCATCGCACCTCGTGCCCTGCGCGGGTCGCTGCGTCGCGTCGCGCCAGAGCTCGGTCACATCACCGGCTCGACCCCCCGCTGGACCGAGCTCACTCGCAAAGCTCGCCGGTACGTCTCGGCTTCTCGTGACGATGCGGCACGTGGCGATGCGGCAGTCGCTGTCGCCCGGTCATTCCTCAGTCGCTGCGTCCTGGCCCCGGTCGTTGCTCGTCAGGCAGCGGCCCAGCAGGCGCGCGCGGCGGCGGCGGTCATCGCCGTGGACACGCTGAGGCAGCTGGCTCCTGGCGGGAGCGGGTGGCGGACCGTGATGGTGAGCCAGGAGGCGCTGGCGATCCGGCTCGGGGTTACCCGCGGGACGGCAGCCGGCGCGCTGACTCGTGCAGCTGACGAGTCGTGGGTGAGTCTGGTGAGCATCCGGCCGGGACGGGCCGGCAGGTACCGGCCTGCGCTGCAGGCGGCGCCCGGGACAGCGGAGCGCCTCGACCGGGGCGATCTCTACGACGCGGTCGAGGCGCTCTCGAGGCTCGACGATGACGAGGCGCTGGTGGCTGTCATCTGCGCGGCGGATCACCCGGCCTGGACCAGGCTGGGCCGCTCGGCGTGGACCGCGGCTCTTGCGATGGCAGCAGGCATGGAGCCCGGCTCGCTCGGGATGAGCCGGACCACGGTCCGGGCCAGCAAGCTGACCGCGGTGGATCGACTCGGGCCGGTGGACCGCTGGACCGGAGCAGCCATCCGGGCCGCGCTGGACCAGGTGGCGGATCAGCCGGACGAGGCGGGCCGGACCGCGCGACAGGAGCGGGCCGAGGCCGAGGCCGAGCTGGCCGCGGCCCAGGCTGCTCGAGCAGAGCGTCGAGCCGCACACGCAGCTGAGAAGCGCGGCAAGAGTGCTCAGGAGGCGCAGGAGCAGCCTGAGCAGTCCGAGGAAATTCCAGTGCGGGAGCAGGCGGCTGAGCCCGCTGCGGCGCGCTGGGCGGACCTGCCGGCTGCGTACGACCACGCCAACGCGGACCACCGCGCCCGGCTACAGGACCACCTGCTGTCCCGCGGTCTGCGGCCCGTCAGCGTGGATCTGATGGGCCGGCGTGTGCGGGTCGAGTCGACAGCGGACCGGGCCGCCTGAGCCACTGGCCCACGGGCTGGTGAGGCCCCTGCACAAGGCCCCCGCTCCGCTGTCGGACCGTGCTCGTATGGTCCACCGGCATGGACCGGACCACGATGGCCCAGCGGGGCCGGATCGGCGAGCGGCCCCTCGCGGCGGCGTACCGCGTCGTCCAGCACGGGACGCTCGAGGAGCGCATCGACGCCGGGCTGGCAGCGACCGACCGCGAGACGCTGGCGATTCTGACACCGGTCACTGCGGCACCGCATGAGCAAGGCGGCGCCGCCGTGGACAGACCGCGCCAGCAGCGCGCGAGTCGTCCAGGACGGCAACACCGACGCTCTACGAGAACCGGGCGTCAGGTGCCGTGACGTCGAGCCAGGCTCCCATGTTCGAGGTTTGGCGTCTGATCCCACGTCTGCCCGTCGAGGTCACGGCCGAGCACCTTAGGTGCACGTCCGCTCCACTGCTTAAAGAAGAACGGTACTGACGCCTCAATGCACGTGTCGCGGATGCCACGCGCCCACCGGACGTCCATCGGGCGGTAGTCGTTGCCTGACTCGCCGCCGGCGATGACCCAGTCGATCCCATCGAGGTTCAGCCCATCGAGCGGCCCAAGTAGTGGTTCGCACGACAGGAAGCGCACGGCGGCGGGAACGCGGCGCAGGTGGTCTACGCGGTGCGAAACACGCATATCCTCGACGGACACCCCCAGCCAGACGTTCGACGGCCAGGGCAACTGATCGGCCAGCCGCACGGCTCGCAGCGGTCGCTTGGTGAGTACTTGGTACGTGTGCTGCGGGGTGTCGACCATGACGTCGAACACGTCGCGGACGAACGAGGCCGGCACCTTGGCATGGAACAGGTCACTCATCGAGTTGACGAAGACAGTCCTGGGCGAGCGCCACCTGCGCGGCTGGGCCAGGGCAGTGGGATGCGTGGTGACGGCGAAGCCGGGTCCAGAGGTCCGCGGGTCACCGTCTTGCTGGTACTTTTCAGCACCCATCGCCTTCAAGCGCTTAGCAAGCGTCAGCGCGTAGCAGTGGTCACACCCGGAGGACACGCGATCGCAGCCGGTGACGGGGTTCCACGTTGCTTCAGTCCACTCGATGCGGGATCGATCACTCATCGCGGTAGCCAGGTTCGTGGATGCTCACCTGCCGGAGTGTGCCTCATGACCCCTCCGCACGCAGAACGGTGCCGTAGAACCTCGCGAACTCGCGCCCGTTGAAGTGCAGGGCAACGAGCTGTTGCTGGACAGCGGCGACGTCGCGGTAGCGGTCGTCCACGGCGAGGGCGGTGGCGTACCGCCGGATCGCTTCCATGAGGTTGGTGTGTGCGGCGGCGTCGATGCCCCGGGCCCCCTGGGGCGGGGTGCCCGCGCGATCGACGATGTGGCTGGGGTGCACGATCAGGGGCGTGATGCTGGCCGGATTGGTCAGCTGCTTCTCGGCCCAGCGCACGGAGCCGCCCAGCTGGTTGATGTCACGCTTGCCGATGAGGTGGCTGACGGCACCGGTCTTGGCCTCGATGACCAGATGGTTGCCGTCGGCGTCGGACCACAGGTCGTCGGGCCCGACGCCCCCGTTCTTCTCCGGCCGTTGGCCGGAGAAGCCGAGGTGCTCGCCGAGATCGGCCCAGGCCTGCTCTGCTTCCTCGGTGCGGTCAGGGTCCCACGCGAGGTCGGCAATGAGTGCTTCGAACCCGATCCGCAGGCGTGGCCCGTCGGTGTACTTCTGGCTGAGGTACGCCGACGCGGCCTCGGCCTGCCGGCGGGTTGGACGGGTCGGCTGGAAGGTCATGCCAGACATCGGACGCAGGATCGAGGGGTTTGACGCTGTGGCACCGGAGAGCTGCGTCTGCGCACGGGCGGCGTCGGTGGCGTGTCGGTAGGCAGCTCCCTTCTCGCTCAGCCAGCCAGCCAGTCGCTCGTCCTTCAGCGTCTGTCGTGCGGCGTTCACCGCGGTATCGGCGGCGTTGGCGGCGGCTTCGTAGTCGCCGCGCACGGCTGCGTCGTAGGCCTGTCGCATCGGCAGGGCGGTGGGGAGCAGCGGGGCTGTCTCGTAGACGACGTTGACGAGGGCCTTGCGGGCGGCGGATCGGAAGTCCTCTGCCCCATCGATGACCTTCCGGATCAGGTCAACCACACCGTCCATCGTTATGTCCGTACGGCCGCCGAGGCTGCGGGCGACTCGCCGCGATAGCTCAAGCTGGGCGCGGGTGCCGGGGGAGAGGCGTGCAGCTGTTTCCGGGCGCGAGATCAGGTCGACCAGCCGACGGTCCATCACGAGGACGGCGCACCTGTCCTCGCGTGAGCGGACCCCCCGCCCCATGCCTTGCTCGAAACGCTGGACCTGCCGGGCTGTGATGGTGTTGCTGTCGCGCAACGCCGTTGACTCGCGCCTTTCTGAGCCGGACGCTGCTTGCGGCAGTCCGTCGATGACCAGGACACGGCATGCGTCGTCGGGCAGGTCGATGCCGTCGTACTGGTTCACGATGACTACGAGGCCGACCATGCCGGCCTGGAGCCGGGCGACGACCTCGGCGATCTGCTTCGAGTCTGAGACCGTCTCGTTCGCGACGTCGGTCCACTCGTGCGCGCGGGCCTTGCTCGGTACTAGAACAACGACGTTGTCGGTCACCGCGATCGACGCGACCGCCGTGCGCAGGTCGGCGTCAGACAGGTCCGGCACTAGCTCCTGCGGTACCAGGACGAGGCGGTCACCGAGGTCGGCGGCAGAGTCCGGGACGATCGCTGCGGCCACTGTCGCGGGATCCGCCGCGAAGTGGGTCACGAGCGCGGAGTCGTTCGCGAGCGTGGCGGTCATGTACACACGGCGCCTGGCATCGGCGAAGCTCGGGAACTTCTGCACGGGTGGCAGTGGAGGCGCGATCTCCAGGCCGCTGCTGGTCAAGGTCGCCTCACACAGAGCCAGGTGGTCCTTGACCAGCGGCCACTGCCACTCCAACATGGGCGTGTTGCGGTGCGGGTGCAGGATCTTCAGGACGTCAGCGGCACTGTCCTGCCATGCCCAGAACGGGATCCGCATGACGGCGCTGCGATCCCCGTCCTTGATGTCGAGCAGAGTGGCGGCGCCCTGGGCGTTCAGTTCGGTCTCGAACAACGCGAGAAGTTGGTCGTAGGCCTTGGTCTTGTTGTCGGGGTGGATCAGAGCTCGGCTGTACTCCTCGAGGCGGGTGATGGCTGAATGCGCGTCGTCAATGACGATTGTGCCAACCTTCACCGGCGTTCCAACACCGTCGAGCCCGAACCGCGTCTTGCCGTTGAACAGCGTCTGCAGCGTCGTGGCGCAGATTGCCTCACCGGATCCGAACTTCGGGCTCGACGGGTCGGTGACTATGGGAAGCCCGAGGCGCCTTCCCTCATCGGCCGCCCGCTCGGCGAGGTGCGGTGTGGGCGCGAGGAACAGCGCGGGCCCGGCACCGTCGTGCAGGCTCACCTGCAGGATGAGAAGCCCGACGATCGTCTTGCCGGTGCCCGTGTTCATCTTGATGACGAGGTCCTTGGCGTCACGCTTTGGTGACCACCGCGCCAGGACTGTCGCCTGGACCTGCCGCAGGTAGCCCAGGCCGGGCTGCTTGTTTGGCAGGGCGTCGAACAACGCGGCGGGCTCGCGGATCGAGCTCAGGCCGTCGCCGTCGGACACTGCGTCCCAGTCGATGTCCATGCTCATCCTCCGTTGCGGCGACCGGTCTCGGTCAGCCGGACGCTCCCGCCGAGCCGCACGTGCCCTTCGGCGCCGTCGCCGACAACCAGGCCGGCGACGACAAGCTTGTCGAGTACCGGCTTGACCTGGCTCTCCTTGTAGACCGTCCGGTACAGCGCATAGCGCCGCAGGTCCCCGACGCTCGCAGTGTTCTCGTCCGTGCGGCGCAAGTACTGCAGCAGTTCGCGGCGTAGCGGTTCCGTGTGGGGCTCGAGCTCAATGTCAAGCAACTGCTGGTCAGGGTCGGCCGGGTCCCTGTACTGCACACCCTGGATCGGGTCAACTTCCCACATCGCTTCCTTCATCTTCTGCAGGCCCCGAACATGGGTGGTCCCGAAGATGAGGAACAGCGAGTTGACCTTCCCGACGAGCTCGAAGGTCAGGACGTACGGGAAGCCAGCGTCGTGCAGCACCTCGCGGTACCTACCGATCACCCACCGGACCTTTGTGGCGCTCGGCTGGTCGGCGACTTGCCTCCACCCGGCGTCACCGAACACGGCATCGCCATGGACCACGTTGGCCGCCGTCGCGAAGCGCAAGAAGATCTGTGGCTCGAAGGTGATGATCACCTCGCTGGACGGGTTGCTCGCGATTCGCCGGACGAGGTCGAGCTTGACGCCGCCACCGTACGTGTCGAGAACTACCAGCATCGGTCGGCCCCACGCGTCGTGCTTCGACAGCAGCTCGAGGAGCGCCGGGTCGTAGTCACCAGCCTCCACGGCCAGGTCGATTCCGTAGCGGGGAAGGTCCTCCAGCGGCACCGGTCGCGCTGCGATCGCGAGCTGCTCGCGGAGCCGCGCGACTCGACGCTTGTCCTTCTCGACGAAGAGGAACCGAAGGTCGCGGGCCTTCACACGCAGGTCCGGATCGCGGATCAGCGTCTCAAGAGCGATCACGGGCGATCCGGGCTCCCCAGCCGTGTAGATGCCCGGCCCGGCGAACCCCTCGGCGTACGTGACGTCGCCCTTCCAACTGTGGATCATGATCGGCATCCACTTACTGAGGTACTGGCGGTACACGCCGTGCTTGGCCAGGGTGTGAGGAGCAGCTGACCACAGGACTGAGTCCTTTTCGACAGCTTTGTCGGTCATTCTCACCCCCCAGCCACGACCTGAGCTGCAGTCACCCTAGCGAGGTGACCCGCCACATCATGGTCGCCGACACGCGGGTGACATCACGCACCTCGACGCCGGCCGTCGCCAGGTAATGCCGCGTCGATCTTCTAGGGACCAGTTCAGCCTTCGTCCACCGCCGGCAGGTAGTCGTGCGGCGGCTGGGTGAGCGACTGGAACCACTGCAGGCAGTGCGACAGTGCTACGCCTGTCTTCTTGCCCGCGACGTACCGGTCGAATGCCTCCCGCGATCCGGCAGGCGACCGTCGCTCTCCGTCCGCGGCCAGCTCCGCCGAGGTGCGCCAGATGAGTCCGGAACTGATGTGGAAAGGCGGCCCGCCGCGAGAGCCGAAGAAGGGTGTCTCGTCGACCTCGGCGGAGAACGGCAACTGGTGATAGTGCCGGTCGCGCGCCCAGATCATCGCCGACACGTAGCGACCGTCTGTGTCGCCGTCGCGCAACCGCCTGTACCGCTCCCCTTCGGGCGTCTTGCCCTCTTGCCACAGATGCCCATCGAGTGACGCGATCCACCACGTGCTCTCAACCAGTGAGGCGAAGGCCACCTCGAGTCTGCGGGGGTCGCGAGCATCGGCGCGATCGCGAAGGTGACGAGCGACTGCCCCCTCCAAGCCACGGAGGGCAGCACGTGCGGCGATGACATCATCAACGAGCGGCACAGCCACACCCTCTCCGTTCAGCTGCAGCACACGGGCCAGGCGGCGCCGCTCTGCGCGTCCGCCGGCCGGTGGGCGCTCGACCCGTCGAGAAGCGAGGCTCGAGGGGAGCTGGTCCGGTGAACAGCCGAACGTGACCGGCCGACGGTGCGCTTGGCTCAAGCGTAGCCGTGCACCGGCGGTGCCGTCAGCCTGGGGAGTGTCCATCTGTGTCCACCTGTGTCCAGTGACTGTCCACCTCCTCTGCGCCCCAAAAACAGCCTCTGACCTGCGTAAACGTAGATATGTACGTGTAGTGTCCAGTGTGTCCATAGAAGTTCTCTCTCGCGCGTAAGTGTCTGTCTTTACGCTTCTCTCCCCCCACTATGGGAATCTCTGTGGGTTCTATGGACAGAGTGGACACAGTGCGTTTGTGCAGGTCAGAGGCCAAAAACGACTGGACACGGGTTGGGCACGGGTGGACACAGATGGACAGGTCCGCGCTGTAGAGCCCGTCAGGCGTGTGTACGGCGTGCAGCAGCGGCGTCGACAGCAGTCATCGCGCGCAGCTCCACCGCCCAGGACTCGTGGAGGGGGCGTCCGTCGGGTGCGAGCACCGGCTGGGGCTGAGCGGCACGCGTGACTGCTGTGGCGCTCGAGGCGACCCGAGCGCGTGGATGGGTGGTCGCGGAGTTCTTCTGCCTGGAGAGCGCCGCGTCCGCGAGCTGGGCGGCCAGCGCCGCAACCGCGTCACGGGCGTGACGCGGGGTGCGTACGTCGTCGCCGTAGGCGCGCTCGCGCAGGAGTGGCACTCGTCGCGTGACGGGGCCCATGTGGGGGTTGCCCTGGCCGTGGGGGCCGTCGATCGCGAGCCGGGGGTCCGTGCGGCGGGTGCGCGCGGTCCATTCGGCCAGGGGGCAGCCAGGCAGCTCGTCGCGGCCCGCACGTCCGGTCGCGAGGTCGTAGCGGTCTGCGACTGGCTGGTCCCAGGTGGTCTCGCAGCAGGAGCAGCGCCAGCGCGCGACGCGAGGGTCGTCGGGCTTCAGCTGCCCGGGTGCGGTCTCACGGACCGCGTCGTCGTCGCCGTCGGCTCCCTGCTCGGTCACCGGTGCGCCGTCAGCGTCGACGACGAGCCCGACGAGTTCACGCTCGAGGATCTGCGGGAGCTCACGCCGGTGCCGGACCGCGAGCGTGCGGTGCTGCGCGACGACGGTGCAGCGCGGGCACGAGCGCCCGTCGGTGGTGCGGTGACGGATCGAGTCCTGCCAGCGGTACGCACACAGGCGACATGACCAGGCCACGATGCGCGAGCTGCCGGCGGGCAGCTCGGCGGCTGCGCGGTCGACGAGCTCGGCCAGCAGGTGCATCCCCCATGCCCGCTGGGGGCGGTGCGCGCACCCGGGGCGGTCCAGCAGGGCGTCACGGTGCGCGCCCTGGGTACCGACGATGACCAGGCCGGCGTCGCGTCCCCCGTCGCGATCGCAGCGCGGGCACGGGCCAGGGCGCTCGCTGCCGGCGTCGGCCATCCGGGTCAGCACCCACTGACGCAGCGTCATCGGCGCGACACCGGTCGGGGCGTCAGGGCGCCTGGTGGAGCGCGGTGAGCAGGCGCGGCACCGGGGACGTCGCACGAGATCGGCCACGCGCACACGCTCGCGCAGGGTCCCGCACACCGGGCAGGCGGCGTCGACGAGAACGGCGCTGCCGCTGGTCAGCTCATCCACGGCCCGTCCGTCGTGGACGAGCTGGACGCACGCTGCGACCTCGGGGTGCTGCTCGATCAGCCTGGCCATGAACTCACCTCCTGAGCTCTTGCCATCACAATACCTCAGATTTGCGGTTTAGACCCAATGCGACACACCGGTTTTTCGATCCGAGGGATTCTCGTCTCAGCGGCCCTGAACAAGCCGACGAGACGCGAGAACGATGTGGGACTGAACACCCCGCAGAAGCGAGGACGAAAAATGACCGGAACAGTAACTGTGGCGGCCCGGATGGTCCCGGACCCACGCCTGGTGCAGGACATCGGCACCGAGGCCGACTGGCCGCAGAGCCTGTCGGAGACGCACCGTGCCTACCAGCGCGTGCGGGCCGTAGGGCCCCGGGTGGCACGTGAACGGGAGCTGTACACCGCGACGTCGGCCGGGATGCTGCCTGACCTCGAGCACGGCGGCTACAGCGCTGCGGTCCGCAAGGCGGTCGACGCCGAGGGTAACTCGGCGATGGTGATCCCCCTGTACAGCGCCACATCCGACGATCCGTTCTTCCCCGTGACGTTCCAGCTGCGGCTGGAGACACCGGCCACGGCCGGGCAGAAGTTCGTCATCCCCGGGGGCCTGCACCGCGAGGACGGCACGCTGCCACCGGACGTGCACCCGCTGGCAATGGACTGGCTCGAGGACACGGATGTCCCCCTCATCATCACCGAGGGTCAGGCAAAGGCCGACTCGATGCTGACCTCCGCATTCCGTGAGGGCCTTCGGGTATGCCCGGTGACCCTGACCGGCGTGACGCTCGGTTTCATCGCAGGAAAGGACGGCGCCGACCCGCGCCTTGCTCCGGGGCTCACCAAGATGCCCCTGCGTGGTCGCGACGTGTACCTCGCCTTCGACGCCGACTCGATGACGAACGCGATGGTCAAGAGCGCTCTGCGGAAGACCGCGAAGCTCCTGCAGAAGTACGGCGCGACCGTCTACATCCCGCGCATCCCGGCCACCGAGGCTGACCCGAAGCGCGGCGCGGACGACTACCTGGCCGCCGAGCTCGCGACTGGACAGCTCTACCCGCTGACGCTCCTGCTCAACGCCGCCCCTCCTGCGCACGAGATCTTCATCGACGAGCCCGCAGCCGACCTGGTGGCCACGGCGATGGGCGAGGCCGGGGTCACCGTGCCGGACCTGCTGACGGCCTGGTCCGGTCGCAAGATCCTCGTGCAGGACGGCGTCATGGCAGTCGTCGGCGGCCCTGAGCACGGGCTGTGGGCCGGCTCGAAGAAGTGGGACGAGAAGCAGCAGCGCGAGGTGCTCGTCGTCGAGCGCATCACGGACTGGCTCGCGTGGCGCACCCGCTACGAGACACAGATCCAGATCGACGCCCGGGGCCTCGCAGCACCGGTCACCGGCGTGCGCCCCCGCTGGGCGGTCGAGATCATCCGGGCCGACCGCCGCCGCTGGTCCGTCGATGACCTCTCGGAGACCGAGAGCACCGACGCAGCCAGGGTTGTCGACTACGCCGGTGCGGCGGTCGCGCTGCCTGAGCGTCCCGCCCACCGCGCCTACGTGGCGAACTGTCTGCGCATCCTGGGCGCTGACGGCGCCGGCCAGGTGCCTGGCCGCCGGTTCACCTCCACCGGGTGGCTGGTCGACCCCGAGCACGGGCCGACCTTCGTAGCACCCGCCGGGTCGATGACCGCCGACGGGCCGACCGACGCGATCACCGCCGGCCCACCGGCCGGGTCCGACGACGACGCCCTCACCGACGCCCAGCGCACGACGGGCTGGACCCACGTCGCCGAGGGGGCAGAGCTGCGCGAGGCCGTGCAGGCGTTCGCAGCGCTGCTCGCGATGGCACCCCAGCGCCCGGAGGCAGGGGTCGCGCTGATCGGAGGCATGGCTGCCGCCCCGCTGCGGCTGTCGCGCCGCTGCTCGGTCCTGACCAAGGCGCTCCCGAAGGTCGGCAAGAGCCACCTGCTCGGCGCGGCGTCCTGGTTCTGGAACAGCACCGGGCCTGCGAGCTTCGCGCTGGACCTGCCCGGGTCGTCCGAGGCCGCCGCGAAGGCCGTCGCCTCCTGGCACCGCGACGCCCCCCTCTTCGCCGACGATTTCAAGCTCGCGGGCGATGAGGGCGACCTCGGCGTCAAGCGGGCCTTCGGTGCGCTCGCACGCGGCGCGTACACCGGTGCGAGCAACGCCAAGGCGACCCGCGAGGGCGGCATGCGCCGTGGCCTGCCCATCAGCACGGTCGCGCTGATGACCGGCGAGGAGGCCCACCCCGACGGCGCCACGATGCAGCGTGTCGCCGTCGTCGAGCTCGTCGAGGGTGACGTCGACCTCGCCGCGGGCGGCGCCGTCGACCACTTCAACGCGACCTACGGCGCCACCGGGCTCGCCCGTGCCGCGTGGGCGCACTACATGCGCTGGCTCGCACAGCTGATGGCCCAGGCCCAGGCCTCCGGCAAGGACCCGCTGCTCCACCTGCGCCAGGACGCTGAGCACCAGTGGCGCCTGTCGATGGAGCACCTCGGCACCGACCGGGCAGGCGAAACCGCCTCGGTGGTCTCCACAGGCTGGCGGATGCTCCTGCGCTGGGCACGCGAGCACGGCGTGCTGGACCTCATGCCCTCATGGCAGGCCGTCATCAAGCCCGCCCTGGGCCGGCTCGTGACCGGCAACCAGCACATCCACCTCGAGGCAGACCCCGCAGCTCGCGTCCTGGCAGTCCTGGCCGACCAGGTCGAGCGTCGGGTCGCCTACGTCCAGGCCCATGACGGAACCCGCCCGCAGAGCCCCGCCGCCTGCGGATGGCACCGCGACGACAGCCGCGACGCGCTGTGGGTCCCCCGTGGCGAGCTCCTGGGGTGGCTGAGCCGCGACCGCACCAGCGTGGTCGTCACCCCCGGCGCCGTCACGGCAGCCATCCGCACCGGTCAGCTCGGTATCGCCCCGGCCAAGCTGCAGGCCGCGATGACCGCGGCCGGCTACGTCGGTGGCCGCGACGTACGCCACAACACCGTCGGAATCCCCAGCCGCCCGCGCGGCTGGATCGTCCCCGTCGCGAAGCTCGGCATCGATCTCGAGACCACCACGACCGAGGAGGTGCCCGGCGATGGCACGTTCTGACCAGCACTGGAGCACCCAGGCCGTCTGCGCACAGCCACCGCTGCGCGACCTGATCACCGCAGACCTACCTCCCGCCACCCTGGCGCTGCGCGACCGCCTCGTCATCGAGGCCGGCTGCCAGCACTGCCCCGTCCGGGATGCGTGCCTGACCGACGACCTCACCAGCACCACCCCCGACAGGTGGTTCGTGCGGGGCGGTCACACCGCCATGGAGCGCCGACGCATGCGCGCGGCCGACACCACGGAGGTGGCGCCATGACCGCCGTCGTCTCGGACCTGACCACGGTCGCGCATCGTCGCGCCGCCGCGAACCGACGCCGCATGGCGCGAAAGCCGGCCCGCATCCTCACGTACGACATCGAGTGCGCGCCCGCGACCGCTCTCGTGTGGGGCACGCGCGATCAGAACGTCGGTCTCGCACAGATCGTCGAGCCGTCACGGGTCCTCGGCGTCGGCTACAGGTGGCTCGGCGAACGCGAGGTCAGCTGGGTCGACGAACGCGACGGCGAGGAGACGATGCTCCGTCAGGTACACGCCGCGCTCAGCGCCGCCGACGCCGTCGTGACCTACAACGGCCTCGGCTTCGACGAGAAGGTGCTGAGCTGGCACTTCGCGCGCATCGGTCTCGGACCCGCAGCCCCCAGCCGGCACATCGACCTCTACCGCACCGTGCGCCGCCGGTTCCGCCCCCTGTCCGCGAAGCTCGACTTCGTCGCCCAGGAGCTCGGGCTCGGGGCGAAGGTGCACACCGGCGGCATGGAGCTGTGGCGCGGCTGCATGGCCGGCGACCCACGGTCATGGGCCCGCATGGCGCGCTACTGCCGCCAGGACGTCGCACTCACCGAACAGCTCTACCTGCACCTGCTGCCGTGGCTACCGGCCACCGCACACGTCGGACTACTGACCGGCGACCGCGACGGATGCCCCAGCTGCGGCGGGACCCGCCTGATCCGCGCAGGCACCACCCGTGCGCAGACCACCGCCTACGCACTGCTCAGCTGCCGCGACTGCCTGACCTGGGTCCGCACAGGCACGCCGACAGCTCGCGCGAGCACGAGAGCCGCCGCATGAGACCCGGCCCGCCGGGGAGGCCCGAGGTCGATCCCCAGCGGCCGGCCACCAACCCAACACCGATGTCCGCTTGTCAAGAGAGGGAACACCATGGATGCAGCAACCCTGACACGCGAGGACCGCGCTATCGCCAGCGCCCTCTTCGCCAACGACAACGACCTGCTCGCCCGTATCCCGGGCGGCGCTGACCCCGCGGCCGTGAGCGCCGCGCGCAGGGTCGTGACCGACCTGGAGGCACACCGGGCGCGCCACGCGGCCTACGAGCGCCGCCGCCGTGCGCGTCGCGAGCTCGGGACCGGCCCGCAGAAGGTCGACGTCGCGGTCGTCCAGCGTCACGTCGCCGTCCTGCGCAACCGGGGCATGACGCTGCCGGAGATCGCGAGCGCGTCCGGCGTGCCGCTCGGCACGCTCAAGCGGATCGTCGCCGGTGTCGTCGCGAGCGTCCGCGCCGACGTAGCCGAGCGCATCGCGGCCGTGCGGCCTGCCGAGCGTCGCCCGCACCCCGGCGTTCGCCGCGTGATGCAGGCATGCGCGGTCACGATGACGAACGCCCGCATCCCCCAGGCGGAGACCCACGACCTGGTGCGCTACGCGGGCCGCTACGGCGCGCGCGGCCTGGCCAAGCTCCTCGCCGCTGCGGTGGAGGCCCGCGCCGGGGTGCCGGTCACCCGGCTCGGCACGCGCGTGAAGCTCCTGCACCTGAGTGGTCTGATCCCCGCCGGGCTTCAGCCGGCTGACCGTGCGGTCATCGCCGAGGCGCTTCGCGAGCCGCTCGTTGGTCTGGACGACGCCGCCATCGCTGCGGTCCTGCGCGTCAGCGGCGTGACGGTCTGGCGCGACGCACGGGCCGCCCGCGAGCTCGTAGCCGCCTGACGCGGCCTTCACGCCGCGGATCGTCTTTCACCATCCGCTGCGGACCACACGCGGGTTCTGACCTGCGCAAACGGCATCCAGTTGCATGAGCGCAGCGTTGACGGCGCGAGTCCCATAGACGCGATTTCACAACTGACAGAGCCTCTCAATAGGGGCTCGTGAGGAGCCCAGACCGCCACACGACGACCACCCAGGAGGCCACCATGCCGGACACGCTCTTCGTCCCCGCCACCCCAGCTCTCGCGGCCCATCACGCGGCCATGCTCGCCATCGTCGAGCGCCACGTCGACGCGACGCTGTCCGACCTGCTCGCCGTCGCCGTGCGTTCGGCGCAGATCCGCATCACGACGCTCGGCCTGCGGGGCAGCCTGACCGTCCTCATCGGCGGCGATGCGGCTGCCCCCACGGTCACCGTCGCGCCGGTGGTCGGGACCGGCATGGCGACAGTGCTGGACGTCGACTGGGACGCCGAGCTGACCGAGATCTGGACCGATGAGACCGGGGCGCGGGTCGCCCTGCGCCGCATCGACACGGCCGCCTGGCGGGCCGTCGACGAGCTCGCTGAGGCACGACCTCAGCGCCGTCCGCACGTCCGGCGCATGTCGTCCAGTGACGGACGCACATCAACCCGCCGGAGGACCCCATGAGAACACCCCGCATCCTGACCGCAGCCGCGCTCGCCGCTGCGCTCGTCACTCTGACCACGGCAGCGGCCGTGGCGCCCGCTCCCAACCCGGCCGTGACGGCTGAGGCTGACGGCCACGTGCTCGCCCAGCCGGACATGGACGCCACCCTGATCGCGCTCTCGCCCGCGCAGGTCCGGGTAGACCCTGGCTTCCAGCAGCCGGTCGTCGGCACCCTGCAGGTCGGCGTCGAGGTGTCGGGCAGCAGCGCGACCATCACCGAGGAGGCCACTGGCACCCAGTGGTACGCGGTGGAGCTCGACGCCGGCACGTGGGGATGGGTCCACAGCGGTGATGTCGCGCTGGTCGTCGACGCGCCGCGCCTGGACAGGCTCGGCATCAAGCCCCAGCCGCACTCCACCGGAGTGGGCCTGGGGTCCGCTGCTGTCGCGGCTCTCTCTCAGAGCGCGCCCGTCTTCGCGTACCCCACCGCCCAGGCACCGCGCCTCGGTCAGGTCGAGCCCGGTGAAGCCGTACAGACCAGCGAGTCGACCCAGGAGGGCGACGTCGGCGGCGCCGCGCTCTTCGGTGACAACGCCGGCTTCCGGTACGTCAGCGTCGTGGGCCGCAGCCTCGAGGGCTGGACCTACGCCGATCGTGTCTACCTGACCCCCGACGATGACGCACTGCTCGCGCGCGCCACGCAGCGCACCGTGAGCACCGATGTCGACCTCGTCGACGTACCGGCGAGCGTCGGGGCTGAGGTCGTCGAGACCGTGGACGCCGGGACCGAGCTGATGGTCGGGCAGACGCTCGTCGATGGCTGGACCGCTGTCGAGTGGGACGACGAGGTCATGTGGGTACAGGCGGAGGACCTCGCCGCCACCGATGACCCGTCCGCGTCGCCGACGTCGAGCACCTGGGAGGAGATCAAGTACAAGGCCAAGGACGAGTGGTCTGACATTAAGTACAAGACTGACGAACTCACCGACAAGGCTAGCGAGAAGGCAGACGACACCAAGACCAAGCTCGACCCGCTGCGTGAGGTCAAGCAGTGGGGTGTCGTTGCGCTCCTCGTCGTCGGCCTCGGCACTGCCGTGGCGTTCGGCCCGCGCGTCACCAGGCTCTTCAGCCGGAAGGAGCGCATCTGATGAACGATCTCCTCGATCAGATCCGGTCGATCGGCATCACTGTCCTGGCCGTCGTCATCGGCGTCGCCATCCTCTGGATCGTCGCCAAGCTCGCGCGGTGGCACCGCACCGCCCGCACGATCACAGGCCTGGTGCGGCGCATCACTGGTGGTGGGCGCCAGGTCGCGACGGCCACAGGTGCGGACGAGCGCGCACGCACGAACCGGCGCGCAGCGGCCGTCGTCAGGGTCTCGCTGGTCCTGATGATCGCCGCCGTGCTGCTGCCGCTGTGGGGCTGGGTGGTGGCCATCACGGTGCTGCTGCTCGTCGCCTGCGCCGGGGAGCCGACGTTCGGCAGCGTCGCCAAGCACATCCGCGCCCGCTGGGCGTCCGCGGATCAGGGCGGCAGCCCGGTCGCGCTGGCTGCCTTCGTCGCGCTGCTCGCCAGCGTGCCGGCGATCCTGCTCGCGAGCGAGCACCTGGACCTCGAGGTCCCCGACATCGGCCCACTGGAAGCCGGGTCGTGGCTGCGTGTCGCGGCCGCAGCACAGGTCGCCGTCGCGTGGACGGTCGGCCGCGTCATCCGCAGCAAGCTCGCCGGCCGCGGACGCGATCTGACCGAGGTACAGGTGCAGGCGATCTACGCCCTGAGCGACGGTGAGATGGAGCGTCACCAGACCCAACTGAGCCGCCAGCCGGATGGGTCGTGGGTGGCTACGAATCTGCCCCCGGGCGTGGTCGCGCAGCGTGACGCGGTGGACCGGCGCGCTTGGGAGTATGGCTTCAGGCTGGCCGAGTTGAGCACTCACCGCAGTCTCCTTGAGATCGCCACGGCCGACGATGCCGCCGAGCGCGAGCTCCTCGCAGCGACAGGCGGCGTCCTGCGCGCCATGCCGACCGTGCCGACCGTGCTGGCGGCCGACGCGGAGTTCGTCTACGCCCCCGGCCGCGGGATGGCGCCCGCCAGGCGGGCCCCGCACGGGCCCTGACAGCGCTCGGACACCGCGTGACCGCGGATTGCACACGACGGCTCAGTCTCACGGTTGTTTGTGCTGGTCAGAGGGGCTGAGAACCCCGTTCCGCCCCGGAGTTCCGTGCGGCGCCAGGAGCCCGCCTGCCAAGTCGGCGCATGAAAGATAGGTAGAGGTGGATCACCTCGACCGGCAGTACGACCAGCCCCTCACGGGGCAGATAGGTAGGGGATGACCATGGCACGGACGTTTGACGCCGACGGCTTCGACGCCGACGGGCGGGACCGGTTCGGCTACAACCGCGCCGGCTTCAACCGGCACGGGTACACCCGGGCGGGCTACGACGCGGACGGCTACCGGATGTCCGGTCTCGACGCCGATGGTTACGACCGCGAGGGGTTCGACTCCTACGGTCGCGACCGCGCCGGCAACCCCCGCAACGGCTTCGATGGCGAGGGCTTCGACGAGTACGGGTACGACCGCGCTGGCTTCGACCGCGCCGGCTTCGACATCCGCGCGGTCCACCGGGACACCGGCAGTGAGGTCGACCCCGGCGGCTTCGATGCCGCCGGGCGCCACCAGCGGACCGGCACCTACTACGGCGAGGACGGCTACAGCCGCCGCGGCCTCGACCGGCGCGGTTTCGACCGCTCGGGGTACAACCCCCGGTGGGAGGGCCGGTACGACTTCGAGGGGTACGACCAGGCCGGCTTCGACCGCGGCGGCTTCGACTTCCGTGGCCACCACCGCGAGACCGGCGACCTCTACGGCCCCGATGGTTACAGCCGTGCCGGATGGAACCGGAAGGGCATCCACCGCGAAACCGGCACCATCACCGACGCACGTGGCCGTCACGACCCCCACGACGACTACTACGGGCTCGTCAACGCGATCGACGCGGGGCATTTCGACGGATTCGCCCACTACATCGGCGTCAGCCCCAACCTCGAGCAGGTGACGGTCGTGGACGTCGTCCACGTCCCCGCGCACACGCGGCAGGGCAAGCGCGTCGATGGCTACACCTACACCCGCGAGCAGCGGCGCAAGCGCTGACCAACCACCCGCACCTGAGAGGAGCACGACATGGCGACACAGCAGACGACGCGCCCCGTGGACCCGTGGGCCGCGCAGCGCGGCGCACGGCGCGCCGGTGCGCAGCGGGGCGGTCAGGAGAAGCGCGTGACGTGGATCGTGCTCAACCCGGCCACGGGGAAGGTCCGCAGCACTCAGCAGCCCGCGGGGTGGAAGCCGCCGGAGGGTCAGATGGCCACTCAGGTGCGCCGTCGGCTGACGGACAAGGAGAGGCGTGAGCTCGTCCGCGACCTGAATCGGACCGTCAAGCCGATCAGGCAGGCTGCCGCCTGGCGCGGGCCGGGTGCCGGTCTGATGGACCGCCGGGCGCGCCGGGCTCTGGCCGCGTACTCGACGTACGTCGAGCGGCGCACCAGGCCCACCGTCGGTCAGCGTCTGCGTGGCTGGGCCGCTCGCAAGGCCCGCAATGGCGCCGCGTACGTCGGCCGCGTGGCGAAGGCCTGGGCCTACAACCGCGGCCAGGATGCGAAGGCGCTCGGCCGCTACCTCGTGCACGACATCCCCGCCGGCATCCGTGAGATGCGCGAGGAGCGCCGCGTCGAGCGTGAGCGCACCGCTGCCCGTGCCGCTGCCGCTGTGGCTCCTGCACCCGCCGCCTATGACCCGTGGCAGGACGAGAGCTGGACGCCTCGCTGGGCCACCACGGCCCCCGCCGCGGACCTCGAGGCCCCGCGTGGGGTCCGCACGGTCCACGTCCGCGCCACGACCACCCGCGATGGCGTCCACCGGGATGCGCACGTCCGCCGAGTAGGTGCCCGATGACCTCGACGACAGGAGACACCATGACCGCAACCGACACCCCGCAGCCGCGCATCGTGCAGTGGCTGACCGACCTCGCAGATCGCCTCGACGGCGGCCCGGTGACGGAGGTCAGCTATGACGACCTGCTCACCGTCGACCTCGCGACCGGTCTGGTCACGACCGGCGACGTCCAGCTCGTCGGGCACGCCATCGGCTGGCCCGTGCCGCCCCTGCCGGCTGACGAGCTCGGCCGGCTCCTTGATGCGGTGCGCCCGCACGCCGAGCGGGCTGCGGCGTGGTTCCGGCCGAGCGGACCGATCTTCGACGAGACCGACATCTCGCGCGTCGTCGACCGGCACCTGGGCCAGATCGGACGCCTGCTCACCGATGTGGCGTCCGCCTACGAGTCCGCGCAGCGGGGCAACCGCGTCACCGCTGCGGTGCACGAGATCCACCCCGGAGACGAGGGCGGCGAGTAGGGACACCAGGCGACCGCGCATTGCACCCGACGGCTCGGTATCACACACCCAAACACGCTTCTGACCTGCACAAACACTGAAGAACCCGGTCCAAGCGGCCGGGTTCCTCTCATGTGCGGGGTGGGGGCGCGATGAGTCGGCGCATGTTGAGTGACGTCCAGGTAGATGACCGCCCCCTACGGGGGCAGAGGGAGAGACGACGTGGCAGAGATCAGAATCACCCCGGCCCGCGACGCGGAGCCGTTCTACGACCTCGACGACCCCCGCGAGGAGAGCTGCGTCGAGCTCGACCTGCGCACCGGCGAGCTCAGCGTCCAGCACTACGACGCCGATCGATCCGGCACCCCGTCGGATGTCTGGCACGGGCACGTCCGGCAGATCGAGGTCCCGGCCATGAGCGCACAGGCCTACAACGAGCTTCTGGAGGCCATCCGCCGCCAGGCTCAGGCGGCCGTCGATGCCTACTCGAGCGGTTTCGACGGCTCGAACACGGTCGCGGAGTTCGACGGCGGCTACGACGAGGACGAGGACGGGCCGGCCGTGCTCGTCGCGCTGCGCCAGGCGGTCGAGGAAAACGCCTGGGAGCCGGGCGGACAGCGCCAGATGGCTTGGATCGAGGAAGCTACTGAGGAGGCGAGCGACGATCTGAGCGACGCGCTCGATCGTGTGGCGGCGGCCACACCTGGCCTGTCCTGGCGCTGGAGCGGGACTGATCTGGAGGTCGAGCGCGCCTATCCCAGCGGCAGCGTGTACGAGACGCGCTTCAGCGACGCGGCCAACGAGCTCTACGCCGGCGACTTGTCAGCGGACGAGATCGAAGCTGACGTGGACGCTGCCATCGCCCGCTGGGGGGTCGAGGAGCAGGAGTACCTCGACGACCTCGCCGAGGACGACGACGAGGACGAGGACGACGAGGACGGCCCCGACGGCGGCAGCGGCCCTGACGGTGACGGTCCTGCACCCACGACCGGCGGTCCGGCAGTCGACCTCGAGGCGCCTCTGCACGTCGCGACGGTGCCCGTCCGCGCCACGCAGACCGCACGCGGTCCCCGCCAGGCGCATGTCCGCCGGCAGCTGAAGCGCTGACCCCGACCCGGCGGGGGCCGGCCGCTCACACCGGCCCCCGCCACCCCTGACGAGAGGAGAGCACGATGACCACCACGACCCAGATCTTCCCGACCCGAGCAGCCGCACTGGCCGCCGGCTGGAAGCCCCCGACCGGCACCGACAGCACGCCGGTCACTGACCGGCGCCTGGCCGAGACCGGCGCCCTCCTGGTCCGTGACGACGGCACCCTCAGCGATCTCGTGCTCGTGACCGAGGAGAACCGCCTCGTCGTCCTCTACCCGCCAGCAGACCAGGCGCGCACCGTCGACGGCGTGCTCGGAGGTGCGGCATGACAGACCTCCTGACTCGTCGCTACGCGCTCATCCGGCAGGCGCGCGAGCTCGCCAGGGCGGCGGACCGCGAGGTCGACCAGGCCTCTGGCGGGTCCGAGCTGGCGCTCATGGGGGCGGTCGCGACGCGGAGCTGGATGCTCCGATTCGCGGATGACCTCGCCGTAGGGCGGTACGACTCCGCCGACCTGACCGCCGCGGAGCGCGCGCTGACACGGATGCGTGAGGCCGCAGACGCTGGCGACCTCTCCACGGTCATCGACGCGCCTCGCACCCGTCCGCAGGCACCCGCAGTGGACCTGGAGGGCAGCCGCCGGGTGACGATGACCCACGTCCGCGCCACGCAGACGGTGCGCGGCCCGCGTGACGGGCACATGCGGCGCCTGATCGGGGT
Organism: Actinomycetes bacterium; assembly: GCA_023424135.1. Taxonomy (GTDB): domain Bacteria; phylum Actinomycetota; class Actinomycetes; order Actinomycetales; family Cellulomonadaceae; genus Cellulomonas. The sequence goes on along the minus strand of JAFAEH010000150.1, from coordinate 13,954 downwards.
GGTGGCACGATGAGCGCGCCAGTCACCGTCGTCGTGCCGGAGGGCACCACGAGCCGTCCCAACGGTGCGGCCGGGCTCATCGGTGCGGCGCGCAGCGCCCACCCCGAGCGCGGCCTGCAGATCGTGGCCGTCGCGCCCGCTGCGGACCGCCAGGGCTGCCAGGTCGTGACCCTGGGCGAGGACGCGCCGGAGTCGTGGGACGTCAGCGAGGCTGTGGCCAGCTGGGACGCGAAGGGGGCTGCCGAGGCCGTCGACCGCGTGCTGCGCGAGGCAGGCGCACGCCTGGCCGAGTGGGCGCCGCTGGAGCGCCGCGCTCGGGCCTGCTGGGCAGGCAGCTTCGATACTGCCGTCCGTGACCGGTTGGCAGGCGCCTACGGGGTCGGCGGATCGCCCTGGGAGGTGGACGTCCGGTGCATCTGGGGTGCGGATGGACTCCCGCAGAGCTACGAGGTCATCCGGCATCCCGGTGGCCGTGATGCCACGGCCGCGCTCTACTCCCTGCCGGGCGTTGCAGCGTGGTGGGCGCTGAGTGAAGGCTCCTGGGACGGACGCATCGTGCTGGAGCGTCGCGACCAGCCGAAGCTCCCCGCGACCGTCCCGCTCGCCGACCTCCTGCCGGACAGCCTCGACCCCGCCGACTGGACCCGGCTGCCGCTTGGTGTCGGTCCTGACGGCGAGGTCGTATCGCTCGATCTTGAGCTTGGCCCGCACGCGATCCTCGTGGGGCCTCCTGGCAGCGGTAAGAGCGTGGGCATCAACTGCCTCGCTGCGGGCGCGCTCATGCGCGGCTTCGACGTCGTCGTGGTCGTCGACCCATCTAAGGGGCGGACCGACTTCGGGGCCCTGGCGCCGTGGATCTCGGCCTGGGGCACCGACTCCATGGCACAGGTCCGAGAGACGCTGCAGGCCGTGTACGCGGAGGGGACGCGCCGTCGGCAGATCCTCGCCCGACACGGTGCGGATCGCTGGGACCGGCTGCCTGCCGATGTGCGTGAGCGTGAGCGCGTGCGTCCGCTGCTGCTCATCGTGGACGAGGCGAGCTCGCTGCTGGTCATGCCCGACTCGAAGGTCGTCAACGGCCTAGAGAAGGACAGCGACGAACAGCTCGAGATGAAGCAGCTCGTGGCCGATACGACGATGACGCATTACCTGCTGGGGAAGTTGGCGCGCGAGATGCGATTCGTCGGCATCCACCTCGTCATCGCGACCCAGCGGCCGGACGCCGCGATCATCGGCGGTGAGCTCAGGTCCCTGCTGTCCAGCGCCGTGCAACTCAGCCCACCGAAGAACCCCGTCTCGAAGACAGCACTCGGGATGCTCTTCGCAGGGGATCAGATCGACGAGGCGCACACCGCGCTGGCGGCCTTCGGCGACCCACCCACCCCTGGTCTCGCTGTGACGGCGGGCGAGGGCGGCGGCGTCAGTGTCATGCGCGTCGGCTACGAACCGACGGCGACGCTCGCTGCCCTCCTGCGCTCTCGTGGCGTTCCGACGGCGACGCAGTGGGGTGTCGAGGCGATGTCGGACGCCGTCGAGGACGAGCTCGAGGCGGAGGTCGAGGAGCTGGACCTGGGCACCGTCGACCTCAACTGGGACGACGCCGCCTTCGCGGACGCCGCGTCTGCGGACCGTGCAATCCCCTGGGGTGACGAGCTCGCCACCCCGTCCGCACATCGGGAGGAAACCAACGCAACAGGAGGTCTGTCATGGTGAACGAGAGCGCCCCAACCCCCGCGTCCGCCCCGTCCCGCCGCCAGCTCGTGCCCGTCGCCGTCGCGGTCGGCGCCGTCCTGCTGCTGGTCGTCGGCATCGCTGTCGGCAGCAGGCTGGGCGGCGGCAGCGAGCCCGTGGCGACGCCTCCACCGGTGTCCTCGCCCACGCAGACCACCGATCCCGGTGGTGAGCCGACCGACGACGCGAGCAAGGGGCTCGGCGGGGCCTTCGACCCGGCCACGCTGGACGGGCCGACTCGGTCGCACCAGGACGATGTGCGTCCAGTCGACCTGAGTAGCGGGCTGCTCACGGCTCCGGCGTCCGTGCCGACGATCCCGACCGGGAGCGACGCCGTGCTGGACCTGTCAGCGCTGGCGGGGAACAGCGGCCTCGAGCAGATCCGCGTGGCCTCCGGCGCGCTCACCCAGCGCGGCCCGCTGGGCGCGGTGGTGACCGGATTCGTCCAGAGCGGCTCGACGTACGACGTCGAGGTACAGGCGCGCACCTCGGACGGCTGGCTGCCGCTCATCGCAGACCCGATCGAGGTCTACGAGATCCCCCTCACGCTTGGCGATGAGGAGATGACGGCCTGCCTGGTCCTGTCTCGGTGGATGGATCTGGACATGGACGGCGACGTCGAATGCGCCCCCACGTCGGTCATCGTCCCGGGCGCTGCACCAGTCAAGATCCAGCTGCCCGACACCGACCGCAGGGCCTTCGACTGGGTGGTGGAGGGCGCCGGCTGGCACGTCGAGCTCGTGTCGACAGGTGAGGGGTACGCCGACGCACTGGTGGTCTGGGCGGACGCCGACGCCGACCCGTCCGCGACGGTCACCGTGGGCTCCTTCGTCACCGTCATGGCCCTGGAGGCCGTCGCTGAGTGAGCCGCAGCGCCCGGTCACGTTGTGACCGCGCATGACACCGCTCTTGCACGCCACGGATCGATCTTCAGCGCTCTGACCTGCATAAACAGTGGAAGGCCCCGTCCAACGGCGGGGCCTTCCTGCTGCCCGACGACCGGTGCCAGCGGCGTCGGCGCATGTTGGAGGTCGTCAGATTGCGGCCCTGCGCCGCAGCCAGAGCGGCACCAGGAGGTACAACATGACGAATCGAATCGCGACCCGTATCGCGGGCGCAGCGGCTGCCGTGGCGGTCGCATCAGCAGGAGCCATGGGACTGGCACTGCCGGCCACGGCGGCGGATGGCGACCTCGTCGTCCTGCCCGACGTCACCACCGGCCCCTTCAGCTGGACCGAGCCGAGCGACTCAGGATCGGGCATCGTCGAGGTGACAGCCAGCGGCCTCGCCACCGGCGGATCGATGCAGCTCGGAGGCTTCTGCGCCGAGCTGCCAATCGCGGACATCAGACTCATCGCTCGGACCGCCTGGACCTCCGAGTACGCACCGACGCCCTACGAGAACCCGCGAGCGGGCAGCGCGGTCCGAGTCGTTGCTCAGACCGCCGGTGGTGACGTCACCGCATGGTCGTGGACGACCCCACCGGAGGACGCGTCCATCACGACACGTGACGAGCTGGCGCCGCATGTCGCAGATGTCGGCCTGGCGCCATCCGAGGGCGCACCGACTGTGGCCCGGTGGAGCTCCGAGATCTTCTCCAGCGATGGCACCACATCCACCACGCCTGGGCGTGGCACGGCACGTGCCTACGTGCAGTCGGATCCAACAGATCCTGCTCCTCCTGCGGGCGCAGGAGCGCCGGCCACTTGGCACGTCGATGCGGTCATCGAGCTGCCATCCGACACCACCAGCGCTCGCCTGGAGCTGGAGCGCCTAGACGGTACCGTCGAGAGCGTCCAGTCTGCGGTTCCGGTCCTGACTGACTGTGGTCTGGACCTGCAGGACCAGGTCATCACGGTGCCTGTGGGCCAGTCCGCCAGCGTCGACCTGCTGACCGGCGCGCAGATCCGGCCCGAAGCGGTCGGCACCGAGGCTCTGGCCGCGACGGCCGCGCTCGACGTCGCGCCTGCTGGACTGGGCCTGTCCCAGACCGGTGCGACGGTCACCGCAACACCGACCGAGCCCGGCACGGTGATCATCCCCGTCACGGGCACGGCCACCGGCTCAGCACGGACCCTGACCGGGTCCGCGACGCTCACCGTGACGGCGGTGCCTGCTGCTGCGACCCCGACAGTCGACCTGCAGGACCAGACGGTCGAGCTGACCGTCGGCGAGACCGCGACCATCGACCTGCTGACCGGCGCATCGGCTACCGGCGTGAGCGTCGACGACCTGCTCGTCTACGCCACCACCGCGGACCCGGTCAGCCTGCGCGATGGCATGGGATGGGTTCGTGCCGGACGTACCGCGACCGTCCTGCCGACGACGGCCGGCACCTGGACCGTGATGGTCGAGGGGTACAGCCCGGACTACAGCGCCTGGGACACCGCGACCCTGACCCTGGTGGTCACCGATGCCGTGACGCCCGTCGAGCCGGAGCCCGTCGACCCACCCGTGGTCGAGCCGGAGCCCCAGCCCGAGCCGGTGGCACCTCAGCCGCAGCCTGAGCCTGCACCTGCCACTGCACCCGTCGCGGTGCCCATCCGCAGCATCGAGACCGACCTGACGGCCAGCGAGCTCGCCGACGAGTCGCCCCGCTCACAGCTGGCCGCGGCGCAGCGCGACGAGCGCCTCTGGACCCTCGCCCACGCAGCGGCCACGGGCGGGCTGGTCCCGGTCGCGGTCTGGCTGCTGCTCGGCGGTGGGGCGCTGATCCTGGCACGGCGCGTGCTGCGGCTGCGGGCGCGGTGACACCCGATGGGGATCCGCGCGTGTAGGTAGAGCGGGACACCACAGAACCCCCGCGGGCGGCGAGTCCTCTCCTCACCGCTCTGGCGATCGGTAGCCGGCTTCATCATCCGGCCAGCCGCCCGCGGGCTTCCCCGGCCCCCGGCTCGTACCCCTGCGAGCCGGGGGCCGCTCTTCGTCAGGGGCTGCTCTAGGAGGTCCCATGCGCTCACGTCACACCACCGTCGTTCTACTCCTCGCCGCCGTCCTCGTCGGCTGCGCGCCGGTAGCACCGACCCCGGCCCCAGTCGTCGTGAGCGTGCAGGCGCCAGTGGCCGTTGAGAAGGCCGCCGTGCCGCCGCCGGCCGTCCGCGAAGTGCCAGCCGAGCCGGCCGAGGAGGTGGCGGAGCCGGAGGCCGAGGCAGTCGCCCCGGTGTCCACGGGCGCGCTGTCCATCCCCTCGCTCGGCTTCAGCGCGACACACGTCGAGACCATCAGTCCGGACGCAGATGGCGTCGTGCGGCCGACGACGCGTGACGGTCTGGCGAGGGTGACAGCCGACGGGCTACTGGCCGAGCTGTGGGCAGTGCACTCCGGCGGCCCGTCGGGCTCAGGACCCGGCGGTGTGCTGACCGCGGCAGGTGACCCCGCGCGTTTCGTCGGCGCTCAGGCGATGCTGCCGGACGGGAGCGCGGCCGTGGTCGTGGACGCGTGGGTGAGCGACAAGAGCACGACGACGTCCCGGCTCGCGGAGGCCTTCGCGGACCCAGGTGCGGTCGTACTCGTCACCTGCCAGGTCGAGTCCACTCCGCGCGCCCAGCACAACGTCGTCATCCTGCTGCGGCGGGTCTGACGTCAGGTGTCTGCAGGGCCCGCGTCGAGCACGTAGCTCCACCGCGCATCAGGCTCGCCAGCTGTCGCCTCGGCGTCGGCATGGACCGTGACGGTGGCACCCGGGGCGAGGGTCTCGGTGACCGTGACCGGCCCGCTCTCGCAGACCGAGACGCGCCCGAGCATCTGGTCATCGGTGGTCAGCGCGACCGCGACGTCGCAGCCGCCGGAGGTGTGGTCGACGCGCAGCGTGACGGTCAGTGGGACCGGTGAGCCGTTGATGAGGTGCAGGACCCGGCCGGTGTCAGTCTGCTCGGACTCGACGGCCAGGCCGTCGCCGTAGTCGGTGTAGTCGAGTGCGTCGGCCTCGCTGGTCTGCGTCAGGGTCACGACTGCGGCTGTGGTGAGCAGGACGGCCCGTGCGAGGGACGCGAGCCGGGAGGTCACGCTGCCACCCGCTCACGCAGGTGCAGCAGGACTCCCAGGCGCCCGCTGATCGGGGTCAGACCGAGCGCGAGCCAGCTCGTCACCACGTGCATCGCTTCGTCGACGGTCAGGCTGTCCATGTGGCCGTCCGCCACTGCCGTGTAGGCGTGATTCAGCTCCGGACCGCCCAGACCGTCGTCCGACAGCCCGACCCGGTAGCCGGTCTCTGTGCGCCAGATCAGCGCAGACCTGACCCGCAGCTCAGCCATGACGGTGCCCGTGTCGAGGTCGCGCGCCATGTAGGTGAGCATCGCCGTCGTCGTATCGCCCACAGTGAGGCCAGCCACCTGCTCGTCCAGGTAGGCGTGGGTGCCCTGCCCGGAGCGCTTGTCGTCGAAGCCGACCGTCAAACGCGCCTCGAGGATGTCGTGGATGACGCGGGCCGTGGTCAGCTCGCCGATGCCGATGGGGGCGGACACGTCAGGCCTCCGCAGCCAGCTCGTCGTAGATCGCGACGCGCTCGTCCAGACCAGCGGTGAAGGGCTCGACGAGCTTGTCCACCGTCCGCTCGATCCAGCCCATCACCGGCCCGGCTGTCGCATCCTGACCGGCGCCGACGAGGGCGGCCCCGTACTGGATACCGAGTGCGATGAGCCCGACTGCCAGGACGGTCGTAACGGTGCGCCGAGCGGTGCGCCTGATGCGATGCCAGGTCTCGCGCCGTGCGTCCCAGCGGGCGTAGTCAAGCGCGGCGTAGGCCGCTCTGTGATCGCGGAGGTCGACCCCTGCGAGTGCTGCTGCTGTAGCCATCGTTCCATCTCCTCTGCGCCCTGTTTCCCCTGCGAGCCGGTCATCCACCGCCTCAGCCTGACAGCAGAGTTGCTGTCTGACACTTCGACAGTCCCTGACAGTTGCAGTGCTGTCAAGGGGTTGGGCCAGACGAGTTTGAAGGTCACCCGCTCGAGTGGCTTGACGTCTGCCAAGGGGCCCTGCCGCACATTAGGTAGCCATGGAGATTCGATGGGATGTCGAGCCGTGCTCGACGGGGGCCGTGGAGCCCTGGAGCGACGGAGTCTGGGCCGACTGGCCGGACCGTGACCGCCCCTTCCGCGTCGGCTCGCAGCAGCTCGCGGTGTACGCCGCGCTGCAGGCAGGGCCACTGCTCTACCTCAGCGCGACCAGCGGCATGGACGAGCCGGTGAGCATCGTGTGGGCAGGGACCGGCCTCTGGTGCACGGTGGAGAGGTGGTGTCACACGCAGTGGCTCGACGCCCTCGCGGACGACGCCCGGCTGGAGCTCCGCCACGTCGCCGACCGTGAGCCGGCCATGGTCGGGCCCGGTGCGTCGGTCGACGTCGCCACCGCCGTCCGGCGGGCGGCGCAGGTGGCCAGCATGGGCATTCAGGCGCCAGCTCTGCCAGGCGTGCACTGGGTGGAGCTGCCCTCATGACCGCCTACATCACGGTCGACGACGGCGACGATTCGCCCCGCCTGGCCATCGCGCTCGCATCGCTGCTCCGCTGCGGAACCCCGGTGGTGGTCATCCGCCCGTACGACGAGACGTCTGCATACGCGGTCCCGACCATCTCTGGACGCCATCTGACCGTGCGCATCATCGGACACGACACCGACCTCGCCATCGTCCCGACGAGTTGGGAGCAGCACGAGCCGTGGCACGAGGGCATCGAGCTGCTGGACGGCGAGGTCGTGGACACGGTGTGTTTGTTGCCTATCCACCGGGGTGCGATGGCCATCGCCAGATGGGCTCTGGACCAGCCGCAGAGTTCGGCGGTCAGCGTGCTGCGCGATACGCCCGAAAGCGACGAACTGGGCTGACTTGTGTGAGGTGCATCACCCTGTAGGAAATGGAAAACGCTTCCCGTTCTGTGGCGTTCAAATCCGCACATTGGGTATCCATGGAGAGTTTCGTTTCGACCCCGCCCGCGGATGACGGGCGCAGCGAGCGCACCGGTGGCCTCTGGCTGGCCGCCGACACCGAGGCCCAGCGTGGCCTCCACGAGTGGGTCCGCCAGGCGGACCTCCGCCCCATCGCGCAGACCGCTCCGCAGCGGGACGCCGATGTACTCCTGACGAGCGCGGAGGCCGCCAAGCTGCTCGGCATCAGCCCGTCGACTCTCGCGCACTGGCGCTCGGGCGGGTTGCCGTGCCCGCCGGTAGTGCGGCTCGGCGAGCGGACGCTCCGCTACCGCAGGTCCGCGGTGCTGGCCTGGGCCGCTTCTCGAGAGGTGGCCGCCTGATGGCCCGCCCCGCGAAGGCGGCGCAGGTCGCCGGGGAGGTCTGGGCGCGCCAGGTCCCGGGCGGATGGGAGGCGCAGACCTGGGCCCGTGACGCCAGCGGCGCGGCGCGGCGCCTCCGTCGCAAGCGCTCGTCGAAGTCCGCCGCGATGAACGCGGTCCGCGAGGCCGCCGCAGCGCTCGAACCGCGGCCGGGGGAAGCGCCTGCCGACCAGCTGCACGGCGGCACGACCATCGGCGAGCTGCTCGACGTATGGCTTGAGGAGCGCCGGCCGAAGTTGAGGTCGCAGAGCATCGTGACCTACCGCCACAACATCACGGTTGCGGAGCGCAACGGCTTCACCGCCCTCACGCTCGACGACGCGACGACACCCACGCTCGACCGAATGCTGAAGGAACTCGCACGCACGCGGCCGGGCAACGCACGCACGCTGCGCTCCATCCTGCGGATGTCGCTCGGCATGGCGGTGCGGCACGGCGCCGTGGAGAAGAACGCCGCCGACCAGACGGCGCCCATCCCGCGCGGGACGAAGCCCGTGAGGGCGCTCGACGACCTTGAGCTCAAGCGTCTGCTGAAGCTGCTGCGCAGGACCGACGAGCCAGCGGCAGCCGTGCAGGCCGCGTGCGTGCTGCGCGTGCAGCTCGCGACGGGGTTGCGTGTGGGCGAGGTCCTCGCGCTGCGTGCGGACGACGTCGACCTCGACGGCACGACCCCGAGCGTCACTGTCGGTGCCACAGTGGTGCCGGCATCGGACCAGGGGCTCGTCCGCCAGCCCATGCCCAAGAGCGCCGCCGGCTGGCGGGTCGTGCCGCTGACGCGTGACGCCGTCGCCGCACTCCGCACCGCCGCCGACCTCGGTCTGGCCCGTGGCGAGCAGAAGCTGTGGTTCCCCTCGCTCACCGGTGGCCGCCTGCGTCAGCCGGGCGCCATCCGCACGGAGCTCGCGCGCCTCGTCAGCGGCACCGACCTCGAGTGGGTGACGACCCACACGGCCAGGAAGACCGCCGCGACCAAGGTCGCCCGCGCCTACGATGACGCGACCGCCGCAGCGCTGCTCGGGCACTCGGGTACGGCGACCATTCGGGCCTACATCCAGCGCTCGCACACCGCCCCCGACGTCCGCGACGTGCTCGAGGTCGAGGACCTCGAGTGAGAGGGTTTGTGGAGCGTATATGGAGCGCCCCGGGCCTCAAATCAGCGTTCGCGCTGGTCAGAGACCCGGGGCGTTCCATTCGGCGGTAGCGGTGGGATTTGAACCCACGGTGGACTTTCACCCACACACGCTTTCGAGGCGTGCTCCTTAGGCCGCTCGGACACGCTACCTCGGCGGCTCAGAGTACCCGCTCGACGCCCGGGGACCCAATCCGATGCCGACGACGCATCCCCGGTGCCCGCACGGGCCCCCGACCGCGCCCGCTCGCGGGTCCGTCGTACCGTGGCTGCGTGAGCACGACGACCGGCACGGCCCGCGCGGGGACGCTCGCGGACGTCGTCGACGTGCTCGCGGGGCGGCGGGTCGCCGTGCTCACGGGCGCCGGCATCTCGACGGACTCCGGCATCCCCGACTACCGCGGGCCCGACTCCCCGCCGCGCAGGCCCATGACGTACCAGCAGTTCGTGGGCGACGAGGCGTTCCGTCGGCACTACTGGGCGCGCAACCACGTCGGGTGGCGGCACGTGCACCGCACGACGCCGAACGGTGGGCACCGTGCGCTCGCGGAGCTCGAGGCGCGGGGCGTCGTCGTCGGGGTCGTCACGCAGAACGTCGACCTGCTGCACCAGGCCGCGGGCTCGCGGGACGTCATCGACCTGCACGGCCGCTACGACCGTGTCGTGTGCCTGCGGTGCGGGCACGTCGTGCCGCGCGCGGCGCTCGCGGACCGGCTCGAGGCCCTCAACCCGGGGTTCGTCGAGCGGGCGGGCGTCGTCGCGGACGTCGAGATCGCCCCCGACGCCGACGCGGTGGTCGAGCAGACCGCGGACTTCCGGGTCCAGGCCTGCTGGGCGCCCGGCGACGACGGACCGTGCGGCGGTGTCCTCAAGCCGGACATCGTGTACTTCGGCGAGAACGTGCCGTCCGAGCGGGTCGCGCGGGCGTTCGCGCTGGTCGACGAGGCCGATGCGCTGCTCGTCGCGGGCTCCTCGCTCACGGTCCTGTCCGGCCGGCGCTTCGTGCGGCACGCCGCGCACAGCGGCCGACCCGTCGTCGTCGTCAACCGGGGCACGACCCGGGGCGACCGATACGCCACGGTCACGCTCGACGCGGGCACGACCCCGACCCTGACCGCGTTGGCCGCGAGCCTCCCCTCTCCCCCGCGAGCGCGGTCGTCGTCCACCGAGCGCGGGTGAGACGAGTACCGCGCTCGGTGGACGAGCCCCGCGCTGGGTGGTCGGGGGTGCGGAGACGCGGGCGGGGTGAGCGCGGGGGCGGTCAGCGGAAGAACGCGCGCAGGAGGGTCGCGGACTCGGCGGCGCGGACCCCGGCGACGACCTCGGGGCGGTGCAGCGCGCGGCGGTCGCGCACGACGTCCCACTGCGAGCCGCACGCCCCGGCCTTCTCGTCCCACGCACCGATCACGAGGCGCGGCACGCGCGCGGCCAGCACGGCGCCCGCGCACATCAGGCACGGCTCGAGGGTCACCACGAGCGTGCAGCCGTCGAGCCGCCAGCGGCCCAGCGCGTCGGCGGCGGCGCGCAGCGCGACGACCTCGGCGTGCCCGGTCGGGTCGCCGACGGCCTCACGCACGTTACGTCCACGCCCGACCACGCCGCCGTCGGGCCCCAGGACGACGGCACCGACCGGCACGTCGTGCGTCGCCAGCGCGGCGCGGGCCTCGGCGAGCGCGAGGTCCATCGCGGCCTCGTCCGCGGGCGTCGCGTACGGCGACGACGGGCCGACGACGACGTCCGACTCGTCCACCCCGACACCTCCCCGTCCCCAGGCCGACGACGCTGAGCCTGCGCGACGTGACGCACACCCACCGCCCACGGACCGACGTGCAGCCCGCGCCGACGACGCGACGTGACGCACGGCCACCGGCCGCGGACCGACGTCCGGCCCGCACCGGGCATCCTCGCACTACCCTGACGGCATGCGCCTGCACGTCGCCGACCACCCCCTCGTCGCCCACAAGCTCTCGGTCCTGCGGGACGCGAACACCCCGAGCCCGACGTTCCGCCAGCTCGTCGACGAGCTGGTGACGCTGCTGGCGTACGAGGCGACGCGCCACGTCCGCACGCACCAGGTCGAGGTCGTGACGCCGGTCGCGACGACGACGGGGGTCAAGCTCGCCGACCCGAGCCCGATCGTCGTGCCGATCCTGCGTGCGGGTCTCGGCATGCTCGACGGCATGACGCGCCTGCTGCCGACCGCGGAGGTCGGCTTCCTCGGCCTGCAGCGCGACGAGGAGACCCTCGAGGCCGTCACGTACGCGAACCGCCTGCCGGAGGACCTGACGGGTCGCCAGTGCTTCCTGCTGGACCCGATGCTCGCGACGGGCGGCACGCTCGTCGCCTCGATCGACTACCTGCTGCAGCGCGGGGCGCGCGACGTCACGGCGGTGTGCCTGATCGCCGCGCCCGAGGGCGTCAAGGTCGTCGAGGACGCCGTGGGCGACCGTGCGGACGTGCAGGTCGTCGTCGCGGCCGTCGACGAGCGGCTCAACGAGAAGGCGTACATCGTGCCCGGTCTCGGCGACGCGGGCGACCGCCTCTACGGCATCGTCTGACACCTGCGCGCGCGTCCCCGCCGCGGCGACCGTCGTGAGGACCGCGGCGGGCTGCCCGCGTCCACAGACCGCTGGGTGCGGTCCCACGGCCTGAGACGACTGCCGTAAGCCCTTGGGATGACGCGCCCGTCGTGCCACGATCCTCACGTGAGTCTCATGACGTCCCGTGTGCATGCCGTCGTCGGCGTGCCCACGTCCGGGTGGTATCCGCGCCACTGTCGCTGTTCCTGAACCGACCCGCCGGACCGTCCATCCCGCCGACCGCCGCAGGCCCTGCCGCCGGTCACCCGTCACGGAGATCTCATGAGCACACCCGCACGGCTGCGCACCCGCGCCGACCACGCCCGCGCGCCCCTGGCGCCCCGCCCGCCTGCCGCCCGACGCACGGGCTTCGTGCTGTACGTCAGCCTGCCCGAGGAGGGCGCCGACGAGGCCGCCGACGGCAGCGACGAGCGACGCCCGTCCGCGGCCGACCTCGCCGAGACCGCCGACCTGCTGCGCGAGCTCGCGCAGGACGTGCTCCCCGGTGCGGAGACGTTCACCGCTCTCTCGCTCGGTCCGGGCTCCCCGGACCCCACCCCGCCCGCCGGTGCCCGCGCCGCCCGGCTGCGGCTGCTCGGCCCGGTCGACGCCGGTGGCGCCCCCGACGTCCTCAGCGGCTCGGGGGACGCCGGCTGAGGACACGCGCTGCCGGGCCGGGGCCCGGGATCGGGGGACCCCGACCGGCCCGGCAGCGCACCTTGCACGCCCGACGTGCCTGCCCGCGGCACAGGTCAGCTCTGCGACGCCCCGGACGACGACGCGGTGACGGTGCGCACGGTGACGACACCGATGAGGTACTGGTCCCCGCGCGTGCTGGCCGTGAGCGTGCCGATGCCGCTCGACGGCAGGACCACCTCGGCGAAGCCCTTCGCGTCGACGCCCAGCGAGTTGGCGTACCGCCACCCGGTGGCCGTCGAGTCGAACGCGTTGCCGGGCGAGCCGCCGCCCGCCGGCCCTGTGCCGTCCCAGCGCTGCGGCGTGAGGGCCCCGACACCGGTCAGCGTGAGCTGGTCGTTCGCCGTGCCGCGGTCGCCCTCCCAGGCGACGACGCCGATGCGGGTGCGCGCGGCGGCCTCGCCGACGAACGTGAACGCCGGCGCCGATGCCGACGTGCCGACCCACGACCCGCCCTGGTGGACGGTGACGGTCGTCGAGCCGGGCGCCGCCTGCTGGGCCACGGTGCCGTGGACGACGACGAGCGCCCACCCGGCGTAGTACGTCGGGCTGCGGTCGGTGCGGCCCGCGCTGACCGCGGCGTCGGCGAGCGCCCACGCACCGGCCCCGCCCCGGGCCACGAGGTCGGTGACGTCGACGGCGGACTGGTAGTACTGCCGCTGCTCGTTGTCGCTCACCTGCGTGACGGAGTCGGCGGTGACCTGCGTCCAGGTGCCGTCCGGGGCGCGCAGCCGGGCCGTGCCGAGCGGCGCGCTCCAGGCGTCCGTGGGTGCGCGCACGCCCGACCAGTAGAGCCCGGCCCACACGACGGGGCGCCCGTCGGGCACGTCGAGCACGCTCTGCGACGAGACCGGCACGGACGCGCGCACCCCCTCGTCGGGGGCCGCCTCGTCGAGCGGACGCATGTCGAGCCGGTTGTTGTCCTGGGTGCCGTGGACCGCGGGGCACGTCGCCCCGGTGGCGTCGACGCACACGAGCAGCGGGGCGCCGATCTCGACGACGTCGAGGTCGCCGGTGCCGGACCACACCGGGGTGAGGTTCGCCGAGGACACGACGACCTGCGTCGTCGCGGTGACGGGCTCGGCACCCCGGGCGTCGAGCCGGATGTCCACGGTGCCGCGCACGGCGCCCGCGGCGCGGATGCCGATCTGCAGCGGCACGACCCCGCCTGCTGCGACGTCGCCCACGGGGCACGTCACGACGCGTCCGTCGGCCGTGCAGCGGGACAGCGCGATGCTCGACGGGCCGACCGTGGGCTCGACTCCCGGCGGGAGCGTCACGGTCGCGACGACCCCGGTCGCGGCGGCCGCCGGGCGACCGTCGCCGCGCTGCCCGGCGACGCCCACGGCGAACGCGAGGGTCCCGGTGCGGGTCGCGTCGTCGACGACCGCGGTCGGGTCGGTGAGCGTGAGCAGCGGCGGCACGACCGCGACGGGCACGGTCGCCGCACGGACCGGCACGTCCGCGTCGTCGCCGGCGACCGTCACGCGCACGTCACCCACGGGTCCGGCGGTGCCGGCGGGGGCGCGCAGCAGCAC
>JAFAEH010000143.1 GCA_023424135.1 Actinomycetes bacterium | reverse complement strand
GTGTGCTCGCCCTGCGGCGAGGACAGCAGCACGTCGTAGTCGTACGTCCACGGCTCGTAGTAGTCGTGGATCTCGGGCAGCGTCGGGTTGGAGAAGATGTGCGCGAGCTTGCTCAGGCGCCCGCCCGCGCGCAGCTTGAGCCGTCCGCGGCGCGTGCGCACCCAGCCGCCGCGCCACCGGTCCTGGTCCTCGTACGTGCGGGGGTAGCCGATGCCGGGGCGGGTCTCGACGTTGTTGAACCACACGTACTCGACGCCCGTGCGGTTCGTCCACGCCTGCTTGCACGTGACCGAGCAGGTGTGGCACCCGATGCACTTGTCGAGGTTCATCACCATCGCCATCTGGGCCATCACACGCATCGGGCACCTCCGGGGGACGCAGCGGTCGGGGCGGGCGGCGTGGTCGCGCGCAGGGTCGCGGCGGCCATCAGTACTGCACCTCCTGCGAGCGGCGACGGATCGTCGTGACCTCGTCGCGCTGGTTGCCGGTCGGGCCCAGGTAGTTGAACGCGAACGACAGCTGCGCGTACCCGCCGACCAGGTGGCTCGGCTTGAGCAGCACGCGCGTCAGGGAGTTGTGGATGCCGCCGCGCAGCCCCGAGATCTCGGAGCGGGGGACGTCCACCGTGCGGTCCTTCGCGTGGTACATGTACACGGTCCCGGCGGGCATGCGGTGCGACACGATCGCGCGGGCCACGACGACGCCGTTGCGGTTGTACGCCTCGATCCAGTCGTTGTCCTTCACCTCGATGGCGGCCGCGTCCTGCGGGGACATCCAGATGGTCGGGCCGCCGCGCGAGAGCGACAGCATGAACAGGTTGTCCTGGTACTCCGAGTGGATCGACCACTTGGAGTGCGGCGTCAGGTACCGGACCGTGACGGCCGCGTGCCCGCCGTCGGGGTCCGCCGCGCCGAGCCGCGAGTCGCCGAACAGGCGGTGCATGTCCAGCGGCGGCCGGTAGATCGGCAGGGCCTCGCCCAGCTCGGTCATCCAGTCGTGGTCGAGGTAGAAGTGCTGGCGGCCGGTGAGCGTGTGCCACGGCTTGTGGTGCTCGACGTTGACGGTGAACGCCGAGTAGCGGCGGCCGCCGTGCTCCGACCCCGACCACTCGGGCGACGTGATGACGGGCACGGGCCTGGCCTGCACGTCGGCGAACCGGATGCGGTCGCCCTCGTGGTCGCGCGCGAGCTCGGCGAGCGACGTGCCGGTGCGCTGCTCGACGTGCTCGAAGCCCTGAACCGCGAGCCGCCCGTTGGTCGTGCCCGACAGCGCGAGGATCGCCTCGCACACGTGACGCGCGTCGGTGAGCAGCGGCTGACCCGCCGCGATCCCCGAGGCGACCGTGCCGTTGGTGCGCGCGAGCGCGGCGACCTCCTTGTCGGGGGAGAACGCGACGCCCTTGGTCACCATCCCGGCCTTCGCCGTGAGCGGGCCGAGCGCGCCCCAGCGGTCCCCGATCGTCGCGTAGTCCCGCTCGACGACGACGAGCTTGGGCATCGTCACGCCGGGGCGCAGGTCGGACGCGGGGACCGTCCCGTGCGGCGTCGCGAGCTCGTCGGGCGTGTCGTGCAGCAGCGGCATGGCGACGACGTCGCGGCGCGTGCCGAGCCGCTCGCCGCCCAGCCGCTGCACCTCGCGCGCGAGCGTCCCGAAGATGTCGAAGTCGGTGCGGGTCTGCCACGGCGGGTTGATCGCCGGGTTGAACGAGTGCACGAACGGGTGCATGTCCGTGGTGGACAGGTCGTACTTCTCGTACCAGGTGGCCGCGGGCAGGACGACGTCGGAGAACAGCGTGGTCGACGTCATGCGGAAGTCGCTCGTGACCAGCAGGTCGAGCTTGCCGCGCGGCGCCTCGTCGCGCCACGTCATGGTCGTCGGGCGGCGCTTCGGGCCGGCCTCCTGCGCGCGCACGGCCGCGTCCGTGCCGAGCAGGTGCCGCAGGAAGTACTCGTTGCCCTTGCCCGAGGACCCGAGGATGTTGGCGCGCCAGACGTTGACCACGCGCGGGAAGTTCCGCGGGTCGTCGGGGTCCTGGCACGCCCAGCCCAGCCGGCCGGCCTTGAGCTCGTCGACCACGTGCTGCGCGGGCTCGACGCCCGCCGCGGCGGCCTCGTCGGCCAGGTCGAGCGGGTTGCGGTCGAACGTCGGGTAGCTCGGCATCCAGCCGCGCTGCGCGGACTCCACGAGGCAGTCGGCGGTGGTGCGGCCCGCGAACTGGCCGCGCGCGAGCGGGCTGGCCAGCGCGTCGGCCGGCAGGCCGTCGTACCGCCACTGGTCGGTGGCGAGGTACCAGTACGCCGTGCCGATCATCTGGCGCGGCGGGCGCGCCCAGTCCAGGCCGAACGCGTACTGCGCCCACCCGGTGACGGGCCGGCACTTCTCCTGCCCGACGTAGTGCGCCCAGCCGCCGCCGTTGACGCCCTGGCAGCCGGTCATGTGCACGAGCGCGAGGAACGTGCGGTAGATCGTGTCGGAGTGGAACCAGTGGTTGGTCCCGGCGCCCATGAGGATCATCGACCGGCCGCCCGAGTCCTCGGCGTTCTGCGCGAACTCCCGTCCGATGCGCGCCGCGGCCTGCGCCGGGACCGACGTGATCTCCTCCTGCCACGCGGGCGTGCCGGGCGACGACGCGTCGTCGTACCCGGTCGGCCACGTGCCCGGCAGGCCGTCGCGGCCCACGCCGTACTGCGCGAGCATGAGGTCGAACACGGTGGTCACGAGGTGCTCGCCGACGCGCCGCACGGGCACGCCGCGGCGCACCACGCCCGCACCGCCCTCGTGCTCGCGCCCCGCCTCGGGGGCCACGTCGAACCGCGGCAGGTCGATGGCGACGGACGTGCCGTCCCACGACGCGAGGTCGGCGACCGACAGCTGCGGGTCGAGGTCGCCCAGCAGCAGGTTCCACTCGCCGGCCTTGGCGGGGTCGAACCGGTGGCCCAGCGTGCCGTTCGGCACGGTCGGCGTGCCGTCGGCGTCGAGCACGACGGTCTGGAACGCGCCGTCGCGGTCGGCCGTGGGGTCGGGGAGCTGGTCGCCCGTGAGGAACTTGTCGGGCACGTACGCGTCGCCGCGCGGCTCGAGGCGCACGAGGTGCGGTGCGTCGGTGAACCGCTGCATGTACTGCGCGAACCGCGGCGTGCGGCGCTCGACGAGGAACTCGCGCAGCACGACGTGGCCCATCGCCATGGCGAGCGCGCCGTCGGTGCCCGGGTGGGGTGCGAGCCACTCGTCGGCGAACTTCGTGTTGTCCGCGTAGTCGGGGCTGACCGTGACGACCTTCTGGCCGCGGTAGCGCGCCTCGGCCATGAAGTGCGCGTCGGGCGTGCGCGTGACCGGCACGTTCGAGCCCCACATGACGAGATACGCGGCGTTCCACCAGTCGGCGGACTCGGGCACGTCGGTCTGGTCGCCGAACACCTGCGGCGAGGCCACCGGCAGGTCGGCGTACCAGTCGTAGAACGACAGCATCGTGCCGCCGAGCATCGAGACGAACCGGGACCCGGCGCCGTGCGACACCATCGACATCGCCGGGATGGGCGAGAAGCCCGCGACGCGGTCCGGGCCGTACTCCTCGATCGTGTGCACGTGCGCCGCGGCGACGATCTCGGCCGCCTCGTCCCACGTCGCGCGCACGAGGCCGCCCTTGCCCCGGGCTCGCTTGTACGCGGGGTCGGGGTCGGCCGTGACGGCCTTCCACGCCTCGACGGGGTCGCCCAGGCGCGCCTTGGCCTCGCGGTACGCGCGCAGCAGCGTGCCGCGCACGTACGGGTAGCGGATGCGCGTGGGCGAGTACGTGTACCAGGAGAACGCCGCGCCGCGGGGGCAGCCGCGCGGCTCGTACTCGGGGGAGTCGGGGCCGACCGACGGGTAGTCGGTCTGCTGCGTCTCCCACGTGATGATGCCGTCCTTGACGTACACCTTCCACGAGCACGAGCCCGTGCAGTTGACGCCGTGGGTGGAGCGCACGACCTTGTCGTGGCTCCACCGGTCGCGGTAGAACGCGTCACCCTCGCGGCCGCCCTCGAGGAAGACGGTGCGCAGGTCCGGTGACACCTCCCCGGGGCGCAGGCGCGCGCCGAGCCGCAGGAGCGCCTCCGCGGGGCCGGAGTCCGTGGGGACGTGGCGGGGGCTGGTGGTGGTCATCGGACCTCCCGTGGGGGCGGGCAGTCGGGGCGTGGGGGCGGTGCCAGCCGGGTCTCAGCTGGGGCGGGGGGCTCCGGGTCGGGCGTAGTACACCCAGGTGAGCACGGTGCAGGCCGCGAAGTAGGCAGCCGCGCCGACGAAGAACGCGGTCGGGGACCAGACGGACAGGGCCATGCCGACGAGGAACGGCCCGAACGCGGCGATCGCGGAGGTGAAGCCGATGACGCCGCCGGCCTGCCGGCGCGGGAAGATCATCGGCATCTGCTTGAAGGTCCCGGCGTTGCCGATGCCTGCGAACGTGAACACCGCCAGCATCGCCACGAGGAACCACGTGAACTCGCCCACGTCGTCCGGTGTGAGGAACAACGTCGCGACCACGGTCGAGGCTGTCATGCCGATACCCGCGACGAACGTCCAGACCGCACCGCCGTACCGGTCGCACAACGGACCCCAGGCGGCCCGTGTGATCGACCCGAGCAGCGGCCCGAGGAACGCGTACCGCAGCGGGTCGGGTGCGTTCTCGAAGCCCCCGTACACGTTGTTGATGAGCAGCCCGAGCTGGGCGGCGAACCCGGAGTACGCCCCGAACGTCATCGTGTAGACCGCCGTCATCACCCACGTGTGCCGCTCGCGGAAGATGTCGAGCTGCTGGCGGAAGTTCGCCTGCACGGGCACGCGCCGCAGGAACAGCGCGGCCAGGACGATCCCGAGCACGACCCACGGGACGAGCACGAGCGCGGCGTTGTGCAACCAGATGTGGCCGCCCTCGACGGTCTGCTGCGGCGTCAGCGCGGCCGTGCCGAGCAGGCCGAAGCCCACGACCCACGGCACGAGGAACTGGATGAGGCTGACACCGAAGTTGCCGATGCCGGCCTGCAGGCCCAGTGCCGTCCCGGACATGCGCCGGGGGAAGAAGTAGCTGGTCGAGGGCATGAACCCGGCGAACGCGCCGCCGCCGATACCGGTGGCGAACGCCAGCACGAGCAGCGTGGTGTAGGAGGTCGTCGCGTCGCGCACCGCGAGCGTCCACCCGACCATGGGCAGCAGCAGCAGGGTCGCGGACCCGCCGACCAGGGTCCGGGTGCCGACCACCGGCGGCAGGAACATGAAGACCAGGCGCATGAGCCCGCCCGCCAGACCCGGCAGGGCGACCAGCCAGTAGAGCTGCGCCGTCGACAGGTCGAACCCGACGAGGTTGAGCCGCGGTGCGATGGCGCTGACGAGGTACCACACCGCGAACGCGAGCGTCAGGTTGTAGGTGGTGATCCACAGCGTGCGCCAGGCGAGGCGGGGATCCCATGCCGCGGGGTTCTCGGGGTCCCAGGCGGACAGGTCCGCGGCGCGGGCGGCGTTCGTCATCGAAGGCCCCTCCGTGTCGTCGTTCAACCACGTAGGCCCACCATGGCAGCGTCCGTGGGCCGCGGCATCCGCAACCACCGTGGAAAACCCGCCCGGTCCGGGCCGCCTGCTCGCGGTCCGGACCGGGCGGGAGACGTCAGCGCGGGTCGAGCATCGTCAGCGCGAGCCTGCTGGCCACGACCGCCTCGACCGCGTGCGGCAGCCGCGTGCCCAGGTGGACCACGCCACCTGGCACGAGGTCGACGGTCCGGCCCTCCGCCGTGATCCGCAGGTGCCCGTCGAGCACGTGCAGCAGCACGGGCATCGCTGCCGTGTGCTCGGTGAGCACCTGGCCCGCGTCGAACGCGAACAGCACGACGCGCGCGCCCTCGGCCCGCAGCACCGTGCGGGACACCGTCGACTCGGGCTGGACCGTGACGAGCGGTGCCAGGTCGGCGACGTCGGTCATGGCGGGTGCGGGGTTGGGTGCGCTCATGGCTGGGGGTCCTCCTCGGACGTCGGCAGGTGGGCGACCAGGGCGACGCCGACGAGGTCGTCGGCGTGCCGCGCGAACACGGCGCGCATGGCCAGCACACGACGACGGGCGTCGCCGTCGCGTGCGAGGTTCCGGACGATGCGCAGGACGCCGCGCAGACCTTCGTCTGCGAGGTTGCGGCGTCCGCCTGCACGCACCGGCCGTGACCCGCGACGACGCCGTCGACGATGCGCACGGCGTCGGCGTCGACGCCGACGTAGGAGGCGGGGCCGGCCGCGACGATCCGGGCGGCGGTGCGGCCCAGGCCGGGTGCGAGCTCGACGACGTCGGCGCCCGCCGGTGCGGCCCGCTCGAGCAGGCGCCGGGTCAG
>JAFAEH010000104.1 GCA_023424135.1 Actinomycetes bacterium | reverse complement strand
GTCGTCCACGACCGCCGCCCCGGCCAGCACCGCGGGCGCGGTGCCCGTGCTCAACGAGACGGCGCCCCCGCCGACCGCAGGCACGCCCACGAGCGCAGCCGCCGAGCACGGTCCGACCGTCGTCGTCGGCGACGGCGACACGCTCTGGGGGCTCGTCGCGCGCCACCTCGGGCCGGGGGCGAGCGATGCCGCCATCGCGGCCGAGTGGCCCCGCTGGTACGACGCGAACGCCTCCACCATCGGTCCCGACCCGGACCTCATCCACCCCGGCCAGGTGCTCGTCGTGCCGGGTGCCACCGACGGGAGCCCCCGATGACAACGCTGCCCCACGACGACCTGGAACCGCAGGACGAGCAGGCCACCGCGGTCGAGGACGTGCTCGCGTCGATCGGCCTCGCACGGGGTACGACCTCGCGCACGCCGGCACCCCAGGACGGCTCAGGGGCCGACCCCTCGGTCCGCAGCGTGGCGTCCACGGCCCCGGCCGCGCGGACGTCCTCGGGAGGTGGGTCCCGCGCGTCGAGCACGACCGCCACCGCGCCGTGGCGCCCGGTGCCGCAGACCCGACCCCGGCTGCGGCTGGTTCCTTCCCTCGCGCCGGCACGTCCTGCACCAGCCCCTGCGCCCACGGTCCCGCCCCGGCTCGCGGACCGGGCTCGCGCCAGCCGCGTGCGCCGCCTGGTCGCCGTGGACCGGGAGACCGCCTTCGAGCGCGACGACGACCCCGGCCGCCCGCCGCAGACCGACGCCGGCGGGTTCGCGCACGGGGTCGGCCTGGCGTGCGTCGAGGTGGTGCTCGGCCGTCGCACGTCCGCCCAGCTCGTCCGGTGGCTCGCCCCCGCCGTGCTGGAGTCCCTGCAGCAGCGCGCCGCGCTCGTGCGGCACGCGGGCGTGCTCACGCACGCACGTCGGCCGACGGCGCGGCGCGTGCGCGTGTGCCCGATCGACGAGCACACGGTCGAGGCGTGCCTCGTGGTCGACGACGGGGTGCGGGTGCGTGCCGTGGCGATGCGGCTCACCGCGCACCGGGGGGCGTGGCGCGTCACGACCCTCGAGATCGGCTGACCCCGACCGCGCCACGCGGTGGCACGGTCGGGGTCACCCGGTCAGCGTCGGCGCTGCTGCTTGGCCTGCTTGCGTCGGTCGGCACGGTTCGTCGCGCCACCGCCGGACGCGCCGGCGCGCGCTCCGGTCGCGCCGTCACCGCTCGTGACGACCTCTCCGTCACCGTCCTCGGACGGCGCCGAGTACTGCAGCGGAGTGCGCTCGGTCGGGCCGTCGAGGCCCTTCGCCACCAGCGTGCCCTCACCCTCCGGTGCCGCCTGCGCGGGACGGGCCCCGGCCGCAGCCGAACCCGCCGATCCCGCCGCCGCCGCGGCGGAGTCCGCGCTCACCACGGGCGCGTCGGACGGCGTGGGCTGCTGGACCTGGACCTCGAGGTTGTAGAGGAACTGGACCGACTCCTCCTTGATGGCGTCGGTCATCGCGTTGAAGAGCTGGAAGCCCTCGCGCTGGTACTCCACGAGGGGGTCGCGCTGCGCCATGGCGCGCAGCCCGATGCCCTCCTTGAGGTAGTCCATCTCGTAGAGGTGCTCACGCCACTTGCGGTCGAGGACCGAGAGCACGACGCGACGCTCGAGCTGGCGCAGGTTGTCCGCGCCGAGCTGCGCCTCACGCTCGGCGTACGCGTGCTCGGCGTCGGAGAGCACCTCACGCGTGATGAGCTCGGCGGTCAGGTGCGCCTCGCCGCCGGCCTGCTCGACGACCTCCTCGGCCGTGATCGTGATCGGGTACACGGCACGCAGCGCCGTCCACAGCGCGTCGAGGTCCCAGTCCTCGGCCCGGCCCTCGGCGGTGGCGATCGCGATGTAGTCGGTGAGCACGTCGGTGCGGAAGTGCGTCACCTGGTCCTGCAGGTCCTCACCCTCGAGCACGCGACGACGCTGGTCGTAGATGACCTCGCGCTGCCGGGACATGACGTCGTCGTACTTCAGGACGTTCTTGCGGATCTCGAAGTTGCGCGCCTCGACCTGCGACTGCGCGGACTGGATGCCACGGGTGACGATCTTCGACTCCAGCGGCATGTCCTCGGGGAACCCGGCGCGCGTCATCATCGACTCCGCGAGCCCCGAGTTGAACAGGCGCATGAGGTCGTCCTGCATCGACAGGTAGAACCGGGACTCCCCCGGGTCACCCTGACGGCCCGAGCGACCGCGCAGCTGGTTGTCGATGCGCCGCGACTCGTGCCGCTCGGTGCCGAGCACGTACAGACCGCCGAGCTCGGTGACCTCCTCGTGCTCCGCCGCGACCGAGGCCTTCGCCTTCTCCAGCACCTCGGGCCACGCGGCCTCGTACTCCTCGGCGTTCTCCGCCGGGTCGAGGCCGCGCTCGGCCATGTCCGCGACGGCCGTGAACTCCGCGTTGCCGCCGAGCATGATGTCGGTCCCACGACCGGCCATGTTGGTCGCGACGGTGACGGCACCCTTGCGGCCGGCCTGCGCGATGATCGACGCCTCACGCGCGTGCTGCTTCGCGTTGAGCACCTCGTGCGGGACGCCCTGCTTCTTGAGCTTGGACGACAGCAGCTCGGACTTCTCGACGCTCGTCGTGCCGACGAGGACGGGCTGACCGTTCGCGTGCCGCTCGACGATGTCGGCGACGACCGCGTCGAACTTGCCCTCCTCGCTCTTGTAGACGAGGTCCTTCTGGTCGATGCGGACCATCGACCGGTTGGTCGGGATGGGCACGACGCCGAGCTTGTAGGTGCCCTGGAACTCCGCGGCCTCGGTCTCGGCCGTACCGGTCATGCCGGAGAGCTTGTCGTACAGCCGGAAGTAGTTCTGCAGGGTGATCGTGGCGAGCGTCTGGTTCTCCGCCTTGATCGCCACACCCTCCTTGGCCTCGATGGCCTGGTGCATGCCCTCGTTGTACCGGCGGCCGGGCAGGATGCGGCCCGTGTGCTCGTCGACGATCAGCACCTCGCCGTTGAGCACGACGTAGTCCTTGTCACGCTTGAAGAGCTCCTGGGCCTTGATGGCGTTGTTGAGGAACCCGATGAGCGGGGTGTTCAGCGACTCGTACAGGTTGTCGATGCCGAGGTAGTCCTCGACGCGCTCGATGCCCGGCTCCAGGACACCGACCGTGCGCTTCTTCTCGTCGACCTCGTAGTCGCGCTCCCGCTGCAGGCGTCGAACGACCTTCGCGAACTCGCCGTACCAGCGGTTCGCGTCGCCGGACGCGGGCCCGGAGATGATCAGCGGCGTGCGCGCCTCGTCGATGAGGATCGAGTCGACCTCGTCGACGATCGCGAAGTGGTGGCCGCGCTGGACCAGGTCGTCGACGCTCCACGCCATGTTGTCGCGCAGGTAGTCGAACCCGAACTCGTTGTTGGTGCCGTACGTGATGTCGGCGGCGTACTGCTCACGGCGCTGCGCGGGCGTGAGGTTCGACAGGATCGTGCCGGTCGTCAGCCCGAGGAACCGGTAGACGCGACCCATGAGGTCGGCCTGGTACCCGGCGAGGTAGTCGTTGACGGTGACGACGTGCACGCCCTTGCCGACCAGCGCGTTGAGGTACGCGGGTGCGGTCGCGACGAGCGTCTTGCCCTCACCGGTCTTCATCTCGGCGATGTTGCCGAGGTGGAGCGCCGCGCCGCCCATGAGCTGGACGTCGAAGTGGCGCTGACCCAGCGTGCGGCGCGACGCCTCGCGGACCGCGGCGAACGCCTCGGGCAGCAGGTCGTCGAGCTTCTCCCCGTCGGCCAGACGTGCACGGAACCGGTCGGTCTCCTCGCGCAGCTCCGCGTCGGACAGCGACGTGAAGCTGTCCTCGAGCGCGTTGACCTGAGCGGCGATGCCGGACAGCTTCTTGAGGATCCGCCCCTCGCCCAGCCGGAGGACCTTCTCGAGGATCGCCGTCACGCAACTCTCCCGACGTCGTTGGCGCCCGTCCGCTCGCGGCGTCGGGGCGGTGCGTTCGACCCGACCGCTCGGCCGGGGCCCGACCATCGTAGACGGGCCGACGAGCGCGCGTACCCGCCGCTCACGGTGCGGGCCGCGCGAGCTCTCGTGCGAGCGGCGCCACGAGGTCGCCCGCGGCCTCGGGACCGGGCACCACGTCCGCCAGCCCGAGCCAGCCCGCGGCCAGCCGCAGCTC
>JAFAEH010000083.1 GCA_023424135.1 Actinomycetes bacterium | reverse complement strand
TCCCGCGCAGCACACCCCGCAGGTCGACCAGCACGGGCACTCCCCCGGGCCGCACGACGACCCGGTCCGCGCCGACGGCTCCGTGGGCGAGCCCGACGCCGTGCAGCGCGTCGAGCGCCTGCGCGACGGGCACCGCGACGGTGACGACCTCACCGTCGGTCAGCGGCGGCCGCGCCGCGCGCACGTCGGCGAGCGTGGGCCCGGGCACGTGCTCGCAGACCAGCGCGACCCGGCCGGGGGTGAGCGGCTCGACCGCGAGCACGCGTGCCAGGTGCGGGTGGTCCAGGTCCGTCAGGCGCCCCGCACGGGCCGCCAGCCCGCCGTCGACCGGCACGTCCGCCACGAGCACCTCGAGCCAGGGCCCGTCCTCACCCTCCTGCGGGCGGGCGACCCACCACGAGCCGTCGGTGCCCACGGGGGACGCCACCCGCGCACCGTGCGCGTGCAGGAGCCGTAGGACGTCGTCGGGCGCCGGGATGCTGTGCACGGCGCCATCCAACACCGCGACCGTCCGCACGCGTGCGCGTCGTCCACAGGTCGCGACGGGGCGCGCACGACCCGGCCACGGTCCCGGACCGCGTCAGGAGACGAGCTGCGCGACGCCCGTCCCGGCGGCGACGCGGGCCGCGTCCAGCACGCGCGCGGTCGCGACCGCGTCCCACGGGTCGACGGGCACCGGCCCGTCGGCGCGCAGCCATGCCTGCACGGCGCGGTACAGGTCCTCGTGCCCGCCGGGCGTGCGCGGCACCGGCGTGCGCTCGGCACCCCGGACGAACCAGCCCTCGTGCACCGGCTCGCCCGGGCGACGGCCCTCCTCCTGCACGTCGTCGAAGGCCGCGAACGGCGTCGGCTCGCCCTCGAAGCTCGTCACGAGGTAGGCACCGCGCTCCCCCAGCACCCGTGTGCGCGGCCCCGGTGCGCCCACGAGCCCACCGGCCCACAGGTGCGACACGACGTGGTGGCCGTCGGGGTCCGGCGCGTGCTCGAGCGCGAGGAACACGTCGTCGAGCGCGGGCGTCGTCAGTGCGCGCAGCTCCGCGTGCACACGGTGGACCGGGCCGAAGAGCTGCACCGCGGAGTCCACCAGGTGCGCGCCGAGGTCGAGCAGCAGACCACCGGCCACCGGGTCCTGCTCCTTCCACCGGTGCTGCGGCTCGGGCCGGAACCTCTCCCAGCGCCGCTCGAAGCGGTGCACACGTCCCAGCGTCCCGTCCGCGAGCAGGGTGCGCAGCGTGAGCTGCTCGGGATCCCAGCGCCGGTTCTGGAAGACGGTGAGCCGTCCGCCACGCTCGTCGGCGAGGCGCGCCAGCGCGGTCGCCTGGGCCCGCGTCGTCGCGAGCGGCTTGTCGACGAGGACGGCCACGTCGGCCTCGAGCGCGGCGCGCACGTGGGCGGCGTGCTCACCGGTCGGGCTCGCGACGACGACGAGGTCGAGCGCGTCACGGTCGGCCAGCAGCGCGTCCACGTCGGGGACGACGCGAGCGGCGGGCCAGTCCGCGGCGACCTGCTCCCCCCGGTGCCGCGTGACGACCGCGACGACGTCCTGCCCCGTGGCGCGCGCGAGCCGGGCGTGGATGCCCCGTCCCGCGCCGCCGTACCCGACCAGCCCGATGCGCAGCGGCTCCATGCGCGCCACTCTACGAGCGCTGCGGCGGACCGGGCGCCGTGGCGGACGCGTGGACGCCGCGCTCCGGGCGCCGCGCGAGCGCGCCCGGCCACCACGTGCGGGGGCCGACGTCGTGCACCAGACCGGGTACCAGCAGGCTCCGCACGACGAACGTGTCGAGCAGCACGCCGAAGGCGACGATGAACGCGAGCTGCGCCATGAACAGCAGCGGGATGACCGACAGGGCCGCGAAGGTCGTCGCGAGCACGAGCCCCGCGGACGTGATGACGCCGCCCGTGACCGCGAGGCCCCGCACGACGCCCGCGCGCGTCCCGACCTGCGCCGACTCCTCGCGCACGCGCGTCATGAGGAAGATCGAGTAGTCGACACCGAGCGCGACGAGGAACACGAACCCGTACAGCGGCACCACGGGGTCGGCGGGCGGGAACCCGAGGACGTGCTCGAACACCACGGCGGCCACGCCGATCGCGGCCCCGAACGACAGCACGTTGGCAGCCATGAGCAGCAGCCCGGCCGTGACCGAACGCAGCAGCACCATGAGGATGAGCAGGATCACCGTCAGGACGACGGGGACGATCACCCGCAGGTCACGGTCGCCCGCGGTCTGGACGTCGAGCGTCTGCGCCGCCGGTCCGCCGACGAGAGCACCGGGCGAGACCTCGCCGACGGCGGCTCGCACGGCGGCGACGGTGGACACGGCCGCCTGGCTGTCCGCCGGTGCGTCGGTGACCACGTCGACGCGCACGCGCCCGTCGACCACCACGGCCGACGCGCCGGGTGGTGTGGGGGCACCCGCCGGCGCACCGGTGTACGCGGCGGCGGAGGACACGCCGTCGACGCCCTCGGCGGCCCGGACGACCGCGTCGAGGTCCGCCTGCGGTGCGACGACCACGGCGGGCTGCACGGCACCGGCCGGGAAGTGCTCGGCGAGCACCCGCTCGCCCGCCACGGAGTCGACCGGGGTCAGGAACACGTCGGACTGGCTCGTCCCGGAGGCGTCGAACGTCGGGACGAACGCAGCCGCGCCGAGCAGCAGGGCGCTGCTCACGAGCCAGACCGGACGGGCCCTGCGCGCGACGAACCGTGCCCAGCGGGCCCACACCCCGCCGCCTTCCGCCGCGTCGACGGCCCCGGGTGCGTCCGGCCGCGCGTGCTCGCCGTGCGTGACACCGACCTGCGGCACGTCCGCCGGACGCGGCACGCGCGGCCAGAACAGCGCGCGCGACCGCTTCCCGGCGACGAGCAGCAGGGCGGGCAGCAGCGTGAGCGCCGCGAGGAGCGCCGCACCGATGCCGACGGCCGCGACCGGGCCGAGGCTGCGGTTCGACGCGAGCTCCGAGAGCAGCAGGCACAGCAGGCCGGCCACGACCGTGCCCGCGCTGGCCGCGACGGGCTCGAGCGACCGGCGCCACGCGACGCGCATCGCGTCGGCCGGGTGCTCGACGTGCCGGAGCTCCTCGCGGTAGCGCGCGACGAGCAGCAGCGAGTAGTCCACGGCGGCGCCCACGACGAGGATCGACAGGATCCCCTGGGCCTGCCCGTTGAGCACGAGCACGCCCGCGTCGGCGAGCTCGTAGACGACCAGGCCCGCGAGCGCGAGCGCGAGGACGGCGGTGAGGATCACGACGAACGGCAGGAACGGCGAGCGGTAGACGACGACGAGGATCAGCAGCACCGCGCCGAGCGCGACGACCAGCAGCAGCCCGTCGATCCCGGCGAAGGCCGTCCCGAGGTCGGTCACGAACCCGGCCGGACCCGTGACCCAGGCGTGCAGGCCGAGGTCGCCGGAGCCGGTCGGCGTCGCGCCGAGGTCGTCCGCGAGCGTGGTGCGCAGGTCCTCGACGAGCAGGTCGACGAGGGCGTCCTCACCCTCGAGCCGTTCGGCGTCCGCGGCGTCGAGGGGGACGGCGAGCAGGACCGCCGCGCCGTCGTCGGCGGGCACCGGTACCACGTCCCCGGCCAGGTGGTCGGCCCACGTGCCCGTGCCGACGGGCAGCGTCGGGACCTGTGCGGCGAGGCGTGCGACGGCCGCGGTCTGCGCGTCGGTGAGCGAACCGCCGTCCGCGGGTGCCAGCACGACGAGCGCCGGTAGGGTCTGCGTGTCGACGAAGTCGCGTGCAGCGTCGGCCGCGAGCGTGGACTGCGCCGACGACGGGAGGAACGCCGCCTGGTCGTTGGTCTGGACCTGCGAGAGACGGCCCTGGGCCATCCCTCCGGCGGCGCCCAGCGCGAGCCAGCCGGCGAGCACGACGACGACGGCCAGCGCACGACCCACGGAGTTCCTCAGCACGCTGAGCATCATGCGGGGCGGACGACGCCACGGCAACAGCAGGAGCGGGAGGACACGTGTCACCACCGTCGCAGCAGCCGGACCAGCGGGCCGACCACTGGCCGGTCGGTCGACTGCTCTCGGTGGCCGCGCGGCGTGTCGAGCGTGCGTGGGACGCGCACCTGACCACGTGGGACCTCAACCACGCGAGCCTGCCCGTGCTCGTGCACCTGACGGTGCGTGACCTGTCCCAGCGCGAGCTCGCGGACGCGTGCGGCGTCACCGAGCAGACCATGAGCCGCGTCGTCGCCCGTCTCGAGCGCGCGGGCTACGTGTCGCGCGCACGCGACGCCGACGACCGACGGCGCCACGTCATCGCGCTCACCGACGACGGCCGCCGGGCGCGCGAGGCGGCAGCCGACCCCCGCCCGGCGCAGGACGCCGTGCTCGGTGAGCTGCCGCCCGAGCGCCTCGCCCTGCTCACCGAGCTGCTGCGCGAGGTCGTCCGCCCCGAGGGCGTCGACCCGGCCGAGGCCGCAGGCCCCGCGTCCCGTCCGTCCGCCGACCAGGCTTAGCCTGGCACCATGCGCGTCGAACCCCTCGAGCTCGGGACCCGCCTCCAGCCGTACGAGCCGACGTGGCAGCTCCAGCGCGACGTGCACGCGGGCGTCGTCGCGGGCGAGCGCGAGGACACGCTCCTGCTGGTCGAGCACGAGCCGGTCTACACGGCGGGCAAGCGCACGGCACGCTCCGACCGTCCCGTCGACGGCACACCCGTCGTCGACGTCGACCGCGGGGGGCGCATCACGTGGCACGGCCCCGGCCAGCTCGTCGGCTACCCGATCGTGCGGCTCGCCGAGCCCGTCGACGTCGTGCGCTACGTGCGTGCGCTCGAGGAGGCGCTGATCCGCACGTGCGCCGACGTGGGTGTGCGCACCGTGCGGGTCGAGGGCCGCAGCGGCGTCTGGCTGCCCGCCGACCCGCCGGGGACCGCACCCGTGGCACGCCGCGAGCGCAAGGTCGCGGCGATCGGCGTGCGCGTCGCACGCGGCGTGACGATGCACGGCTTCGCGCTGAACTGCACGTCCTCGCTGGACTGGTACGCGCGGATCGTGCCGTGCGGCATCGACGACGCGGACGTCACGACGCTGTCTGCCGAGGCCGGGCGCGACGTCACGATCCAGGAGGTCACGCCGCTGGCCGTCGCGCACCTGCAGGACACGCTCGCCCCGCTCCTGACGACGACCGTCGCCGCCCGCTGACGTCGTCCGCACACCCCGGCGGCCGCAGCCCCCGCGTCAGGCCTCCTGCGGCACCGCGCGCAGCTCGCGGGCGATCCCCTCGGCCCACGTGCGCACGACGTCCAGGTCGCGGAAGTCACCCGCGTCGGCACGCGTGAGCGCGACCAGCGCACGTTCGGAGATGTTGAGCCCGTCACGGTCCAGGCGCCCGGCGAACATGGCGGCATCGCGCGCACCGACGGCCCCGGCGATCTGCGTGACGTCGTCCGGGACGGTCCCGGGCACCGGCGGGTCACCCACCGGGCCGGACCAGAACAGCCACACCGGGCGCTCACGGAGCTGCCCGCCCTGCCGGTCCACCAGGTCCCGCAGGCCCAGCGCGAGCCGCCCCACGTAGACCGCCGAGCCCAGCACGACGGCCTCCCAGCGCTCGACGTGCTCGACCTCCTCCGGGTCGACCTGGTCGACCGTGTGGCCGTGCGCACGCAGGACCGTGGCGACCACGTCCCCCATCTCGCGCGTCGCACCGTGCCGCGACGCCACCGTGACCAGCACGCGCATGGCCCACCTCCCGGATCGCCCGGCCGTCCCCGCGGCACCCGCGGCCCGTGACCGGTTCCTCCCAGCGTGCCCCCGGCCGACCCGCGACGCCCGGGACAGAGGTCCCCGTCACACCCCCCGGGCAGCGCCGGGCCGCGACCAGCGGGTTAGTCTGGCCGTGTGACGATCGCACCCGAGGGGCGCCGGATGCTGCGGGTCGAGGCCCGCAACGCGGCCACCCCGATCGAGAAGAAGCCCGAGTGGATCCGCACGCGGGCCACCACGGGACCCGAGTACAGCGAGCTCAAGGGCCTCGTGCGCCGCGAGGGGCTGCACACGGTGTGCGAGGAAGCGGGCTGTCCCAACATCTTCGAGTGCTGGGAGGACCGCGAGGCGACGTTCCTCATCGGCGGCGACCAGTGCACGCGGCGGTGCGACTTCTGCCAGATCGACACGGGCAAGCCCGCGGACTTCGACGCCGACGAGCCGCGGCGCGTCGCCGAGTCCGTGCAGGCCATGGGCCTGAAGTACTCGACCGTCACCGGCGTCGCGCGCGACGACCTGGCCGACGGCGGTGCATGGCTGTACGCCGAGACGGTGCGCCAGATCCACGCGCTCAACCCGGGGACGGGCGTCGAGCTGCTCATCCCGGACTTCAACGCGGTCCCGGAGCTGCTGGACGTCGTCAACGAGTCCCGCCCCGAGGTGCTCGCGCACAACCTCGAGACCGTGCCGCGCATCTTCAAGCAGATCCGCCCCGGGTTCCGCTACGAGCGCTCCCTGTCGGTCATCACGCGCGCCCGCGAGGCCGGGCTGGTGACCAAGTCGAACCTCATCCTCGGGATGGGCGAGACGACCGACGAGGTCGTCGACGCGCTGCGCGACCTGCACGAGGCCGGCTGCGACCTCGTGACGATCACGCAGTACCTGCGCCCGTCCGTGCGCCACCACCCCGTGGACCGCTGGGTGCGGCCCGAGGAGTTCGTCGAGCTGTCGGCCGAGGCCGAGCGGCTCGGCTTCCTCGGGGTCATGTCGGGCCCGCTGGTGCGCTCGTCGTACCGTGCCGGTCGGCTGTGGGGGCAGGCCATGCGCAGCCGCGGCCTGCCGATCCCCGACGCGCTCGCGCACCTCGGCGAGCCGACCACCGCACGCCAGGAGGCGTCCTCGCTGCTCGCCCGCGCGGCGGTCGGCTGACCCGCCGGGACAGCCACCGGGCCGCCGTCCGTCACGACGTGCGCGCGGCCCGTCGCCCGCCGGTGCGCCGGTAGACTCCCGGGCCATGGCACGCGAGCGATCCACCACCCCGCAGGGCGGCAAGGTCAAGAAGGTCCGCTGGTACCACCAGCTCTGGCAGGCCTACCAGATGACCCGCCAGACCGACCCGGCGGTGACCTGGATCATCCTCGCGGTGTTCTTCGGCGTCGTCGCGGTCGGCGTGCTCGTCGGCATCCTGACCGGGCACGTCGTGTACGTGCTGCTCCTGAGCCTGCCGCTCGCCGTCCTCGGTGCCATGGTCGTCCTGGCGCGCCGCGCCGAGACCGCCGCATACGCACGTATCGAGGGTGAGCCCGGTGCGGCGATCGCCGCGCTCGGCACGCTGCGCCGCGGCTGGACGTTCACGCAGGAGCCCGTCGCCGTCGACCCGCGCACGCGCGACATGGTGTTCCGCGGCGTCGGCCGCCCGGGCGTCGTGCTGGTCGGCGAGGGCCCGGCGCACCGCATCGGCAAGCTGCTCGAGTCGGAGCGCAAGCGCACCGCGCGCGTCGTGTCCGGCGCACCCGTGCACCTCATCCAGGTGGGCGACGGCCCGGACCAGGTCGCCCTGCGCAAGCTGCCCCGCACCGTCACCAAGCTCAAGCCCCAGCTCACGAAGCCCGAGGTGGCCGAGGTGCTGCGCCGCGTCACGTCCCTCGGTGCGGCCAAGCTCCCCGTGCCGAAGGGCATCGACCCGACGCGCGCGCGTCCGGACCGCAAGGGCCTGCGCGGCCGCTGAGGACGCACGACCCCGGACCAGGGACCAGCCGTCGGGGACGAGCGACCGTCAGCGGCGGACGAGCACCGTGCCCGCCGCCCGGTCGTGCAGCCCGCGACCGTCGGAGTCCCACACGACCGCGGGCAGCACCAGGCACAGCAGCAGCGTGCGCACGAGCGCCGCGACGACCCCCACCGGACCGGCGACGGTCTGCGGGGTCGCGCCGGGTGCCGTCCGGACCACGCGGCGCACCTGCAGCCCCAGCAGGCGGTGGCCCAGCGTGTGGCCGAGCGTCGCGACGAGCACGAGGTTCTCGACCGCGAAGACCGCGAGCGTGCCCAGCGAGTCGCCGCGCAGCAGGAACAGCCCGTCGTCGCGCACGGGCAGCAGCACCGCCGAGACGGCCAGGCACGCGACCCAGTCGACCGACAGCGCGACGACCCGACGCCCGAGCCGGGCCAGCGAGCCCGACCCCGTCGGCGGAAGCCCCAGTCCCGCACCGGCGGCGTCACCGTCACCGCGCCCCCCGGGCCCACCCTCGAGCCAGGAGCCCACCGAGTCGCGCGTCGCCATGCGTCCAGCGTACGTGCGCACGTCGCGCAGCCCGACACACCGGGCACGTCGCGGGATCGTTACATCGCCCGGCGCTCCGTAACCTGTCGGAAACAACGAGGCCACGGCAGGGAAACCCCTCGCTCCTAGCCTCGCAGACGCCCGGGACGACCGGGCACCACCGGACCGAGGAGCAGCGGATGTTCACCAAGCCAGAGGAAGTCCTGGCGTTCATCAAGAACGAGGACGTGAAGTTCGTCGACGTGCGGTTCTGCGACCTGCCCGGCGTGATGCAGCACTTCAACGTGCCTGCGGCCTCGCTCGACGCGGACTTCTTCACCGACGGCCAGATGTTCGACGGCTCGTCGATCCGCGGCTTCCAGGCCATCCACGAGTCGGACATGAAGCTCGTCCCCGACGTGACGACGGCCTACATCGACCCGTTCCGCGTCGAGAAGACACTCAACATCAACTTCCACATCGTCGACCCGTACACCGACGAGCCCTACAGCCGCGACCCGCGTCAGGTCGCCGCGAAGGCCGAGGCGTACCTCAAGTCGACGGGCATCGCGGACACCGCGTTCTTCGCGCCCGAGGCCGAGTTCTACATCTTCGACGACATCCGCTTCCAGACCCGTCAGGACGCGTCGTTCTACTACATCGACTCCATCGAGGCGGCGTGGAACACGGGCCGCAAGGAGGAGGGCGGCAACCTCGGCCACAAGACGCCCTACAAGGGCGGCTACTTCCCGGTGCCCCCGGTCGACCACTTCGCCGACCTGCGCGACCAGATCTCGCTGCAGCTCGACGCCCTCGGCCTGCAGGTCGAGCGCGCGCACCACGAGGTCGGCACCGCCGGCCAGGCGGAGATCAACTACCGCTTCGACACGCTCGCCAAGTCGGCCGACAAGGTGCAGCTGTTCAAGTACGTCGTGAAGAACGTCGCGCACGAGAACGGCCGCACCGCGACCTTCATGCCGAAGCCCCTGTTCGGCGACAACGGCTCGGGCATGCACGTGCACCAGTCCCTGTGGAAGGACGGCGAGCCGCTGTTCTTCGACGAGAAGGGCTACGGCGGCCTGTCCGACACGGCCCGCTGGTACATCGGCGGCCTGCTCAAGCACGCGCCCGCGCTGCTGGCGTTCACGAACCCGACGGTGAACTCCTACCACCGCCTGGTCCCCGGCTTCGAGGCCCCGGTCAACCTGGTCTACTCGGCCCGCAACCGCTCCGCGTGCATCCGCATCCCGGTCACCGGCTCGAACCCGAAGGCCAAGCGCATCGAGTTCCGCGTGCCCGACCCGTCGTCGAACCCGTACCTCGCGTTCGCGGCCATGCTCATGGCCGGCCTCGACGGCATCCAGAACCGCATCGAGCCGCCGGAGCCGGTCGACAAGGACCTCTACGAGCTGCCCCCCGAGGAGCACGCCCTCATCCAGCAGGTCCCGGGCTCGCTGTCCGAGGTCCTCGACAACCTCGAGGCCGACCACGACTGGCTGACCGCCGGCAACGTCTTCACGCCGGACCTCATCCAGACGTGGATCGACTACAAGCGCTCGGCAGAGGTCGACCCGATCCGGCTGCGCCCGCACCCGCACGAGTTCGAGCTCTACTACGACGTCTGATCGGCTGCTCCCGATCAGTTCGGCACCGAGGGGCGTCCCGTCAGGGGCGCCCCTCGTGGCGTCACGGGCCGGCGGTGGGCGCGTCGGGCTCCGGGGCGGGCGCACGCGCGACGAGCTCGACGACGAGCAGCACGACCAGCGCGGCGACGGCGACCGTCAGCACGTTCGCGCCCGTGAGGTGCGCCGGGGCGACGAGCGCCAGGGCCGCGGCCGCCGCGACCACGACGCGCACGAGGGTGCGTTGCCGGCCCAGCCACCCGCCGACCGGCCCGGTGGTCACACCGCGCCGCTCCCCCGTGTCGCGCAGCCAACGGGCTGCGGAGCCGACGCCGTCACGGGTCGCACGCGCCGACGCCGAACCACCGGCGAGGTACGCGGCCGCGGCGAGGACCAGGCCCAGGACGAGACCGGCCCGCACGGAGACCCGCAGCAGGGCCACCGCGTGGTCGTAGACCGCTGCCGCGGCGTCGGGGCGCTGCACCGTGGCGGGCAGCGCCCCCAGGTAGGCCTGCCGGCCGACGGCCAGGCCTGCGCCGAGCAGCAGCATCGCACCGGACAGCGCCAGCCCGGCGGCGACGATCGTCCGTGAACGGCGGCGGGCGGTCAGCACACCCCCGGCGAGCAGCGCGACCACGAGCCACGGCAGCCAGGTGCCGAGCACGTCGAGCACGCGGTAGGCCGAGCGCAGCGTCACCAGGTCGGCGCTCGTGACGAGCGGGAACGACGGGTCGAGCGCCGGGACGCGGGAGGCGACGGTGAAGCCGCGCTCGACGAGCGCGTCCCGGGCCACCTCGACCACCGGTCCGAGGCGCACGCTGAGCGTGCCGTCGGCGTCGAGCCGGGCCAGCGCGTCGGGGTCACCGCGCAGCACCGCGACGAGCTGCTCGTGCGCCGCACGGTTGGCGGACGCCCAGAGTGCGCCGAACTCGTCGGACGCGACGACGTCGCGCACCGTCGTGCGCACACGTGCCGTGACGGCATCGACCAGCGGGCCCTGCAACGACTCGACCGCGGCCGCGGCACGAGGGGGCAGGCCCAGGTCGACGACGGCCGATGTGAGGTCGCCCGCGAGCCGCTCCACCTGCAGACCGTCCACGAGAGCCGTCGTGACGCGCTGCGTCACCGCCTGCTGCACGGCCGGGTCGTCCGCGACGGGTGCGACCGTCTGCAGGTACCGATCGGTGTCGGTCACCAGGTCCCGCGCCCACACGGCCAGCACCGCGAGCGGTGCGAGCAGCGCGGCGACGACGACCAGCGCGACGACCCCCGCACCGCGCCCACGGCCCGTGCGCGGCGGCCGGTCGACCTCGCGCACCGGGGCAGTCCCCGGGGCGCCAGGCCCGGTGCCCCGGGTGGCGGCCGCACGCAGCCGCGTGTTCTCCGCCTCCAGCCGCTCGACCCGCGCGCGCAGCGCCGCGACGTCCTGGTCCCCACCTGCCGCCACCCGGTCCCCCGTCCGCCGCTGGTGCTGGTGCTGGTGCTGGTGCTGGTGCTGGTGCTGGTGCTTCCGAGCATGGCAGGACGCGGCCCGCGTGTCGCCCTCGTCGAGCGGTCGCGACAGCCGTCTCGCCGTCGTCGAACGGCACCCGCCGGCCTCGCCCGCGGACGGGGCAAGGCGGACGTCAGCCGTAGAACACGCGCTCCACGACCGCACGGGCGCGGCGGGCCGTACGCAGGTACGTCTCCTCGAGCATGGCACCCGAGCCGGCCGGGTGGCCCAGGACGCGAGCGACGCCCGCGAGCGCCGTGCGGTCGTGCGGGAGGACGTCGGCGTGCGTGCCCTCGGCCCGGCCGGTCCACAGGACGTTGGCGTCGCGGACGCCGGAGGCGAGCAGCCACGCCTCACGTAGCACGCTCGTGTCGGCGTCGTCGAGCAGGCCGGCGTCGCGGGCGGCGTCCAGCGCGTCGAGCGTCGACGTCGTGCGCAGCCCGGGCACGGCGTGCGCGTGCTGGAGCTGCAGGAGCTGTGCGGTCCACTCGACGTCGCTGATCCCGCCGCGGCCCAGCTTGAGGTGCCGGTTCGGGTCGACGCCGCGCGGCAGCCGCTCGGCCTCCACGCGTGCCTTGATGCGCCGGACCTCACGCACGGTCGCCGCGTCCAGGCCGCCGTCCGGGTAGCGCAGCGGCTCGATCAGCGCGACGAACCGCTCACCGAGCTCGTGGTCGCCCGCGACGGGCCGCGCACGCAGCAGCGCCTGGCTCTCCCACGGCGAGGACCACCGTTCGTAGTACTCGACGTGCGCGTCGAACGAGCGCGCGAGCGGTCCGTTGCGCCCCTCGGGGCGCAGGTCCGCGTCGACGCTCAGCGTGGGCTCGGGCCCGACGGCGCCGAGGAGCTGACGCACACGCGTCGCGACGGCGACGGCGAAGTCCTGCGCGGTCTTGCCGTCGGTTCCCGGCACGGGGTCGTGGACGAACAGCACGTCCGCGTCGGACGAGTAGCCCATCTCGCGTCCACCCATGCGTCCCATCGCGACGACGAGCATGCGCGTGGGATCCGTCTCCAACCCCGCGGCGGTGCGGGCCTCGTGCGCGGCGACGCGCAGCGTCCCGGCGATGACGGCGTCCGCGGTGACCGTCAGGCTCTGGGAGGCGCGCACGCCCGTGGTCACGCCGAGCACGTCGGCGACGGCGGTGCGGGCCAGCTCGCGGCGGCGCAGCGCGCGCAGCGCCGTCACGGCGGGTACGGGCTCGTCGGCGCGGCGCAGCAC
>JAFAEH010000021.1 GCA_023424135.1 Actinomycetes bacterium | reverse complement strand
GGCCGTGACCGCGGCCACCGCCGACCGGCCGCCCGCGCTCGCGGCCGACGCGCGCACGGTCCTGCTCACGCCCGTCGCCGGCTCCGGTGTCAGCGCGGACCTCACCCTCGTCCCCGCCGGGTGGGGCACCCGCCTGGACTGGACGTGCGCGTACGAGGCCGCCGAGCTGCCGCAGGGCGTGTACGAGCTCGTGCTCGTCGGGGCCGACGGGCAACGCTCGGTCGTCGCGACGTGGACGAGCACGGGCGAGCGCGTCGCCGCAGGTCTGGGCGCCTCGTCCGCGGTCCCGCTCGACGGGATCGCGCGCGTCGAGCTGGGGGTCGTGGGGCTGGACCGCCCGCTCGCGACCGGGGAGGTGTGACCGCGCCCAGGCGTGTGCCGACGTCGTCGGTCCGGCGGCGTGGCCGCCACGGCAGGCCCGGTGCTCGACACGACCGGACGCTCCGGGTGCGGAATACCTCGACGTCGCGCCGGCACGACGCTCGACCATAATTTCTGGCACGCGAAATTATGATCGAGCGTAGGATCGTCGGGTGAGCATCACTTTTGGGGTCGACCCCGTGGTCGAGGCGGTGCAGCACGCGCTGCGCAGCCTCGACGCCGGTGAGCGGGTCGTCGAGCGGGAGCGGATCGACCTCAAGGAAGAGGCCGGTCGTCGCGGCGACGACGGCACGGTGCTCCCTGGCACGGACCGCAGCGAGCGCGCCGCGCAGCAGATCGCGGGTGAGGCCGCATGCATGTCCAACACACCCGGCGGCGGTGCGCTGATCATCGGCGTGAGCGACGACTCGACGCTCATCGGCACCGAGCTCGACGCCGAGTGGGTGCGGCGCCGCGTCCACGAGCTGACGCAGGGTCACCTGACGGTCGACGCCACGGTCGTCCACATCCGGGGTGTCCGGCTGCTCGTCGTGCGCTCACCCCAGGCGATCGAACCGATCCGCCACAGGGGAAAGATCCACTGGCGTGTCGGTGACCGGTGCGTCGAGATCGACGCCGCCTCGTGGCACGAACGACGCGCGTACGTGACCCATCACGACTGGTCGGCGCAGCCGTCGCACCTCGACGAGTCGCACGCCCGCGCGACATCCGTCGAGGTCGCGCGGGGCTTCCTGCGCGAGTCGGGCGAGTCGCACGCCCGCGACCTGGCTGACGTGCCGACCGCGGACCTGCTGCGTCGGCTCAACGTGGTGACCGGCGACGGACGGTTGACGCACGCCGGTGTGTTGGCGTTCGTCGGGCGCGACACACCCGCGCTCGACTACGTACGCCGCGAGCACGCGGGCGGTGACTCGACCACGCGTGTGCGCCGGGGCGGCCGCGGCGTGCTTGACGAGCTGGTCGAGACGTTCCAGGCGTTCGGGGTCCACAACCCGGTGACGCACGTCGGGGACGGCCTCGCGCGTGGGCAGGTGCACGCGATCCCGCCGAGGGCGGCGCGCGAGGCGGTCGTCAACGCGATCGCCCACCGGGACTGGACCGTGGGCGATCCGGCCACGGTCGAGCACATCGGCGTCTCGCTCGTCGTCACCAGCCCGGGCGGGTTCTACGGCGGCGTCGAGGCGGCGAACGTCATCAACCACCCGTCACGGTCGCGGAACACGGCGCTCACCGAGCTGCTGGCCTCGATCCGGGTCGCGGAGCGCGAGGGCATCGGCGTGGACCGGATGTTCCAGGACAGCCTGCGGCAGGGCAACCGGCTCCCGGAGCTCGAGGAGCTCGCGACACCCGCCGTGCGTGTCTCGTTGTCGGGCGAGCGACGAGACCCCGCCTGGCCGGTGTGGCTCGGGCGGATCGACGACCGACGGGCCACCGCGGACCTGCGCTGGCTGATGTCGCTGTACCACCTCGTGACGGTCGGATGGGCAGACCTGCTGTCGCTCGCGCCCTTCCTCCAGACCAGCGCGGAGCTCACCGCCGACGTCGTCTCGGCGTTGTGGGCGACGACGATCGACAGACGTCCTCTGCTGGAGCGCGTCGACGGTGTGCCGTCGGGTGCGCCGGATGCCTGGCGGTTGTCCCCGTCCGCCGTGGGTGTGCTCCGCGACCTCGACGACCTCGGTGCGTTCCGCCGGCCCTGGCCGGAGCCCGGAGCGGTCGCGCTGTCCTACGCGAGGGCCCGTGGGCGAATCTCGACGACCGAGCTGGGGTCGTTGCTCGGGCGGGCGCCGTCGAACGTCGGGAGCATCCTCGGCAGGCTGGAGGACGAGGGGAGGCTCGAACCGTCCCGCCCCAACCGTCGAGGCGCCGGCTTCTTCTACCGCTACGTGCCGTGACGCGTCCCGGATGAGCGAGGTCCGCCGATCGTCAGGACCGTCCCCGCTCGTGCCGTCATGCCTCGGACGGTAGGGGAGGGGTGGGCGTCGCGTCGCCCACATTCGTCCCGTTGCCGTGGGTGTAACGGGTACCGTGGTGCGGTCGTGGGGCCGCCGAGGGCCCCGCCGATCCTCTCCCGCCCGGTGCGTCGTCCCGTGGCGGTCGTCCCGTGCGGCGCCCTGACCGGCGCCGCCCGCTCCACGGAGGCCCGATTGACCTACGAGCTCGCGCTGTTCGACCTGGACGACACGCTCGCGCCGTCCAAGAGCAAGGTGCACCCCGAGATCGTCGACATGATCGTCGCCCTGACGCGCGTCGCGCAGGTCGGCATCATCTCCGGCGGACGCTTCGAGCAGTTCGACGCGCAGCTCCTGTCGTCGGTCGACGACCCGGCGGCCCTCGCGCGCATCCACGTGCTGCCGACGTGCGGGACGCGGTACCTGGTGCACGACGGGTCGTCCTGGTCCGAGGTGTACAGCGAGCCGCTGACGGACGACGAGTCGGCGCGTGCGGCCGCGGCGGTGGAGAAGTCCGCGCGCGAGCTGGGCCTGTGGGAGGAGAGCACCTGGGGCGAGCGCATCGAGCTGCGCGGCAGCCAGGTGACGTTCTCGGCGCTCGGCCAGGAGGCGCCCGTCGACGCCAAGGCCGCGTGGGACCCGGACGGTGCCAAGAAGGAGAAGCTGCGCGCGGCCGTCGCCGAGCAGCTCCCGGACCTCGAGGTCCGCTCGGGCGGGTCGACGTCCGTGGACATCACCCGCAAGGGCATCGACAAGGCGTACGGCGTGAACCGCCTGCTCGCGCGCCTGGGGCTCGAGCCGACGCAGGCCGTGTTCTTCGGCGACCGCCTCGACGAGGGCGGCAACGACTACCCGGTCATCTCGACGGGCGTCCCGTGCGTGGCCGTCACCGGCTGGGAGGACACGCCGTCGAAGGTGCGCGCGAACCTCCCGGAGGCGTTCGCCTGACCGACCTCTCCGCGTGAGACAGAGGATTCCCGGCACCATGTGTCGGGAATCCTCTGTCT
>JAFAEH010000004.1 GCA_023424135.1 Actinomycetes bacterium | reverse complement strand
CAGGGGGCGGGGGGGGGGGGCACGGGTCGGTCGTCGGCGTGGACGACGAACGGGTGGCGTCGCAGCACCGGCGTCCAGCGGTTCGCCGGCAGGCCGGTGTCCAGGGCGGCCATCGCGGTCGCGTACTTGGAGATCCGCACGGGGCGGTGCCCGGCCGCCCACAGCAGGTGGTCGGCCGCGGACGCCGCCCCGCGCGTCTTGGTCTCGACGACGGCGCGCAGCGGCAGCACGGCCGTCCCGGTGCCGCCGCGGCACGCGAGCACGGTGTCGAGCGTCAGCCGCGCGTCGTCCCCGGGGAGCCACACGGTCGCGCGCCGGTAGGTCGCGGTCAGGACGGGACGCAGGCTCAGCCCGTCCGGCAGGGGCTGGTCGTGGTGCGCGAGGACGTCGCGCGTGAACGGCACGGCGAGGTCGTCGTCGCCCGGCGCGGGTGCGTCCTGCGTCCGGAGCAGACGTTCCTTGACGGTGCGTCCGCGCCGGTCGCGCACCTTGACCTCGAGCCAGTGCTCGTCGCTGTCGAGGTAGCTGCGGGTGCGGACCTTGAACCGCCGCGCTCGGCGGTGGGCCGCCTGGCGGTAGGTGAGCAGGTCGGGGGTGTCGAGGTAG
Source organism: Actinomycetes bacterium (assembly GCA_023424135.1). Taxonomy (GTDB): domain Bacteria; phylum Actinomycetota; class Actinomycetes; order Actinomycetales; family Cellulomonadaceae; genus Cellulomonas. The sequence goes on along the minus strand of JAFAEH010000004.1, from coordinate 2,233 downwards.
ACCGACCGGTAGGCGAACGTCCGCCGCCCGTCGACGTCCAGCACGCGCGCACCGCCCGCCACCGCCGCGAGCCGGCGCAGCAGGTCGTCCGCGGCGGCGAGGGGCAGGACGTACTTGCGGTCGACGCGGGTCAGCAGCGCCGCACGCTCCAGGAGCTCGTCGAGGGCCACCGGGTCCAGGTGGTCGGTCGTCACGGCGTCGGCGGGGCAGGAGGTGCGGCCGGTCATCGGGCCACCCCGACCCGGTCGGCGTGCTCCGCGGGCGTCGTGCCGCCCACCCGAGGCAGCTCGTACCGCACCTCGACGAGCGTGGTGTCGAGCACCTGGTCGACCTTGACGACGTCAGCGGTGTGCACGCGCGCGCCGAGCAGCACCTCCAGGTGGGCGAGCAGCGCGGGGTGGTCGGTGAACGCGCGGTCCAGGTGCAGCAGGTGCACCCGGTAGCGGCGCAGCAGCCGGGGGTGGTCGCCCGCCCACACGACGACGAGCAGGAACGCCGACAAGGTGCCCGCCGTCGCGGGCGACGACGCGAGCCCGCCCACGAGCCCGAGCGCGAGCGCGGTGAAGTAGTACGCGACCTCCTGCTGCCCGAGCTCGGTCGAGCGCAGCCGGATGATCGACAGCACGCCGAACAGCCCGAGCCCCAGCCCGACCGCGACCGCGGAGCTCGCCAGCACCGTGCACACGGCGAGCACGCCGGCGTTGACGCCGAGGAACGCGACGACCAGGTCGCGCCGGCGGTGGCGCGGCACGTAGAGGCCGAAGGTGAGCAGGACGATCGCGACGAGGTCGATCGCGTAGGGCAGCAGGGTCATGGTGCGCTCCGGGGGAGGACGGTCGGGGTCGACGGCGACTCTGGCGTCGCGACCTGGAGCGGTGCCCAGCGGGCCCTGTGCGGTGTCTGTGGATGCGTCCAGGTGGTTCGCAGGTGGCACCCAGGGGACGCACGGCGCGCGCGGGGACCATGGGCGCATGTCCTCGAGCAGCCGCGGCGCCACCCTCACCCGGCCGGACGGCGCACCGATCCGTGCGCTCGTGGTCGACGACGAGCCGTCGCTCGGCGAGCTGCTGTCGACCGTGCTCCGGTACGAGGGGTGGGAGGTCGAGACGGCGACCGCGGGGCAGCCCGCTCTGCGCGCCGCCCGGACGCACCCGCCGGACGTCGTCGTGCTCGACGTGATGCTCCCCGACATGTCGGGGCTCGAGGTGCTCAGCCGCATGCGTGCGCTGCACCCGAGCGTGCCCGTCCTGTTCCTCACGGCCAAGGACGCCGTCACCGACCGGGTCGCCGGGCTGACGGCGGGCGGCGACGACTACGTGACCAAGCCGTTCAGCCTCGAGGAGGTCGTCGCGCGGCTCCACGGGCTGCTGCGCCGCGCGGGCGGGGTCGCCGCCGCGCAGGAGAGCGCGCTCGTCGTGGGCGACCTGCGGCTGGACGAGGACTGCCACGAGGTCGTCCGCGGCGGTGAGGAGATCCGGCTGACGGCGACCGAGTTCGAGCTGCTGCGCCACCTCATGCGCAACCCGCGCCGCGTGCTGTCGAAGGCGCAGATCCTCGACAGCGTGTGGCAGTACGACTTCGGCGGGCAGGCGAACATCGTCGAGCTCTACATCTCCTACCTGCGCCGCAAGATCGACGCGGGTCGCGCGCCGATGATCCACACCGTCCGCGGCGTCGGGTACGTGCTGAAGCCGGCCGACGAGGGCACCCCGCCGGGGGAGGGGTGAGGTCCTGGACCCTGCGGCGCCGTCTCGTCGCGCTCGTCGTCGGGCTCGTCGTCGTGCTGGCGGGGGTCATGGGGGCGGTCTCGACGCTCGCGCTGCGCGGCTCGATGGTCGGCCGGCTGGACGACGACCTGCGAGCCTCGAGCGGCCGCGCCGTCGCGGCGGAGGACCTCGGTGGTCCGGACGCGCTGCCGGGCGGTGCGGACGGCGGGCGGTTCCCCGTCGGTCCGCCGCCGGGGCTGGACGTGCGCGGTCAGCGCGCCGGCACGGTCAGCCTCACGGTGCGCGACGGCGCGGTCTCGTCGGGGCGCATCGACGACGCCGGCGGTGTCGCGCGCCTCGACGACGAGCAGGTCGACGTGCTCGCGGCGGTCGAGCCCGGGGCCGCCCCCGTGACCCGGGCGCTGCCCGGCCTGGGCCGGTACCGGGTGCTCGCGGCGACGACGGCGGCCGGCGACCTCGTCGTCACCGGCATCGCGACCACCGAGGTCGACCGCACGGTGCGGGAG
>JAFAEH010000353.1 GCA_023424135.1 Actinomycetes bacterium | reverse complement strand
GCGCGGCCCTGCGGGCGGGGCAGGGGCTCGTGGTGGGCGCGGCCCGGGCCGCGCCGGCGGCGGCGACCCGTGGGACCTCGACCCCGCCGAGACGTTCGTGCACGCCCTCGCGGTGTACGAGGGGCCGGTGTGGCGCGTCGAGGACGTCGTGCTCGTGGAGTCCCGACCGGGGCAGGGGCGCGGCGGGGGGCCGCTGTACGAGCGCATCGGCGTCTACCCCCTCGCGGCCTGAGCCCGGTCCCGCGTGCGGCTCGTGTGGCACGATGGCGACCATGAGCGTGGTCGAGCGCACCCGCCCGGCGGGTGGTCACCGATTTCCGCGGCCCGTCCCGGGCCGCGCACGCGCATCCGCACCCTGACGTCGTGCACCCGGTGACGTCCGTCCGGACGCACCGGCGGCCCCGGGACGGGCGCCACTAGACTGCCCAGCCGGCCGACGTACGCCCGCGGACCCTCCGTGGGTGGTGCCCGGCCGCCGGCCGTCGCCCGCGCACGCGGGACGCACGGCCACCCGGAACCGTCCTGGAAGGCCCTCATGACCAGCGACACACCGCTGTCCCCGCTCGATGCCGACGGCGTCGCCGCGGCCGTCGACGCCGCACTCGCGGCGATCGCCGCCGCGGGCGACCTCGACGCCCTGAAGTCCGCGCGCCTCGCGCACACCGGTGACGCGAGCGCGCTCGCGCTCGCGAACCGCGCGATCGGTGCACTGCCCGGTCCGGACAAGGCGGCCGCCGGCCGTCTCGTCGGTCAGGCCCGCGGCCGTGTGAACGCCGCGGTCGCCGCACGCACGGCCGAGCTCGAGGCCGAGCGTGACGCGCGCGTGCTCGTCGACGAGGCCGTCGACGTCACGCTGCCCGCCGACCGCCGGCCCGCCGGTGCGCGTCACCCGCTGACGACGCTCCAGGAGCGCGTCGCCGACGTCTTCGTCGCCATGGGCTGGGAGATCGCCGAGGGGCCCGAGCTCGAGGCCGAGTGGTTCAACTTCGACGCGCTGAACTTCGGCGTCGACCACCCGGCGCGCCAGATGCAGGACACGTTCTTCGTCGCGCCGCCCGCCGGCAGCGACCTCCCGGACGACGGGTCCGGGCTCGTGCTGCGCACGCACACCTCGCCCGTGCAGGCCCGCACGCTGCTCGAGCGCGGTGTGCCGGTCTACATCGCGTGCCCGGGCAAGGTCTTCCGCACCGACGCGCTCGACGCGACCCACACGCCCGTGTTCCACCAGGTGGAGGGCCTCGCGGTCGACAAGGGCCTGACGATGGCGCACCTCAAGGGCACGCTCGACCACTTCGCCCGCGCGATGTTCGGACCCGACGCCCGCACACGGCTGCGCCCGTCGTTCTTCCCGTTCACCGAGCCGTCGGCCGAGATGGACCTGTGGTTCCCGCAGAAGAAGGGCGGGCCCGGGTGGATCGAGTGGGGCGGCTGCGGCATGGTCAACCCGAACGTGCTGCGGGCCTGCGGGGTCGACCCCGACGTCTACTCGGGCTACGCGTTCGGCATGGGCATCGAGCGCACCCTCATGCTCCGGCACGGCATCGCCGACATGCGCGACATGGTCGAGGGCGACGTGCGTTTCTCCCAGCAGTTCCGGACGGTGATCTGACATGCCCCGCATCCCGCTGACCTGGCTCGGCGACCACGTCGAGCTGCCTGCCGACCTGACCGCGGAGCGGCTCGCCGCCGACCTCGTACGCGTCGGGCTCGAGGAGGAGGCGATCCACACCTCGGGGGTGACCGGTCCGCTCGTCGTCGGGCAGGTCGTCGACCTGACGCCCGAGCCGCAGAAGAACGGCAAGACGATCAACTGGTGCCACGTCGACGTCGGTGCGCACAACGTGCCCGACGCCGACGGGAACCCGACGCAGCCGCGCGGCATCGTGTGCGGTGCGCACAACTTCGGCGTCGGTGACCGTGTCGTCGTCGCGCTGCCCGGTGCGGTGCTGCCGGGGCCCTTCCCGATCGCGTCGCGCAAGACGTACGGGCACGTGTCCGACGGCATGATCTGCTCGGCGCGCGAGCTGGGCCTCGGCGAGGACCACACGGGCATCATCGTCCTGTCCCGGCTGGGCTACGACGCGGACGTCACGGCGCCCGGGACGGACGCGCTCGCGCTGCTCGGGCTGGCGGACGAGGTGCTCGAGATCAACGTGACGCCCGACCGCGGGTACTGCTTCTCGATGCGCGGGGTCGCGCGCGAGTACGCGCACTCGACGGGCGCCCGGTTCACCGACCCGGGCGTCGAGACCCCCGACGTCGCGCGCGAGCGCCCCGCGGGTGTCGCCGTCGAGATCGCCGACGACGAGGGTGTGCACGGCGTGCCGGGCTGCGACCGGTTCGTCGCGCAGGTCGTGCGCGGCGTCGCGGCGTCGCGGCCGTCGCCCGCGTGGATGCAGCGGCGCCTGACGCAGGCCGGCATGCGGCCCATCGGCCTCGCGGTCGACGTGACGAACTACGTCATGCTCGACCTGGGGCAGCCGATGCACGCGTACGACCTGGGCACGCTCACCGCGCCCGTCGTCGTGCGTCGCGCGCGGCCGGGGGAGCGGGTGACCACGCTCGACGACGTCGAGCGCGTGCTGGACCCGCAGGACCTGCTCGTCACCGACTCGACCGGGGGCCATGCGGCCCGTGTGCTCGGGATCGCCGGCGTCATGGGCGGTGCGGACGGCGAGGTCGGCGACGCGACGACGGACCTGCTGCTCGAGGCCGCGCACTTCGACCCCGTGACGGTCGCGCGCTCGTCGCGTCGCCACCGGCTGTCGTCCGAGGCGTCCAAGCGGTTCGAGCGCGGTGTGGACCCGCGGCTCGCGCGCGTCGCCATGGCACGTGCGGTGGCGCTGCTGGTCGAGCACGGCGGCGGCACGCCCGACGACGCGCTGACGGACGTCGACCGCACGACACCGCCGGCCGCGGTGCCGTTCGACCCGGCGCAGGCGGGCCGGCTCGTCGGTGTGCCGTACACGGACGACGAGGTGCGCGCCACGCTCCGCCAGATCGGCTGCGACGTCGACGACACGACGACGCCGTGGCAGGTGCGCGTCCCGACGTGGCGGCCCGACCTCGTCGTCGGGGTCGACCTGGTCGAGGAGGTGGCGCGGCTGCGCGGGTACGACGCGATCCCGTCCGTCGTGCCGCCGGCCCCGACGGGGCGCGGCCTGACGCGCGAGCAGCGTCGACGCCGGGCCGTCGCGGATGCGCTCGCGGCCGCCGGCCTGGTGGAGGTGCTCAGCTACCCGTTCGTCGGCCTCGACCAGCTCGACGCGCTCGGTGTGCCGGCGGACGACGAGCGGCGCCGGGCCGTGCGCCTGGTCAACCCGCTCGCGGACTCGCAGCCCTACCTGCGCACGGACCTGCTGGTGACGCTGCTCGACACCGCACGGCGCAACGTCGCACGCGGCACGGTCGACCTCGGCGTGTACGAGCTGGGTCTGGTGACGCTCCCCGCTGCGGGCGCCGGGGTCGCACCCCGCCTGCCGGGGGGTGTGCGGCCGTCGGACGAGCAGCTCGCGGCGATCGAGGGCGCGGTGCCGGCGCAGCCGCTGCACGTGGCCGGTGTGCTGACAGGGCTGGTCGAGCCGGCGGGGCGGTGGGGTACGGGGCGGCGCGCCGACCACGGTGACGCGGCCGCGCTCGTGCAGCGCGTCGCGCAGGTCGTCGGCGTCGACCTCGAGGTGACGGCCGACGCCGGGCGTGCGCCGTTCCACCCGGGACGGTGCGCGCGTTTCACCGCACCCACGGGGGCGGTCGTCGGGCACGCGGGCGAGCTGCACCCGAAGGTCGTCGCGGCGCTCGACCTGCCGGCCCGTGCCGTCGCGTTCGAGCTCGACCTGTCGGCGCTGCTCGCCGCGGCTCCGACCGACCCGGTCGAGGCCGTGCCGGTCTCGACGTTCCCGGCCGCCAAGGAGGACGTCGCGCTCGTCGTCGCCGCCGACGTGCCGGCCGCGGACGTGCTCGCGGCCGTGCGGGCGGGAGCTGCGCGCAGCCCTGCGGGCGATGTGCTCGAGGACGTCCGGCTGTTCGACGTCTACACCGGTGACCAGGTCGGACGCGATCACAAGTCGCTCGCGTTCGCGCTGCGCCTGCGGGCCGCCGACCGCACGCTCACGGCGGCCGAGACGGCCGCGGTGCGCGACGCCGTCGTGGCGGAGGCGCACGCGCGCGTGGGGGCGACCCTGCGCGGCTGACCGGCGACACGCGGGCGGGGGGCGGGGGGCCCCCCCCCCCGCGCGGGGCCCCCCCCCCC
>JAFAEH010000336.1 GCA_023424135.1 Actinomycetes bacterium | reverse complement strand
GCTCGCCCGTCACCGGCTACACGGTGGCCTGGTCGGGCGGCGGCGCGAGCGGGTCGACGACGACGGCGGCGACGTCCGCGACGGTGTCCGTCGGGTGCGCGGGGCAGGCGCTGTGCACCGCGGGTGGCACGCTCACGGTGACCGTCACGCCGTCCAGCGCGGTCGGCGCCGGGCCCGCGGCCAGCACGACGACGACCGTCGACGCGCCGCCCCCGCCGCCGCCCGCGAACGGGGACGTGGTGGTGTCCGCGGTGTACTGGAGCGCGCCCGGGCAGTACGACCTGCAGGTCCCGGTGTACGCACAGCTGTCCTTCCCTGCGTCCTGGTCGGTGCCCGGCCAGACGTGCACGATGCACGTGCAGGCGTACGGCGTGCCGGAGAGCCGGAACGTGAGCTGCACGTCCGGCACCCAGTACCTCGGCTCCTACACGGGGGGCGCGACCGTCAGCGTCTACGTCGTCGCCGGCAACGGCGCGGTCTCGAACACCGGCTCGGAGGAGGTCCCGCCGCGCAACAGCTGGGGCTACTGCGACCCGAACACCCGGATCTGCACCGACCCCGTCGGCCACGGCGGCGACGTCGAGGTCGTCCCGCTGCCGTGGGTGCCGACCCTGCCCGACCCCGGGCGCCCGCCGCTGCTCGCCGCCGGGGCGGGCCTGCTCCTCGCGGCCGGTGCGCTGCGCGCGATGCGTCTGCGCCGCCCGGACGACGACGCCACGACCGGTGCCCCCGCCTCCGGGAGCACCGCAGGGACCACCGCCACCACGACCGTCACGACCGCCGAGGAGACCACCCCATGAGCGACGACGCCGCGACCACCGTCGCCGAGTTCCGCGTGCTGCACGGGCGCGTCGTCGACGCGGTCGAGCACGCCGTGCACGGCAAGCGGCCCGTCGTCGAGCTCGTCGTCGGCGCCCTGTTCGCCGGGGGGCACGTGCTGCTGGAGGACGTGCCGGGCACGGGCAAGACGACCCTCGCGCGGGCGCTCGCCGCGGCGCTGGGCGGCACCTCGCGCCGCATCCAGTTCACACCCGACCTGCTGCCCGCCGACGTCACGGGCACGACCGTGCTCGACCCCGCCTCCGGTGAGGTGCGCTTCCGTCCCGGCCCCGTGTTCGCGCACGTCCTGCTCGCGGACGAGATCAACCGTGCGGCCGCCAAGACGCAGTCCGCGATGCTCGAGGTCATGGCCGAGCGCACGGTCACCGCCGACGGTGCCGCGCACCGCGTGCCCGACCCGTTCCTGGTCGTCGCGACGCAGAACCCGGTCGACCTCGACGGCACCTACCAACTCCCCGAGGCGCAGCTCGACCGGTTCCTGCTGCGCGTCGGGCTGGGCTACCCGGACCTCGAGCACGAGCTCGAGGTGCTGCGCCCCGGGTCTACCGCGGGCGACGTCGCGGCCGTGCCGACCGTCACGAGCCCCGACGAGGTCGCCCGCCTGGCGCGCGGGCTGCGGGCCGTGCACGTCGCCGACCCGCTGCTGCGGTACGTGCGCGCGCTCGGCGAGGCGACCCGCACCGACGCGCGGGCGCGTCTCGGGGCGAGCACGCGTGCGCTGCGCGCGCTCGTCGGCGCCGCACAGGTGCAGGCCGCCGCGCAGGGCCGTCACTACGTCGTGCCCAGCGACGTGCAGCGGCTCGCGCACGCCGTGCTCGAGCACCGCCTGGTCCTCACGCGCGAGGCGCTGCTGGAGGGCTCGACGGCCGGTGACGTCGTCGCGGCGGCCGTGCAGGCCGTCGAGGTGCCGCGCCCTGCGGCGGTCTGACGTGACCGCACGCCTGCGCCCGACCGTGCGCGGGGGAGCGCTCGCGACGCTGGGCTGCCTGGCGCTCGTCCTCGGGCTCGTCGCACGTTACCCGGGGCTCGTCGCGCTGGGCGTCGCCGCGCTCGGGCTCGTCGTGGTGGCGGCCGCACAGCTCGCGGTCCCGGCTCCGCTCGACGTCACGCACCGCCTGGTGCCCGACCGTGTCCCGCGCCTGGCGCCCGCCGCGGCCCACGTCGCGCTGCGCAACGCGTCGACGTGGCTGCCGCTGGTGGTGTCCGGCACGGACACGGTCGCGGGACGCGACGTCACGCTCACCGCGACACGGCTCGCGGCCGGTGCGTCGGGCGAGGTCGAGGTCCCCGTGCCGACCGACCGGCGGGGGCTGGTCACGGTCGGGCCGTTCGTGCTGGAGCGGCGCGCGCTGGCCGACCTCGTGCGGGCGCGCGAGCGGCGCGGTGCGGCGTCGACCCTGCACGTCACACCGCGTCTGCTGCTGGCGTCGCCCCCACCCACGGGCCGACGCCGCGGGCACGTCGGTGCGCAGGAGCGCGTCGAGCACGGTGGCACCGACCTCGTCGGCCTGCGCGAGTACGTGCCCGGCGACGACCTGCGCCGCCTGCACTGGGCGAGCAGCGCACGCGCCGGTGCGCTGATGGTCCGCGAGGACGCCGACCCGGCGCAGCCGCACCTGACCGTGCTGCTCGACGACCGCGCCGGTGCGTACGGGCCCGCGGCTGACCGGGCAGGTGCGGCCGGTCCCGCGGCCGAGAGGGTCGGTGCGGACGGACCCCGTGCGGACGGGCCCCGTGCGGGCGGCACCGGTGCGGGCGACGGCTTCGAGGAGGCCGTCGACGTGGCCGCGTCCCTCGTCCAGACGTGCGCCGCGCACGGCGTGCCCGTGCGGTGCGTGACGGCGTCCGCCTCGCTGGACCTCGACGCACCCGCAGGGGTCCCCGGCACGGGTGAGCCCCTGCGCGCCGCCGCACGCGTGGCCGATGCCCTGACCACGGTGGGCGCCGTGCCGGGCGCGCTCGACGGCCCGGTCGCCGTCCCGCCCGGCGGCGGGCCCGTCGTCGACGTGCTCGCGGTCGTCACC
>JAFAEH010000332.1 GCA_023424135.1 Actinomycetes bacterium | reverse complement strand
CACGAGCACCGCACGCACCCGCTCGCGCACGAGCGGCCCGCGGTGTGACGACCGCGACGACGGCGGTCACCCGCCTGCGGGTGACCGCCGCGGCCGACGGTCGCGCGCGCACCGACCTGACCGGCGGCGTCCTGTCGTGCCGGCGCCTGCCCGACGAGGACGGCACCGTCCGCGTGGCGCTCGTCGCGACGCAGGCCCTGCTGCTCGCGGGGGACGACGTGCGGGTCGAGCTCGAGGTCGACGACGGCCTGGCGCTCGAGGTCGTCGAGGTCACCGGCACGGTCGCGTACGACATGCAGGGCGGCCGCGCCACGTGGTACGTCACCGCCGCCCTGGGCCGCGGGTCGCTGCTGGTGTGGGACGCCCTGCCCCTCGTCGTCGCGACGGGGGCCGACGTGCAGCGCACGACGCGCGTCGACCTCGCGGACGGTGCCCGCGCGGTGCTGCGCGAGACGTTCGTGCTGGGGCGCACCGGCGAGGTGGGCGGGCACCTCACCACGACGACGGACGCGCGGCTCGCGGCCCGCCCGCTGCTCGTCGAGACGCTCACCGTGGACCCCGCCGCCCGGGCGGACCCTGCCCTGCTGGGCGGCGCCCGGTGCCTGGACACGGTCGCGCTCCTGGGTGCGCGGTACGAGGGCGAGGTGCCGCCGGGCGCCGACGTCCTGCAGCTCGACCGTCCCGGGACCCTGGTGCGGACGTTCGGCACGCACGCGCACGCCGGCGACCTCGCGGCGGTCGTCGCGAGGCTGCGCGACGAGGGCCGGGGCGTCAGCGGTCCTTGAGCTGGTCCAGCAACGTGCCGGTCGGCCGGACCGCGACGAGCACGGCGAAGGCGGTGGCGACGAGCACCGTCGCCACGGACTGCACCGACACCTGCACGAGCGCTGATCGCACGTCGGCGCCAAGCGCCAGTGCCCCGACGACCCCGAGCGACCACCCCCACGCGAGCCCCGCGAGCGCCAGCACCGCCCACTCGGCCGACTGCATGACGACACGCCGGGCTGCTGTCACACCGAACGTGGCGTACACGGCGGTGTGCCCACGCCGGAACCACTGCACGACGGCCCAGAGCATCGCGAGCACGCCCGCGCCCGCGGCCCATCCCCACCGCAGCTCCCGGTCCTCGTGCGCACGCGAGAAGTCGACCGTGAACTGCCCGGAGTGCAGCCGAGGCGTCACGACGGCGTCGGCACCGTCCCAGCGAGCGCTGACGCGGCGAGCTGGGTGACGGCCGCGACGTGCGTCGCGTCCGTCCGGACGAAGCACGCCTCCGCACGACTGCGCGGACCCGCCGGGGCGAGGAGCACGCCGTCGAAGTCGTCACCGAGCACCGCGACGTCGCTGGTCCGTGCCCGGAGCACGCCGGACGCGCCGACGACGACGGGGACACCGTCGACGAGACCGACCCGCTCTGCGAGGCCCGAGCTGACGACGACGGACGCGGTCGCCGGCACGTCGGACGCGAGGAAGGCGAACACGCCCGGCGACACGTCCGCGACGGAGAAGCGCCCCCCGGGCGCATGGGCGAAGGCCCCTGGCTCGGCGCGCCGCTGGACCCAGAACGCGTCGCTCACCCCGCTCACGTCGACCAGCCGCTCGCACGCCACAGCGGGGACGGGCCGCACCCGCTCCTGCGTCGTCGCGCCCGTGACGCGCAGGACGAACGCCCCGGCGTCCACCCACTCCTGCTCGGCGCGCAGCATGCGGGAGACCGTGAGAGCGTCGGCGCCGCCGATCACGGCGCAGGTCCATGCGACCACCGCCACCACGAGGAGCGACGTCCAGCGTCCCGTGGCCGCCGTGCGGATGCCCTCGCGGACCAGCAGCGGCCACGGCCACGGGCGGCGGGTCATCGGGCACGCTCCCGCAGCAGGCCGGAACGCAGCTCGAGCACGACGTCGCAGCGGGCCGCGACGTCCTCGTCGTGCGTCACGACGACGACGGTCCGCCCATCCCGTCCCCCGAGCATCGCGTCGACCACGACCGCCGAGGTCGCGGCGTCGATCTGCCCCGTCGGCTCGTCGGCGAGCACGACAGGCCGGGCGGACGCCCGCCGTGCCGGGCGGGGCGCGGTGCGCGGCCGTGCTGGGGCGCACGCACGAGGCGGCCGCCTCGTCACCACCACCGACGCACGCCTGGCGGGCCGTCCGCTGCTCGTCGAGACCTTGATCGTCGACCCCGGCGCGCGCGACGACGCAGCGCTGCTCGGCGGGGCCCGGTGCGTGGACACGGTCACGGTCCTGGGCGCACGCCACACCGACGAGCCACCGCCGCACGCCGACGTCCTGCAGCTCGACGGTCCCGGCACGCTCGTGCGCACCCTCGGCCACGACGCGCACACCGGCGACCTCACCGGGGTCGTCGGGCGCGCGCGTGCGGCAGCCGGAAATGGACGCCCGACCAGATGAGCAAGGCGCTGACCTGCTGAAACTTTTCATGTTGTCCGCATTGTGAACATCCGGTAAAAAGTGCGCCGCTGCGGTTGCGGGCCCCCAGGCGCTTTTCCACACTCATTGCGGCAGAGCGCGCTGCCTGGCATTCCATCCATCGACAACAATGGAGGCGAGTGACATGGACAACACCACCGCGTTCGAGTGGGACCTCGGACCTGCCGCGGACGACCAGGACTACCCGGTCCTGCTCTGCACCGACTACATCGTGTGAGCACGTGGGTGGGCGGGGCGCACCTGCCCGGTGCGCCCCGCCCCACCCGTACCCGTCCACCCGGCATCCCGCCGCGCTCGCGGCACCAGGGAGGAGGTCGACGTGCGGCTGTGGCCCATCCTGTCCGGGGCTCTGCACCTCGCGACGCGGGAACGCGCAGGTCGCGAGCACCGCGCCGTCGGCGGCGCGTGCGACGCCGAGCCTGCCCGCGCGGCGCTGCGGGCCGACGCCGAGGCGCTCGAACGCCTGACGCTGCTCGAGCAGGGCCCTGCGCTCGTGCGCCGGCGCGCCGACGTCGTGGGCGTCCCCGGCGGCACGCTCGTGCCCCACCCCGCGCTGGACGACGACCCCTGGTGGGTCGTCGGCAGGAGCGCCGCGGGCGACGTGGCGGTGCCCGCGTCCGTCGCGCTGCTGGGGTGGCGCGGTGATGGGCGTCCGCTGCGGTGGAAGCAGAGCTCTGTCGGGACGGCGGCCCACCCCGACGGCGAGTGCGCCGCGACGACGGCGCTCCTCGAGTGCCTCGAGCGCCACGCCGTCCGGCGGGTCTGGCACGGTTCGACCGCGCTCGCGCCCGCCGACGCCCTCGTGGCGACCGCAGCCGGCCCGCGGCTCGACGGCGAGCTGCGACGCGCACGGCTGCACCCCCGGGCGTGGTTGGTCGCCACGGACCTGCCCGTGGTCGTCGCGCTCGTCGCCGTCACCCGCTCCGACCGGCAGCAGATCACGTTCGGCGCGTGCGCCCGGCTCGCCGGTGACGAGGTCGCGGCCGTCCGCCACGCGCTGCACGAGGCGATCTCGGTGCGCGCCGCCCTCGCCGGGGACTCCGCGGCGACCGAGACCGCGGCACCGCGCCGGCTCGCGCTGCGGCAGGACGAGTTCCTCCGGTACCTCGAGGGTCTCGTCGAGCACCACGTCACGCCGGCACCGCCGGCCCCGGGCGGGCTCGAGCACGCCGTCGAGGAGCGGTTCGGCGTCCCGGTCGTCAGGATCCCCCTGCCGACGCAGGGTGCCAGTCCCGTCGTGCGGGTCGTCGTGCCGCACGAGGACTTCCTCGTCCCCCGCGACAGCCACGACCGCTACGCCCTCGCACCGGGATACATCGAGTGACCACGCACCATCGAGCGGACGGAGGACTTCCATGAGCGTGGTGCTGCGCCCACCGCTGCCGAGCTACCCGCGCGACCCCGCGACCGCACTGAGGACGCTGCGCTCCGCCGACGCGTCCGCCGACCGGCTCGAACGTCGCCGCGCCGTGTGGGCGAGCTATCTCGGCGACACCGACGCACCGCCGCAGCAGGTTCCCCTCGCGACCCGCTGGCTACGGATCGTCCAGGAGACCGCTCAGGACCCGTCGGCACCGACCGATCTGGTGCCCGGGTCGTTCTACCCGGCGGGCTTCCGCGACCAGGTGCTCGCCGGGTGCGGCCTGACCCACGACCCGGTCCCCGCCGCGACCGAGGCACCCGCGGACGGCCACGGCCCGGCGGTGCTGCTGTCCGCCGCAGCCACCGACCCTCGCGCGGCCGAGACGCGGACGCTCACGCTGGCCGCGCTCACCCTCAACCTCCTCAGCCGGTACGGCGAGGCCGTCGCCCTGTTCACGGACGAGGCACGACGGCGGCGGGACACGCGGCTGTGGAGCGAGGTCGCGCGCGCCCGCTACGCCGCCAGCCTCAGCTCGGACGACGCCGCACGCGCCTTCGTGCACGTGGCCCAGGACGCCGCCTGGGCGCCGCGCGCACGCGTCGGGGCGGCGATCCGCCTCGTCGCGCACCACTGCCGCACCGCGCACGACGTCGAAGCCGCCGCCCGCTGGGTCGACGTCGCCGAGCGGCTGCTCGCCGAGCACGACGACGGCAGCGCACCCTGGACCCTCTACCGCAGCCATCTGGACCGCGCCCGGGCGCTGCACGACTGGCGCCGCCGCGACGCGGCGGCCATGTGGGCGCACCTGTCGGACGCCCGCGCCGCCGCCCGTGCGCTCCAGGCGTCCGCGGAGTCCGGTGCGCCCGCGGCTGCCGCCCTGCACGCCGAGCGGCTGGTGCTGGAGGCCGAGCTCAAGGCCTTCCTGGGACGCCCCGTCGCGGCGGATCCGGCCCGGGCCGAGGAGGTCGCCCACCGGATCGTCGAGATCGACCCGGCCGACCCGTACGCGAACCTCGCCGCGGGTGACACCGCCTGGGTGCTCGGGGCCGACGACGACGCCGTCGAGCGCCTGGGACGCGCCGCGGACGCCGGGACGCTCGCGGGTGCGCTCGCCGCGCACCGTCTGGCCGTCGCCCTCGACGAGCTCGGGCGGGCGACCGAGGCCGAGCGGTGGCACGTCGTCGCACGCGACCTGGACGAGGAGGCGGCATGACCGAGGCCAGGACGCCGGCGCAGGCACGCCGCCGCACCGCGCGCGAGGTGCGGCGCGACACACCCGCGCTGCGCCACCTCTGGTGGGGTGCTGGGGCCGCCCTCGTCGGCACCGAGGTGCTCGACGTGGTCGCGCTCATGCTCACCACGGCGGCCTACGGCGCACTCCTGTCCGCCGGCGCCCTCGGCGTGGCCCTGCGGCTGGCCCCGCTGGTCCTGGCGCCCGTGCTGACGGCGGCGCTCGACCGGCGACCCGAGCAGCGGGCGTCCTTCGCGCGGGCGTCGGTCCTCGCGCGCGCCGCGGGCCTGGGACTCTTCGCGCTGGTCGTGGCCGTCGACGCGCCGTCCTGGGCCGCGTACGTCACCGTCGCCGTCGTCGCGGGACTGGACGCGGCGTACCTGTCCGCGACGCGTGCGACGCTCCCGCGGATCCTGCGCCGCGAGGACGGCACGACGCCGGACCTCGGGCAGGCGAACTCGATGCTCGTCGTCCAGTGGAACGCCGTGCAGATGGTCGCGCCCCCGCTCGTCGTGCTCGCGCTCGACCACCTCGCGGTCCCCACCGTGCTGGCGCTCGGCGCGGCCGCGCTCCTGGCGGCCTGGGCGCTGCTCGGGGAGTACGTGCGCGCCCACCTCGCCGCCGGGTCCGCCGCCGGGGCGCCGGCCGCGTCGTCCCGCTTCCGCGACCGGCTCGTCAACGGGTTCACCGCCGTGCGGGCCGACCCCGTCGCACGGGCCGTGGTCGTCGTGGCCGCAGCGACGCAGGGGGTGGTGTTCGCCTTCTCCGTGACGCTGCCGCAGGTCACGGCCGTCCCCGGGGCGCTCGTCACCACGGGGGTGGCACTGAGCGCGATGGCGGTCGGGTCCGTGCTCGGGGCGCGGGCGGTCGCCGCTGTGACGACGCCTGCCGCGCACGCGCGCACGCTGCTGGCGGCGACCGCGACCGTGGCCCTCGCGGTGGCGCTCGTCGCGGTCGACCCCGGGCCGGCCACGGCGCTGCCGGCCGCGCTCCTGGTCGGTGCGGGGGCCGGTGCCGGCGCTGTCCCCCGGGCCACGCTCGTCCAGTCACGCTTCCGCGACGAGCAGCTCGGTGGCGCCGTCGTCGCCACCATGGTCCTCGGCCAGGTGCTGATGCCGGTGCTGCCGGCGCTGTGGGAGCAGGTCGCGGACCTCGCCGGCCAGCGGTGGGCCTACGTCGCGCTCGCGGCGCTGCCCGTCCTCGCCCTGCTCCACGCCGTACCGACGCTGCTGGCACAGCTGCGTCCCTCACCCACCGCGCGACAGGAGGGCGAACCGTGAGGTCCACCACGCTCGCCCGGCTGCCGGAGCTGCCGGCGCGTCCCCCGGAGGTCGTCGGGTCCCTGCCGGCACCGTTCGCCCGGTCCCTCGTCGACCACGCGGCCGGATCTGTCGCCTGGTGGCGCGACGGGTGGGTCGCGTCCGTCACCACGTACGGCGGGCGGGACCTGGCCCACACCGACGGCACGCGCTGGACGCCCGTCCCGGCACAGGGGTGGGCACGCCGTCCCCTCCCGGGCGACGACGGCACCTCGCTCGCGTGCTACCTGCACGCGGCGGACGCCGACACGGGACGAGTGGCGGTGCTGGGCGACGGCGGTTGGCGCACGGTGCGCGACGACGTCGAGATGACCGCGCTGACCGACTTCGACGGGGCACGCACGGCTGTGCGCGGGCCCGACGGGAGCGGTAGCGCGCTCGACGGCAGCGGTCGGACGGTCGGGGTCCTCGACGGCGCCCTCGTGTGCCACGACGGGTCTGCACCCGTGTGGTCGGTCGCCCTGCCCGAGGGTGCCACGGTCACGCTCGTGCGCCCCTCGCCGTCGCGCGAGCGAGTGCTGGTGGTGGTCCGCGCGGGGAGCCAGTTCCGGACCACCGTGCTGCGAACCGCGGACGGGCGCAGCACCGGCCTCGCCCCGCTGCGCGAGACGCTCCAGCCGGTCGCCGCGTGGCTCGACGAGGACCGTGTCGTGCTCGTCCGTGAGACGTGGCCCGCGCTCGAGCCGGTCGTGTGGGACGTGTGCACAGGACGGCTCGAGACCGTGTGGCCGTCGGGCACCGCCGCGACCACACGGTCCCTCGCGCGCTCGCCTCACGGCGAGATCGTGCACGCGACCTCCGCCGTCGACGTGCCTCGTCGGCTGTTCCGGCTCGACGACGCGCCTCCGCCACCCCCCGCGCACGTGCGCACGGTCGTCCTGCACCACGGGGACCAGCTGGTCCCGTGCGTCGTGCTCGAACCGGCGTCGCGCCCTCGAGCGACGTGCCTCGTATTCCCCGGCGGGCCGCACGAGCCCGTCTGGGCGGAGTACGCGCCGCTGGCGGACGTGCTGGTCGAGCTCGGCTGGCGCGTCGTGAAGGTCAACGTGCGCTCGAGCGGGATCCGCGAGGGCCGCTTCCGCCCGCACCGGCTGCGGTACGGCGTGGACGACGTCGCCGACGCGTGCCACGCCGCGCAGGCGCTCGGCGTCGGTCCGGTCGTGACGCTCGGCATGAGCTACGGCGGCTACATCGCCTCGTCCTGCGCCGAGCGCGTGCCGGGCGTCGTGGGGGCCGTCGTCCTCGCGGGGTTCCTCAGCCTGTCCGACATCGCCGGGACCCGGCACGACGGTGTCCGCCGGTTCACGGCGGCCGCGTTCGCGGACCGCCACGACGACCACCGCACCCTCACCGTGCCGCACTTCGTCGCCCACGGCGAGCTCGACCGACGCATCCCGGTGGACGCTCTCGAGCGGCACGCGCGGGCCGGGCCGGTCGCCGTCCACGTGCTGTCGGGCGAGGGCCACGGCATCCACACCGACGCGGCCGCCCGGGCCGTGTACCCCGCACTGCTCGACTGGATGGAGAGGAGGATCCCGTGACCAGCACACCCGTCCGCGACCCCGCACTCGGCACGGTCCCTGCGCGTGCCGTGGCCGCCGAGGACCTCGCGCGTGAGGTCGACTACCCGCTGTCGTCCTCTCGCCAGACCGGGGCGCTGCTCCGCGTGCTCGCGGCGAGCAAGCCCGGGGGGCGGTTCCTCGAGCTCGGCACCGGCGTCGGGGTCGGTGCGGCCTGGTTGCTCGACGGCATGGACGCCACAGCCACGCTCGACACCGTCGAGATCCATCCCGAGGCGTGCGAGCTCGCCCGGGGCATCCTGGGCGACGACCCCCGCGTGACGGTCCACGAGGCGGACACGCGGGACTGGGTGCGCGCTCACCGCGACGAGCGCTACGACCTCGTGTTCGCCGATGCGGGCGCACCGAAGTTCTTCGAGCGGGACCTCACGGTCTCGCTGCTCGCGCCGGGCGGGATCCTCGTGGCCGACGACCTCCTGCCGCAGGACAAGTGGGTCTCGCAGCACCCCGAGCTCGTGTCGCGCTACCGGGAGACGGTCTTCGACGACGACCGCATCGTCACGGTGCTGATCGACTGGGCGTCCGGGCTGTCCGTCTCGGTGCGGAGGTGACCCGTGCCGATCCGCGTGGACGCCCGCACGCCCGACCTCGTCACCGCCGGCGACGACCGCTACGTCGAGTCGACACGCGTGTGGAACGACCGCGTCGAGACGCGGCCGCGTGCGGTGGTGCGCCCTTCGGACGTCGCCGAGGTCCGGGCGGCCGTGCTCCGCGCGCGCGACGACGGTGACCGCCTCGCCGTGCGCGGCGGCGGGCACCACGTCGCAGGGAGCGCGGTCCGCACCGAGGGCCTCGTGCTCGACATGCGGGAGCTGCGCGCGACCGCCTGGCCCCGGGACGACGTGCTGCGCGTCGGGGCGGGTGCCACGTGGCACGACGTCGCCGCGGCCGCGGCGGCTCGCGGGGCTGCGGTGCCCGCGGGCAACGCACCGTCCACCGGGGTGGTGGGCGTGGCCCTCGGCGGGGGGATCGGGCCGTTCTCCCGCGCGTGGGGCCTGACGTGCGACCGCGTGGTCGGGCTCGGGCTGGTCGACGCCGAGGGCCGGTACCGCAGGGTGGACGCCGAGCACGATCCCGATCTGCTGTGGGTGGCACGCGGGGCCGGGCGCGGTATCGGCGTCATCACCGACGTCGACCTGCGCGTCGAGCCGTGCCACACCGAGGTGCCCGTCGTCCAGACGCACCACGCGGCGGAGCTGGCGGCCGACGTCCTGCACGGCTGGTGCAGCGCGACGCGACGGTGCGGACGGGAGGTCTCACCCCAGCTCACCGTGCGGCGGCTGCCCGACGTCGCCGCGCTCGACGAGCGCCTGCGGGGACGCTGGGTGGTGTCGGTCGGTGCCGTGCACGCGGGTGACCCGGCGTCCTCCGCGGCAGCGCTGGAGCCGTTCCACCGGCTCGCCGCACCGGTGCTCGACCACTCGGGCACCTACCCGCTGGTCGAGCCGCCGTTGCCGTGGCGCCCGGGGCTGCGCGTGCACTCCGCGTCGCGGTTCCTCCCGACGCTCGACGAGGACGTCCTGCGGGACGTCGTCGACGACGTCCTGTCCGGCCCAGCGGGCGCGTCCGTCACGCTGCGCACCCTCGGCGGTGCGGTGCAGGACGCGGACGGGACCACCTCGTGCTTCGCGCACCGGGAGGCGGCCGTGCTCTGCACGGTGCAGGTCGAGTGGACGGACCCGCGCGACGACGCCGAGGCCGTGGGCTGGTGCCGCCGCGCCGACACCGCGCTGAGCCGGACGGCACACGGCCTGTACGGCAACTTCCTCGCCGACGTCGCCCTGCCGGGGTGGCGCTCCCTCGCGTACGGCGACACCGCGCGGATCGACGAGGTCCTGGCCACGCACGACCCGGACGGGGTGTTCGGCGACATGGCGGCCCTGCCGTGAGGGACGACGACGCGGACGTCCTCGTCTCGCGCGTGCGCGACGCCGTGCGTGCGGGACGGACCGCGGAGGCGACGCGCGCGGCGACGGCCCTCGCGGACGGCTGGCCCGAGGTGCGGGCCTGGGCAGAGTGGGTGCTGGCCGGCTGCCACGGTCTCGACGGCGCGCCGGACCGCGCCCTGGCGGTGCTCGCCCGCGCGGACGGCGAGGGACGGTGGTGGGCCGCCGCGCTGCTGGACGACCCCGCCCTCACCGACGTGTGGTCGCTGCCCGGAGGAACCGGCCTTCGCCGGCGCTCGCTGGCACGCTCGGCCTCGCAGGCCGGAGCGACCGGACCCGTGTGGGTCACGGACCGGGACGCGCGCACGCGCTGCGTCGCGGCGGTGCTGCACGGCAACGGCCCCCTTCCCCTGTCCCTGCAGCGGACCCTGTGGTCGACGGTGCCCGAGGTGCGGGCACTCGCCGTCACCTCACCGCACCTGGTCGCGCCCGGGGTGGCGACGTGGCGCGACGCGGCGTCGGCGCACGCGCAGGTCACCGCGGCGGTGCAGGAGGCACACAGCACCGAGCCGGACCTCCCCGTCGTGCTCGTGGGGCTCGGCGCCGGAGGAACCGCCACCGCACGAGCGGTCGCGGCCCGGCACGTCGGTGTCGCCGGCGCCGTGGTGGTCGCGGCTCCGGTTCCCCGCGAGCCGGCGACCGACACCCCGGGGAGGGCGGACGACGTGGATCATCCGCACGTCGACCGGGAGGAGCCGCGGGGCGTCGTCGTGCTGCACGACACGGCGCAGACCGACCACGGTCCGTGGCCCGCGTGGGCGGCGCAGCACGACGTGCCGCTGACCACCACGGCGGTCGACGACCTGGGTCACGCGTTCCCGCCGCGCTTCGCCGCCACCATGCGGGCGGCCGTCGGCACGCTCGTGCCGCTCGCCGACGGCGGCCCCTCCGCCGCGCCGCCGTCGGTCCCCGCCGCGGGTCCCCACGTCGCACGGGAGGTGCCCGCGTGACCACGTCGACCGAACGCCCCCGCGCCGCGGCGTCCACCGGCGCGGTCGACGCGGGACGGCTCAAGGCGGTCTTCCGCCGGCACCCGGCGGGTGTCGCGGTGGTGACGTACCGGGCGCCGGCGGGACCGGCCGGCTTCACGGCGACCTCCGTCATCTCCGTCTCGGCCGACCCTGCGCTCGTCGCGTTCTCCGTCGCGTCCGGGTCCAGCGCCCGCAGCGCGCTCGAGTCCGCGGACGCCGTCGTGATCCACCTGCTGGCGGACGACCAGGCCTGGCTCGCCGAGAGGTTCGCCGAGCGGGGCGCCGCCCGGTTCGCGGGCGTCGACTGGATGCCCCTTCCGACCGGTGAGCCGCTGCTGACCGCGCCCCGGGCCTGGTTGCGCGGGCGGGTCGTGCACCGCGTCCCGGCGGGCGACAGCCTGCTGGTGGTGGTGGAGGTGACGGCGGCGGTCCCGCTCACCGACGGCTCACCGCTCGTCCACGTCAACCGGAGCTACCGGACGCTCGGCCCGACGATCCGCACGCCCGGCGAGGCCCGCGTCCCACGTCACGAGGGGAGACCATGAACGGGAGCGACCACGCGAGGTACGACCCGCGTGCGGCCGAACGCCGGTGGTCCGCCTTCTGGGAGGCGGACGGCACGTTCCGCACGCGTGACGACGGCGTCGGCGGACGGCGCTACCTGCTCGACATGTTCGCCTACCCGTCCGGCGACCTGCATATGGGGCATGCCGAGGCGTGGGCGATCAGCGACGCGGTCGCCCGCTACTGGTTCATGCGCGGGCACGACGTCATGCACCCCGTGGGCTGGGACTCCTTCGGCCTGCCCGCCGAGAACGCCGCGATCCGCCGGGGGACCCACCCCGCCGAGTGGACCTACCGGAACATCGAGACGCAGGCGGCCTCCTTCCGCCGCTACGGCATCGCGGTCGACTGGGAGCGGCGGCTGCACACGTCCGACCCCGAGTACTACCGGTGGACCCAGTGGCTCTTCCTGCGCCTGCGCGAGGCGGGGCTGGCCGAGCGTCGGGAGTCGTTCGTCACGTGGTGCCCCCACGACCAGACCGTCCTGGCTCGCGAGCAAGTCGTCGAGGGGCGCTGCGAACGGTGCGACACCCTCGTGACGCGCCGCCGGCTGACCCAGTGGTACCTGCGCACCGGGGACTACGCGCAACGGATGCTCGACGACATGGCGCTCGTCGAGGACGGCTGGCCGAGCCGCGTGCTCGCGATGCAGCGTCGCTGGATCGGACGTTCCGAGGGTGCGTACGTGACGTTCCCGGTGCCGTCGCACGACACCGAGGTGACGGTGTTCACGACGCGGCCGGACACGCTGGGCGGTGTCACCTTCCTCGCCGTGGCACCTGAGGGCGACCTCAGCGAGGCACTGTGCACGCCCGACCGGCGCGCCGCGCTGGCCGAGCTGGTGGCCCGCGTGGGGTCGATGTCCGACGTGGAGCGCGGGTCCACGGTCGGCGAGACGCGCGGGGCGTTCCTCGGGACGTCGGCCCGCAACCCGCTGACCGGGCAGGAGGTCCCCATCTGGGCGGCCGAGCACGTCCTGCCGGACTACGGCACGGGGGCCGTCATGGGCGTTCCCGCGCACGACCAGCGGGACCTGGACCTGGCCCTGCGGCACGGCCTGCCCGTCCGCGTCGTCGTGGACACGGGTGAGGACCCGGTCGCGACCGGGCGCGCCACGACAGGTCCGGGGACGTACGTCGCACCCGACCTGCTGGCCGGGCTGCAGGACCGGGACCAGGCGGTGCGCGTCGTCGGCGAGGCGCTGGCCGCCGCGGGCGCGGGCCGGCTGGCGGTGAGCTACGGCCTGCGCGACTGGCTCATCAGCCGCCAGCGCTACTGGGGCTGCCCGATCCCCGTGGTGCACTGCCCGGTCTGCGGTGAGGTGGCGGTGCCCGACGCGGAGCTGCCGGTCCGCCTGCCCGACCTCGCCGGCGCACAGCTGGCCCCGCGCGGACGTTCTCCGCTCGCCGCGGCGGAGGACTGGGTCAGGGTGCCGTGCCCGCGGTGCGGGGGTCCGGCTGCACGGGACACCGACACGATGGACACGTTCGTCGACTCCTCGTGGTACCTCTTCCGGTACTGCTCGCCCCGGGAGACGGGCGCGCCGTTCCGTGCCGAGGACGTGGCGCGGTGGATGCCCGTCGACCTCTACGTGGGCGGCGTGGAGCACGCCACGATGCACCTGCTCTACCTGCGGTACCTCACCAAGGTGATGCACGACCTGGGGCTCGTCCCGTTCACCGAGCCGGTGCGGGCGCTGCTCAACCAGGGACAGGTGGTCAACCAGGGTCGCGCCATGAGCAAGTCGCTCGGCAACGGTGTCGACCTGGGCGAGCAGATCGACCGGCACGGCGTCGACGCGGTGCGGCTCACCCTGGTGTTCGCGGGGCCGCCGGAGGCGGACATCGACTGGGCCGACCTGTCCCCCGGCTCGTCGGCCCGGTTCCTGCAGCGCGCGTACCGCCTGGCACGCGACGTGACGTCCGAGCCGGGCAGCGACCCCGCCACCGGCGACGTCGAGGTCCGCCGTGCCACGCACCGCACGGTCGAGGTCGTCACCGACCTGCTCGAGTCGCGCCGCCTGAACGTGGCTGTGGCGCGGGTGATGGAGCTCGTGAACCTGCTGCGCAAGGCGATGGACACCGCCCCCGGGCCTGCGGACCCGGCCGTGCGGGAGGGCGTCGAGGTGGCGACGCAGATGCTGTCGCTCGTCGCACCGTACGTCGCGGAGGAGATGTGGGAGGCGCTCGGCTGCCCGCCCCCGGTGGCGCGGTCGCGCTGGCCGGTGGCGGACCCGGCGCTCACGGCCCACGACAGCACGACGTGCGTCGTGCAGGTCGGCGGCAAGGTCCGTGCCCGTCTGCAGGTGGCGCCGGACGCGACCGCGGACGCGCTCCTCGACCTGGCGCTGGCGGAGCCCGCCGTCGCGCGGGCGCTCGCCGGACGGGAGGTGCACCGTGTCGTGACCCGCCCGCCGCACCTCGTCAACGTCGTCCCCGCAGCGTCCGGGTGAGCGGTCACACCGGGCCCGTCCCCTGTGTCACCCGGTGACCGGTGGACGCCGCCCGGCCAGGGGTCACGGCGTGCAGCGCACAACCGTCGTCGAGGCGTCGGCGGTCGCCCCGCACCTGGGGCGCCGACGCCCCACGCCCGTGACCGGAGCGCGCCCTCGTGCACGCGGCGCGTCCTGCCCGGCGAGGACCGTGTCCCCCCGCGGTAACCCGTCCCGGTGGCGAGGTGCACGGACCTCGGTGAGGATGGCGCCGTGCTCGTGCCCGCCCGCGGGGAGGTGGGGCGGGCGCGAGCCACATGGGGGTGGACGTCCTGCAGGTCACGACGCACGAGCACGCGCCGACCGCTGTCCTGGACCGGGTGTCGCACACCCGCGTCGAGGTGACCGACGACGGCGACGTGCGGGTCAGGGGTGACGTCGTGCGGCCCTGCCGCCTGCCCGACGATGACGGACGCGCGCGCGTCGCGCTCGTCGCCTCCCCCGTCCCGGGCGGGGCCGACGTGCGCATCGAGGTCGACGTCGCAGCGGGCCGCACGCTCGAGCTCCTCGAGATCACCGCGAGCGGCGCCCACGACGTCACCGGCCCGCGCACGTCCTGGCTGGTGGACGGGCGGCTCGGCCGGGACGCCGCCCTCGTGTGGCCGAGCCTGCCGTTCGTCGTCGCGCAGGGCGCGGCGGGTTCTCCATCCCGGTGACCGCGGCGTTCGGGCTGCTGCAGACGGGCGAGGGAGCGCCGGACGTCCCGCGGGTCTTCCTGTTCGCCGTCGGGGCGAGGCTGTCGTTCACGGTGCTGGTCGGGCTGCTGTCGCGCGGGTTCCGCTCGCCCATGCCGCAGCACGACACCCACGTGCAGGCCGTCGGCACCAGCCTCAACCTGCTGTCGGTCGTCGCGGGGCTCGGGGCGTGCTGGCTCGTCGGCGACATGATGGCGCACGCCGCCGTCTGGGCCGTCGCGCCGTTCGTCGGCGCCGTGGTCTACCTCGTCCTCGAGAGCCTCGAGACCGTGCTCGGAGAGCGTCTCGCGGCACGTGCCGGCGACCCGGCGCCCGACGACGTCGAGCCGTAGACCAGGCCACCACCTCCCAGGTGGCCGCAGCGCCCACCTGCGGCGCGGCGCTACCCTGCCAGGCATGCCGCTGCGCCCCCTCGACCAGTCCGCCAAGCTGAAGAACGTCCTGTACGAGATCCGCGGCAAGGCCCTGGACGAGGCGGCACGCATGGAGGCCGAGGGCCGCAAGGTCCTCAAGCTCAACACCGGCAACCCCGCGGCCTTCGGCTTCGACGCGCCGCACCAGATCGTGTCCGACGTCATCGCCGCCGTGCCGCACGCGCACGGGTACACCGAGTCGCGCGGCATCCTGTCCGCCCGCCGCGCGATCGTCACGCGGTACGAGACGGTCGAGGGCTTCCCGACGTTCGACGTCGACGACGTCTACCTCGGCAACGGCGTCTCCGAGCTCATCACCATGACGCTGCAGGCCCTGCTCGACGAGGGCGACGAGGTGCTCATCCCGTCCCCCGACTACCCGTTGTGGACGGCCATGACGAGCCTGTCGGACGGGAAGCCCGTGCACTACCGGTGCGACGAGTCGACCGGCTGGGAGCCCGACGTCGAGCACATCCGCGAGCAGATCACGCCCCGCACCAAGGCGATCGTCGTCATCAACCCGAACAACCCCACGGGTGCGGTGTACCGGCGGGAGGTGCTCGAGCAGATCGCCGACGTCGCGCGCGAGCACAGCCTGCTGGTCCTGGCCGACGAGATCTACGACCGGATCCTGTACGACGGCGCCCGGCACATCCCGATGGCGAGCGTCGCACCCGACCTGCTGTGCCTGACGTTCAACGGGCTGTCGAAGACGTACCGGGTCGCGGGGTACCGCGCCGGGTGGGTCGTCGTCACCGGACCGCAGGGTCACGCGCAGGGGTTCCTCGAGGGCATGACGCTGCTCGCGTCGACCCGGCTGTGCCCCAACGTGCCCGCGCAGCACGCGATCCAGGCGGCGCTCGGCGGCGTGCAGTCGATCGACGCGCTCATCGCCCCCGGCGGGCGTCTGCACGAGCAGCGCCAGGTCGCCTGGGAAGGGCTCAACGCGATCCCCGGGGTGTCCTGCACCAAGCCCGACGGTGCGCTGTACCTGTTCCCGCGCCTCGACCCCGAGGTGTTCGGCATCGTCGACGACGCCCAGCTCGTCTACGACCTGCTGGTCAGCGAGCAGATCCTGCTCGTGCAGGGCACCGGCTTCAACTGGCCGGAACCCGACCACCTGCGCATCGTCACGCTCCCGGAGGCGCGCGTGCTCGCCGAGGCCGTCGAGCGCATGGGCAACTTCCTCGCGTCGTACCGCCAGACCCGCTGACCGACACCTGAACGTCCCCGGAAGGATCCCCATGCTCACGAGCCCGCTGCTGGCGTCCACCTACGACGGTTCGGGGGCCGACGCCGCCGGCGTCGCCGTCGCGCTCGTGGTGGGTGTGCTCTACCTCGCGGTCATCGCGTTCGGCGTGTACCTGTACATGCGCGTCGCCCAGAAGGCGGGGTGGACCCTGTGGCACGGGCTGCTCGTGCTCGTGCCGCTCGCGAACATCGTGTTCATCATCATGTTCGCGTTCATGGAGTGGCCGGTCGAGCGCCGCCTGCGCGAGGCGGAGGCGCGTCTCGCGCTCGCGTCGGGGGGCGACCCGTACGGCTGGGGCGCGGCGGGCACGCCGACGTCCGACGCGGGGTACGGCCAGGCGTACCCGCAGCCGTACGCCGGTCAGCCGTACGGTCCGCAGGGCGGCGCCCCCACGCCGTACGGTCAGCCGCAGCCGCCGGCCGGCAC
>JAFAEH010000227.1 GCA_023424135.1 Actinomycetes bacterium | reverse complement strand
CCCCCCCCCCCCCCCCCGCCCGGGGGGGGGGGGTCTGCTCGTGGCGTGCGAGCGTCTGCTCGGGGCGTGGGAGAGCGATCCAGTTGCTCTCTCATGCCCTGGTGGGACTGCTCGTGGCGTGAGGGGGCGATCCAGTTGCTCTCTCATGCCCTGGTGGGGCTGCTCGTGGCGTGAGGGGGCGATCGAGTTGCTCTCTCACGCCCTGGGGGTCTGCTCGTGGCGTGAGAGAGCGATCGAGTTGCTCTCTCACGCCCTGGGTGGGGTGCGCCGGGAGAGCGGTCGGTCACGTCAGGCGACGCGGGTGCCCCGGGCGAGCGTGCGCTGCGGGATGCGCAGACGACGCACCGCCAGGACGAAGCCGCCCGCGCCGAGCAGCAGGTTCACCGCGAGGCCGAACGGCCACAGCGGACCGGCGTCCCGTGCGTCCGTGGACGCGACGTCGTCCACCCAGCACTCGTCCTGCACCTCGGGAGCGCCGAGGCGCAGGTTCCGCAGCGACTGCGTCGCGCCGTGGATGCCGTCGACCGCGGACCCCGAGCCGTCCCCGTGGCCGGGCAGCGCACCGTCGGCGACGACGACGAACGGGTTGACCGCCAGCAGCCACCACGTGCGCTCGGTGTGCGCGACGGCGCGTGTCTGCACCGACAGCTCGCACACCGGGTCGGGGTCGGGGAAGTTCCCGTCCTCGTCCGGCTCGGACATCGACTGCCAGTACGAGTCGGGCACGCCGTAGACCTGCACCTGCTGGGTCGTCGACAGGAACGGGAACGTCAGGCCGAAGAAGATCGGCGTGAACACGGTCAGGGCCGCGACGGTGACGAACGTGAGCACGGTCGACCCCGCGGGCCGGGCCGCGAGCGTCGACCAGCCCAGGCCCATGCCGCAGACCGCGACGAGCAGCAGCGCGGTCAGCGCGAGCACGCGCGGCAGGGTCGCCAGGGGCACGCCGCCCAGGACGAGCCCGATGACGTAGAACGGCAGGCTCACCACGAGGAACGCGCACGCGCTCAGCCACGCCGCGAGCAGCTTGCCCAGCGCGATCTCGACGGGGGACAGGAGCGTGACCTGCAGCGTCGCGAGCGTGCCCGCGGTCCGGTCGCCGTTGACGGCGGTGGACGTGAGCGTCGGGGTGACGAGCAGGCCGAGGCCGAGGACGAGGGCCGAGACGAGGGCGAAGAGGGTCACGCCGCGGTCCTCACCGCCACCGTCGTACCCGCCGACCCAGGTCAGTGCGCCGACGGCGAGGAGCGTGATCGCCGCGACGACGACGAACCACACGACGAGCGCGGTCTTCCAGCGCGACGAGCGCACGCGCTGACGCAGCTCGAGCGCCGCGACCGTGCGCACACCGTGCCAGGTGAGGGTCCAGGTGCGGACCGCAGGGGCGGCCGCGGGGGCCGGGGTGGTCGTGGTCATCGCCGCTCCTCCTCCAGGGCCAGGTACGCCTGCTCGAGCGCGCTGCCCGCGGGCGCGGACGACACGACGGGCACTCCTGCTCCGACCGCGTCGCGCAGCAGCGCCGCGGCGCCCGCCTCGCCGGCGACATCGACGAGCACGCCGCCGGTCACCGTCCCGTCGGGTCCCGTGTCGGTGGGCCGTCCGTCGGGCCGCCACGCGACGCCCGCGCCGTCGAGCCACGCCGTGAGCGCGACGAGCGACAGCGCCCGCACGTGCCAGGTGCGCACGCCCGCGACGTCGGGCTCGGCGAGCGCGGTGACGGTGCGCCCGCGGGAGAGGAACACCGCGTCGTCGGCCATCTCGTCGAGCTCCGACAGGACGTGCGAGGACACGAGCACGGTGCGCCCCTCGTCCGCGAGGCGCCGCAGCAGCAGCCGCAGGTCGACGCGCGAGCGCGGGTCCAGCCCGCTGGCGGGCTCGTCGAGCAGCAGGACCTGCGGGTCGTGCACGAGCGCACGCGCCAGACCGAGCCGCTGCTTCTGCCCGCGGGACAGCACCGCGGCGGGCCGGTCGGCGTACTCGCCCAGGTGCACGGTCGCGAGCAGCTCCTCGACGCGGCCGGGGATCGCGGCGGGAGCGACGCGGTAGGCGTGCGCGAAGGTCGTGAGGACCTCACGTGCCGTCAGCGAGTCCCACGTGCCGAACGCGTCGGGCATCCACCCGGTGCGCGCGCGGGCGGCGGAGCTGTCGGTCACGGGGTCGTGCCCGGCGATGCGCACGTGCCCCGCGTCGGGGACCAGCAGACCCGCGAGGACGAGCAGGAGCGTCGTCTTGCCGGACCCGTTGGGCCCGACGAGCGCGGTCACGGCGCCCGCCCGGGCCACGAGGTCGGCACCGTCGAGCGCGCGGACGGCGCCGAACGCCCGGTGCAGCCCGTGCACCTCGATGCCGGGTGCGGGCGTGGAGCCGGTGACGGGGGCGCTGCCGGCGCCGGGGACGGTCGCGGCGGGCGCGGGGACGACCGGCGCGGACGCCTCCGGTGCCGTCTCTGCCGTCGCGGTCACGACGGGCGCGGACGCGGGCGCGACCGGCTCGGACGCGGGTACGACCGGTGTCGTCCCTGCCGTCGCGGTCACGGCGGCGTCCGCCGCGTTCGGCGAGGACGGCTCGGACGGGGCGTGCGGAGCTGTCGGGTCGGCGGGCGGGTCGGCCGGCTCGGCCGGTGCCGGGATGACCGGCTCGTCCGGCGTCGGCGTCGCGCCGGGAGCCTGATCGTCGGGGTCGTCGAGTGCCATGGCGGACACGCTAGGGGCCGGCGGGCGGGTGCGGGGTCCACCTGCGGGTGGACGCCCGGGCGGGCGGGTGGACCCGCGGGTGTACGGGATGTGAGACGGGTCGTCGCGCCGACATCTGCGGTCGGGCTATCGTGGCGGGCCGCGCACGTACGCACAGGAGGCCGGGATGGGGAGTGTCGAGCTCGTCGTCGGTGTCCTCGTGCTGGCCACCCTCCTGGGCCTGGTGTGGCGCGCCCGCAACGGGCGTTTCCGCGCGGCGCCGCCGCGCTCGGCGGACACCTCGGCCCCCTCGGTGCGCGACGACGCCGTGACGACGGCCTCCGCCGGCGACGTCCTGGTCGCGTCGGACCTGGGCACCGCCCTCGGCGAACGGGCGACGTTCGTCCAGTTCTCCAGCGAGGTGTGCTCCGCGTGCCGGAGCACGCACCGCGTGCTGGCGGGCCTCGCGTCCGACGAGCCCGGGGTCGTGCACGTCGACCTCGACGTCGCCGAGCACCTCGACCTGGTACGCCGGTTCGGCGTCATGCGCACCCCGACGACCCTCGTGGTCGCACCGGACGGCACCGTCGTCGGCCGGATGTCCGGCGGCACCGACCGGCGCCAGGCGCTCGCGGCGCTCGACTCCTGTCGCGCTGCGGAGTCGTGTCGCACCGACGACAGCTGTCCGGACGTCGCCCTCGCGCGCTGACCCGACGGAGCAGCCACCACCGGCCTGATGGGCCGCTGGCTCGCCCTCCATCGTGCGCGTGACCGCCCGGTCCCCGACGCCGCCCGCCCGTCGGTGCGCGTCGTCGGCACCCACCAGGCGCGCGCGGCACCGTTCCCCGACGCGTTCCCCCTCGCTCGTCCCCCCGACGAGGTCCTCCGACCGGGGAACCCCACCCCGCCAGTCCGTCCCCCAGGAGCCCACCATGACCACTCCCGACACCCCCGTCGGCGCACCGGCCGGCATCGACCCGCGCGGTCCGCGCGTCGGTGCGGGCATCACCGCCGTCCTGCTCGTCGTCGTCCTGCTGCTCGGCGACGGCCCGGCGGCGACCGCGCTGCTCGCGTTCGTCGCCGCGAGCTTCGCCCTCGGCGCCACACGTGGTGTCGCTGCCACCTGGCAGGGCTGGGTGTACCGCACGCTCGTGCGTCCGCGACTCGCCCCGCCGACC
Organism: Actinomycetes bacterium; assembly: GCA_023424135.1. GTDB lineage: Bacteria > Actinomycetota > Actinomycetes > Actinomycetales > Cellulomonadaceae > Cellulomonas. Next base: position 10,117 of record JAFAEH010000227.1, on the reverse strand, counting down.
GAGCTCGAGGACCCGCGCCCACCGCGGTTCGCGCAGCTCGTCGGGCTGGTCATCACCGTGCTCGGTGTCCTGCTCGGCCTGCTCGGCGTGACGTGGGCGGTGCCCGGCGCGGCGGCGTTCGCGTTGGTCGCGGCGTTCCTCAACGCGGTCTTCGGCCTGTGCCTCGGGTGCGAGATGTACCTGCTGGGCGTCCGGCTGCGCGCGAGGTCGGCTGCGTAGCACCGTCGCCGTCCTCGACCCCGAGCAGGCTCCGACCTCGGTCGGGTCTCGACCCCGAGCCGTGGGAGAGCGATCGCATCGCCCATCCCACGGCTCGGGGCGGCCGCCGCGCGGGACGGTCAGCAGCCCGTGCGCGAGGTGCCGACGGCGACGTCGTCGTACCAGAGCGTGTCGGCGCCGTCGCCGTAGCTCTCCCAGCCGAGCCTGAGGTCGACGAGGCGCGGCGTCCACGCCTTGGCGTGCCACTGGCCGTCGACGTCGTGGGTCGGGGTGCCGTCGGCGACCAGGCCGGCGACCTCGGTGCCGTTCAGCCAGGTGGTCAGGCGTCCCGCGGGCTCGACGAGAGCCTCGACGCAGGCCCACTCGCCCGTGGGCAGCGGTCGGCTCAGCGCGACGCCGGACGGGCTCTGCTCGGGCAGCGTCGCGTCGTCCGACGAGCGGTTCCACTGCAGGGCGCCGTTCTGGCCGCCCAGGCGCAGGTCACGGTCGCCGTCGTTCGCGTCCTCGAACGCCGCGAACGTCACGTGCGACGTCGGCAGCGCCGTGGTGTGGCGGACCCAGAACCTGACGTAGACGGGCTGCCCGGCCGCGGCCGCCACGGCGCCGTCGGCCTGCACGAACACGTGGTTGCAGTACCCCACGGCCCCGTCCACGCGCAGCGACCGCGTGCCCGAGCGTGCGACCGACGAGTCGATGCTCGCCGTCCCGGTGCCTGAGCAGTCGGGGTGCACGACGCTCCACGGCGCGGTGGGTGCTGCCGACGTCTGTGTCTCGAACCCGTCGCAGAACGAGCCGCCGCAGCCGCCGGGCGGGGAGGTGGGCGTGGGCGTCGGGCTCACGGTCGGCGTCGCGGTGGGCGTCGGGCTGGGCGTGGGCGTCGGTGTGGCGGTGGGCGTCGGTGACGGCGGATCGGTCGGGTTCGGCTGGCCGGTGGGTGTCGGCGTGGGCGTCGGTGTGACGGTCGGTGTCGGTGACGGCGGGTCCGTCGGCTGGGTCGACGTGGGTGTGGGCGTCGCCGTCGGACCGGTCTGGCCCTCGCACGCGACGCCGTCGAGGCGCACGTCCCGCGGCGGGAGTGGTGTGCCCGTCGTCGTCCCCTGGAAGCCGAACGCGACGGTCGCACCGGCGGCGAGCTGACCGTTCCACGGTGCGTTGGTCACGGTGACGCTCGCACCGGACTGGGTCGCCGTCGCACTCCACGCGTGACCGATCTGCTCACCGGCGGCGAGGTCGAACGTCAGGGTCCAGCCCGAGCGTGCGGGGCCGGTCGTCAGGCGCGCCTCCGTCACGAAGCCGCCCGGCCAGGCGTTCGTCGTCCAGTCGACGCGGCACGTCTCGACGGCCTGCGCGCTCACGGCGCCGACGACACCGACGGCCGTGAGCAGCGCGGCGACCGCGGCGGCGACGAGCGCCCGCAGCCGCGCGGTGGTTCTGGTGGTGGACATGGTTCTCCCGGTGCAAGGCGTCCGGAGGGCGCGGGCGCGACGGTGCGACGTTCGTCGCGTCGGGCAGCGTGGGGCACGGCGCCGAGGCGTGACCACCCACCCAGACGCTTCAGGTGCGACCCGGACAGGCGTCCGTCATGCGGAAACCTGCGCGTCCGCATCCTGGGCCCGGCCTACACTCGCGGGGTCCCTGCCCGCACGTCCGGAAGCTCCGAAGCCGTGGCCCTCATCGTCCAGAAGTTCGGCGGCTCGTCCGTCGCCGACGCCGCCAGCATCAAGCGCGTCGCGAAGCGGGTCGTCGAGACGAAGAAGGCCGGGCACGACGTCGTCGTCGTCGTCTCGGCCATGGGGGACACCACCGACGAGCTCGTCGACCTCGCGCAGCAGGTCACGCCGCTGCCGCCGGTGCGTGAGATGGACATCCTGCTGACCGCCGGCGAGCGCATCTCGATGTCCCTGCTCGCCATGGCGATCAGCAGCCTGGGCGTCGAGGCGAAGTCGTTCACGGGCCAGCAGGCGGGCGTCCTCACCGACGAGGTGTACGGCAAGGCCCGCATCATCGACGTCTCGCCCAGCCGCATCCGCGACACGGTCGCGCGCGGCGAGGTCGCGATCGTCGCCGGGTTCCAGGGCGTCAACCCGTCGACGAACGACGTGACGACGCTCGGCCGCGGCGGCTCGGACACCACGGCGGTCGCGCTCGCGGCGTCGCTCAAGGCCGACGTGTGCGAGATCTACACGGACGTCGACGGCGTGTTCACCGCCGACCCCCGCATCGTGCCGACCGCCCGCAAGATCGGACGGATCGGCTACGACGAGATGCTCGAGATGGCGGCCAGCGGCGCCAAGGTGCTCAACCTGCGCTGCGTCGAGTACGCCCGGCGCTACGAGGTGCCCGTGCACGTGCGCTCGTCGTTCTCGACGCACACCGGCACGCTCGTCACGAACCAGGAGGACCCCAGCATGGAGCAGCCGATCATCTCCGGCGTCGCGCACGACCGCAGCGAGGCCAAGGTCACGGTCGTCGGCGTCCCGGACGTGCCGGGCAAGGCCGCGCGGCTCTTCGAGATCGTCGCCGAGGCCGGCGTGAACATCGACATGATCGTGCAGAACGTGTCCGCGGCCGCGACGGGTCTGACGGACATCTCCTTCACGCTGCCCGCGACGGACGGTGCGACGGCCACGGCCGCGCTGACGGCCGACCAGCCGTCCATCGGCTTCCAGTCGCTGCAGTACGACGACACGATCGGCAAGCTCTCGCTCGTCGGCGCGGGCATGAAGTCGCACCCGGGCGTCTCCGCGAAGCTGTTCGCCGCGCTGTACGAGGCGAACGTCAACATCGAGATGATCTCGACCTCGGAGATCCGCATCTCCGTGGTCACCCGCGCGGACCAGCTCGACGACGCCGTGCGGGCCGTGCACACGGCGTTCGAGCTGGACGCCGCCGAGACCGAGGCCGTCGTGTACGGCGGGACGGGGCGCTGACATGGCCGAGGGTCTGAGGGTCGCGGTCGTCGGTGCGACCGGTCAGGTCGGCGCCGTCATGCGTCGGCTGCTCGACGAGCGGGACTTCCCGGTCGCGTCGATCCGGTTCTTCGCCTCCGCGCGGTCGGCGGGCACGACGCTGCCGTGGCGCGGGGACGACGTGGTGGTCGAGGACGTGGCGACGGCCGACCTGTCCGGCATCGACCTCGCGCTGTTCTCGGCGGGCGGGGCGACGTCCAAGGAGCACGCGCCGCGGTTCGCGCAGGCCGGGGCGGTCGTCGTCGACAACTCGTCGGCGTGGCGACGCGACCCGCGGGTCCCGCTGGTGGTCTCCGAGGTCAACCCGGACGCGCTCGACGAGATCGAGATCGGGATCGTCGCGAACCCGAACTGCACGACGATGGCCGCGATGCCCGTGCTCAAGGTGCTGCACGAGGAGGCGGGGCTGCGCCGGCTCGTCGTCTCGACGTACCAGGCGGTGTCCGGCTCGGGTCTGGCCGGTGCGCGCGAGCTCGACACGCAGGTGCGTGCCGCGGTCGAGCAGGACACCCTCGCACTCGTGCACGACGGCGCGGCCGTCGCGTTCCCCGAGCCGGAGAAGTACGTCGCGCCGATCGCGTTCGACGTCATCCCGCTCGCCGGGTCGATCGTCGACGACGGGCTGCACGAGACCGACGAGGAGCAGAAGCTGCGCCACGAGTCGCGCAAGATCCTCGACATCCCCGACCTGCTGGTCTCCGGCACGTGCGTGCGCGTCCCGGTGTTCACGGGGCACTCCCTGAGCGTCAACGCCGAGTTCGAGCGGCCGCTGTCCGTCGAGCGCGCGACCGAGCTGCTGTCGACGGCCCCGGGCGTGCAGCTCGCCGATGTGCCGACGCCGCTGGTCGCCGCCGGTCAGGACCCGTCGTTCGTGGGCCGTCTGCGCCAGGACGAGGGCGCCCCCGACGGCCGCGGGCTGGCGCTGTTCATCAGCAACGACAACCTGCGCAAGGGTGCCGCGCTCAACGCGGTGCAGATCGCCGAGGTCCTGGCGAGCCGCCGCTTCGCCCTCGCCTGACGCACGCCCGCACGACCCGACGAGGGCCGGACCGCCACCGCGGTCCGGCCCTCGCGCCGTTGCGGGGGCGGCGACACCACCCCCTCGCCGAGCGCGGGGGAAACGCGCCGAGCGCGGGGGTTGTTTCCCCCGCGCTCGGCAGTCATCCCCCGCGCTCGGTGTGGGTGGGGTCAGCAGGAGGGGGTCAGGGTCCAGGTGTCGGGGTCGGTGGCGGACTGCTGCAGGGAGACGGTCGTCCGGCTGCTGAGCGGGCCGAGCGCGTCCCGCGAGCCGCGGGCGTAGACCCGCAGCCACGTGGGGAAGGCCCGTCCCTCGCGCACGTGCTGCAGCGTGCTCGCCGTCACGCACTGCGGTGCGGGTGCCGGGGCCGCGGTGCCGGTCGGGGTGGGTGCGGGAGCCGTCGCGCCGATGCGTGACGCCGCGAACGCGGCGCCCTGGTCCACGGTGCCGTTGCTGACGTAGGCCAGGTGGGCCGCGAACACCGCGCCGCCCGGCTGGCAGACCGGGTCGCCGGTGCTGCAGTACTCGACGGTGCGGTCGGCGAACGCGGGCGCGGCCTGGGCGATGGTGCGGCGCGTGAGGCCCAGCGGGTTGCCGTAGACGACGACCGCCGCGACGCGTGGCGCGAGGTCGTCGGGCAGGGCGGTGCCGACGGAGACTCCCGTGCGGATGCCCAGCGCGAGGTCGGTGACCGTCGCACCCTGGGAGTACCCGCCGAGCACGAACTGCGTGGCCGGGCAGGCGGCGGCGCGGTCGCGGACCTTGGCGACCATGTCGGCCGAGCCTGGGCCGGCGCTGGTCTGGGAGCCTGCGGCGGCGTAGGCGACGGCCGTCGCGACGACCGTCCGACCGGGCAGCTCGGCTGCGAGCGCACGCCCGAGGGGCCGTCCGACGATGCCGAGGCCGGGGGCTTCGCCCGTGCCGCGGGCGAAGACGAGCTCGACGTCGGGGCACGCCGTCGCGGCCGCGGCGCCGGTGGACAGGGTCGTGACGGTGGTGAGCGCCGCGGCGGCGGCGAGTGCCGCACCCAGGGCGCGGCGGAGGGGGAGGTGGGGCATGGGGGAGTGCCTCGCAGACGTCCGTCGACCGGCGGGTGGGAGGTGGCCCGCCGGGCCGGCAAGGGGGCTTGCCGGTTTGTCCAGAATGTCTGATGAGACTCTTCTCATGGAAGGGTCACGGTTCGGTAACGTCCGGAAGGGTGACGCGTCACGGCCCTGGTCGGGCCCGTCACAGAGAGCGGACTGCTCACGGCGGTCGGCCGCGATCACGCGCCGGCTCAGGCGCGCACGCCCAGGACCATCTCCCCGACGGGTGTCTCGTGCTCGGGGTCGAGGCCCGCGTACGCCGCGACGTCGTCGACGGGCAGGTTTCCCAGCGGGCAGGCGCCCAGCCCGGTAGCCACGGCGGTGACCTGCACGGCCTGGAGCACCGCCCCGACGTGCTTGAGGCTGAGCGCGTAGCTGGTCGCCGTGTACTTCCACGTCATCCGGTCGGTGCGTGCCGTCAGCAGCAGCAGGGCGGGGACGTGGGGCGTCGCCGAGCTCAGCCGCGCGGCGACCTCGAGCAGCCTGGCGTGGAGCGGCTCGACCGGGGGCGACATGAGCCCCAGGGCGTGCGTGGCAGGGTCGTAGTGGTAGAGGCCGCGGGCCAGCTCGGTGGCCTCGCACACGACGTACGCCTCGAGCTCGTGCAGACCGCTCGCCGACGGCACCGCCCGGTGCGCGGTCTGGTACCCGCGGGAGTTGACTCCTGTCGAGGAGTACCGCAGGCACGTGCCCAGGACGGTCGCGAGCGCGGAGGTCGGCAGCGGATCCGTCGCGAACGTGCGCGCGCTGCGGCGTGCCGCGAGCGCGTCGGTGAGCGGTGTGGCCAGGTGGGCCGGTTCGGGGAGGGGGACGTAGTGAGGGGCGCGACGCACACGGAGCGGCGCGGGGCCGCCACCAGCGTCAGCCCCGCGGTGCGTCGCGCCCACGTCCAGGCCGAGCTGCTTGCCTCGCGTCAGCCGCGAGTGCTGGTGGAAGAGCCGCTCGTGGAACGTCAGCCCCCCCGTGCGCTGCGGTCCGCCCGCGAGGAGCCCCGCCCGCGCGCACTCGTCGAGGAGACGGCGCAGGACGGGCTCCGGCGGGGTCGCCGGCGCCAGCGTCGTCGCGGTCACCAGGGCGCACGCCAGGACGGGGCAGCGCACCTCCACCTGGTTGTCGGACAGCGCCGACTCGAGGACAAGGACGCCGTCGACCCACCGCAGGAACGTGGACGATGCCGCGCGGGTGCTCCCCGAGAACGCGGGGCCGGTGCCGTCGCTGCGTGACGCCCACAGGACCCGGCCCGTGGGGTCGACCTCCTCGACACGGACCGCCCGGCGTGCCCGCAGCGACCGCACGGGGTCCGGCAGTGCGGGATCGACGAGTGCCGGCGGGACCGCGCCGGCCGGCCGCCACATGTCCACGAGGTCACGCTGGGCGTCGCTCACCTTGACCCCCTCCACCACGCGGGTCCTCCACAGGGCCTCCACCATCACGTCCTCCTCTCCGCCCGGGTGGCGGCCCACCGCCGCACGGGGTCGTCGTCGCGTGCCGGGTCGTCCCCGGCACCTGCCCGGTCGGCGAGCAGGTCCACGGCGAGCCGCAGGGCCGTCAGGCGTGCACGCCGCTTGTCGTCGGCGGGGACGTCGGTCCACCGCACCGGTGTCGCGGTGGCGGCCTGGACTGCTCGTCTCGTCCGGTCCAGCGCGTCCCACCGGGTCGCGGCAGCCAGGTCGTGGTCGGTCAGCGTGTGCCCGAGCCGCGGCAGCAGGTGGCGGACGGCGAGGCGTGCCGCCTGCTCGGCGCGCGAGACGTCCAGGTAGAGCTTCGCGACCACGTGCCCCGCGGCCGTCAGCTCCTCCTCCAGGAGCGTCGCGTGGTCGAGCACCCACGACGCCTCCTCCGGGCTGCAGTACCCCATCACACCCTCGACCATCGGCCGGCGGTACCAGGAGCGGTCGAGCACGACGAGCCCGGTCCGGTCCCGCACGGCGTCGCGGTACGTGGCGAGGTACGCGTGCCCGGTCTGCGTGAGCGGGGGTAGCCGGACGACCGTGACCGCCCCCGCCGGGCACGCGGCTGCCAGGCGGCGGACCAGCCCGCTCTTGCCCGAGGCATCCATCCCCTCCAGCAGCAGCACGTGGCTGCGTCGTGCCGCGGACGCGGCCGAGGCGAGCCTGCTGCACGCGGCGAGGAGCGGGGCCTCGAGCGTGAGGTACACGTCCGGGGGCATGCGGGCCGGACGCCACGGAGTGCCGTCCGGCGTCAGCAGCTCGGGGTCGGTGCCGCCGACCTCACGCACCTGCCAGCCCTCGCGACGCATCCGCTCGAGCAGGTCGCGGTCGAGCGCGACGCCGGGGGCGCCGAGGGAGGTCACGCGCTCCCCAGGAAGGCGAGGATCTCGTCGTCGTGGACGGGGGTGCCGACGCGCCCGTCGGGGCCGGGACGGATGGCGCCGATGCCGTCCTGGAACACGAACTGCACGGTGCCACCGCGGGCCTTCTTGTCGAAGTGCATGGCCCGCAGCAGCCGGTCGACCGGGAGGTCGGCCGGGAGCGCGACGGGCAGACCGACGGCCGTCAGCAGCCGCTCGACGCGCTGCCGCTCGTCGGGCGTGACGTACCCCCGCTGCTCGCCCCAGCGGGCCTGCAGGGCCAGCCCGACCGCGACCGCCTGCCCGTGGCTCACGCGGAACCCGCTCGCAGCCTCGTACGCGCGGCCGATCGTGTGGCCGAGGTTCAGGGCCATGCGGGTGTCGTGCTCGCCCGGGTCACGTTCCACGTGGGACCGCTTCACGCGGACGTTCTGCGTGGCGACCCGGACGGCGAACCCGGTGTCGGCGAAGGCGTCCCGCAGGGGCGTCCGCTCGGTGACGAACACGCGCTCGAGGTCGTCGAAGAGCTCCGCGCTCGCGAGACAGGCGTGCTTGACCGTCTCCGCGAGACCCTCGCGCAGCTGGGCGACCTCGAGGCTCCGCCACGTCCCGACGTCGACGAGCACGGCGGTGGGGTGGTGCAGCGCGCCGACGAGGTTCGTCGCGTGGGGCGTGTCGACGGCGGTCTTGCCGCCGATCGCCGCGTCCGCGGCGGCGAGCAGGGTGGTCGGCATCGACAGGTACGGCACGCCCCGCATGTACGTCGCGGCCACGAATCCGGCCATGTCGGTGACGACGCCGCCGCCGACGGCGACGACGGTCGTGTCGCGGCCGTGCCCCAGGTCCAGGAGGCGGTCCTCCAGGTCGGCCTTGGTCTGCCGGGTCTTGTGGGACTCGCCACCGGGCATGGTGACGACGGCCGGGACGTGGCCGGCGTCGCGGAACGCCTCGAGCAGCGGCGGGACGAGGTGCGCCGCGCACCACTCGTCCGTGACGACCACGGGGCGGTGGGCGGCCAGCTCGCCCCCGGTCGCGGCGGCGGCGAGCGTCGGACCCAGGTCGGTGCCGATGTGCACCGGGTACGTGCGGCGCGCCACGGCAGGGACCGCGACGTCGAGGACCGTGGTGGCGCTCATCGCGGGGCCAGCTGCAGGGTCGTGCGTCCGACGGCACCGGGGTCGCCGCGGAAGGTCTCGTAGTCGGGGAGGTGGTAGCGCGGGTACGGAGCGAGGCCGCGCTCCAGCTCGCGCTTCTCGACGTACGTGGCGACGATCTGCTCGACCTTGTCCGCCAGCGGCAGCTCCTTGACCGTCCGGGTCCCGTGGCCCGCCGTGTAGCAGGCCGCGATGCTGCCCGTCGAGCTCAGCCGCACGGACAGGCAGCGTTCCCGGACGCACCCGTAGCCACGGGAGTGGTGGTAGACGATGCCGATGGGCTGCGCCAGGTCGCCCACCTGCCAGTAGTCGCACGCCCAGTTGTTGCCCTCGGCGTCCACGCGTCGTCGCGGGCCGAACGCGTCGACGAGGCTCTCCATCTCCTCCTTGCCGACGTGGTTCTCGACGAAGAAGTCGTCCGGCGCCGGGGTGATCGAGAACGGCAGGAGCTCCATGAGACGCAGCACCAGGCCGTTCTCCTGGCAGAAGTCGACAGCTCGTGGCAGGTCACCCAGGTTGAGCTGCCGCAGCACGACCATGTTGAGCTTCGTCCGCTCGAAGACCTCCCCGGCGACGCGGGCCCCGCGTAGCGCGTGGTCCAGCTGGTCCTTGCCGGCGACGGCGCGGAACGTCGTGTGTCCGAACGCGTCGACGCTGACGTTGCAGCGGCGCATCCCGACGGCGGCGAGGTCCTCGGCGAGCGTGCGGGTCAACAGGGAGCCGTTCGTCGTCAGGTAGTACTCCAGCCGGATCCCGGTCAGGTCCTCGACGCGCCGCAGGAGAGCCGGCAGGTCGCGCCGCATGAGCGGTTCCCCGCCCGTGAGGTGAACCCGCCGCACACCGAGGACGGCGTTCACCGCGATCGTCTCCACCAGGTCGGTGTTGCTGAGGAAGTCCTTGCTCCCCGTCAGGCCCACAGGGTTGCAGTAGGTGCAGCGGTAGTTGCAGTTCGGGGTGAGGCCGATGCGCAGCAGGAAGCTGCGGCAGTACTCCTCGTCGATGCCGTGGCGTGCGGCTGCGGCGCGGATGGTCGTCGTATCCACGAGAGCTCCTCGGGCTGGGTGCGGTCAGTCGTCCAGGCACGAGCCGACGACGAGCCGGAACGTGCCGAGTGGGGAGTGCAGGAACGAACGGTCCTGGCGGTGCTCGACGGCGGGGACCGGGACGGTGCGCTCGTCCACCGGCACGCCGAAGGCGGGGCGCCCCGCGCGCATGGCCCGTGCCGTCCCGCCGTGCGCGTGGAACCTGTCGGCGACGAGGTCGAGCACCCTGCCCCGGTCGACGTCCACGGTCGGCGCGAGCGCGCGCGCCACGACGCGGGCGGGACGCAGGTGGTGCCGGACCACGCGTGCGGCCTGCCG
>JAFAEH010000144.1 GCA_023424135.1 Actinomycetes bacterium | reverse complement strand
GGCGTACCCCGCGGGGACGAGCCCCGACGCTCCTGCCGCGCCCGGCGGCGGTCAGCCGCCCGCGTACGGCGCACAGCCCCCGGCGTACGGGGGTCAGCCTCCGGCCTACGGCCAGGTCCCCGCGGGTCAGGCACCTGCGTACGGCGGCGGCTACGGCGACCCCGGCTACGGTGCGCCGGGCGCGACGACCAAGAACTCGCTCGGCGGGTGGTCCCTTGGTCTGGGCATCGGCTCCCTCGTGCTGTGCTGCATCCCGGTGCTCGGCGCGCTGCTCGGCGCCGGCGGGCTCTGGCTGGGGCTCAAGGGCCGCCAGGCGGTGTCCCGCGGCGAGGCGACGAACGGTGGGCTCGCCCTGACGGGTGTGATCCTCGGCGCGATCGGCCTGCTCATCGGTCTGTACATCGTGGTCAGCTCGGCGATCGCGATCGGCCAGTACGGCGGGCTCGACGGCTACCTCGACTACATCCAGCGCGAGATCGAGCGCGCGCAGACCACGTCCTGACCTCATGTCCACAGGACTCACGCAGCGCGCGCAGGCCCCGGTCGTGCACCGGGGCCTGCGCGCGTGCGTGGCGCCGCTCGCGCTGGGCGCCGGTGCGCTCGCCGGTGCGGCCCTCCTGGCCGTCCGCAGCCCGTACGTCCCGCTGAGCTACGGGATCTGCCCGTCGGTCGCGCTGCTCGGCGTCGTATGCCCCGGGTGCGGGGGCCTGCGGGCGACGCACGACCTCGTGACGGGCGACCTCGTGGCCGCGTGGCACGCGAACCCGCTGTGGGTCGTCGCGGTCCCCGTCCTGGTCGTGGCGTGGTCGGTGTGGCTCGTGCGTCGGTGGCGGGGGGAACCGGCGCGCACGCGCGCGACGTGGCCCGCGTGGGTGCTGATCGCGGTCGTCGTCGTGTTCACCGTCCTGCGCAACGTCCCGGCGCTCGCCCCGTCGCTGGGCCCGCCGCCCCTTCTCTGACCGCGACCCGACCCGGGCGCGCGGGGACGCGCGTCCGACCCGGAGGAACCATGAGCCAGCCGACCGACCCGCAGCAGCCCTACGGGGCCGAGGCCGCGTACGCACCGCCGCCCGGCGCACCCGGCGCCGGTGAGCAGCCCCCTGTCGCCGACAGCCCCGGTGTCGACGGCCCTGCCGCCGGCACCGGTCCTGCGGCGAGCCCGGGACCCGGCGGGACACCGCCGCCCGGCGTGACGTCGGACGTGTCGGGCGCGTACCCGCCGCCGGGCGCCTACCCGCCGCCCGGTGCCTATCCTCCGCCGCCGGGTGCCTACCCGCCGCCGGCCGGTCACTACCCGCCCGCGGCGGGTCCGTACCCGCCCGCCGGGTACCCGGCGGCCGGGTACTACCCGCGCAACGACCTCGCCGTGTGGTCACTCGTGCTGGGGCTGCTCGGCGTGCTCGGCTGCCTCTTCTTCACCGGCATCCCCGCGGTCGTCGTCGGCAACAACGCGCGCAAGGCCGCCGCGGCCGGGCAGGCGAACAACGAGGGCATGGCCACCGCGGGCGTCGTGCTCGGCTGGGTCGGGACCGGCCTCGGGGTGCTCGTGGGCGTCCTGTTCGTCCTCTCGCTGCTCGCACCGCTGCTGTTCCTGGGGTTCGCGATCCCGTTCATGGACTCCGGGGCCTGGGGGTCGACCGGCGGCAGGTGAGGTCCGCGCGCCGGTCCGTCACGTCCGCGGTCGCGTCGGTCCCACGCCTCGGGCGGTGTCCGGGGCACGTGCGGGCCGCGTCTACGATGGCCTGTCGGTGGCGCTCCCCGGGGGGACCGGATGGGTGCTGCATCGACCGGCCAGAGGGGATGATCCGTCGATGACCGTGCTGGACGACATCGTGGCGGGGGTCAAGGAGGACCTCGCGGCGCGTGAGGCCGCGACCCCCCTCGCCGAGCTCAAGGAACGTGCGGCGCGCCGCGAGTCGGCGCTGCAGTGCGTCGCGCGGCTCAAGTTCGCCGACGCCGTGACCGTGATCGCCGAGGTCAAGCGCTCGAGCCCGAGCAAGGGTGCGCTCGCGTCGATCTCCGACCCGGCCGCGCTGGCCGCCGAGTACGAGACGGGCGGCGCCGCCGCGATCTCGGTGCTCACCGAGCAGCGGCGCTTCAACGGCTCGCTCGCGGACCTCGACGCGGTCCGTGCGCGCGTCGAGATCCCCGTGCTGCGCAAGGACTTCGTGGTCTCGCCGTACCAGGTCTGGGAGGCCCGGGCGCACGGCGCCGACCTGGTCCTGCTCATCGTCGCCGCGCTCGAGCAGACGGTGCTCGAGTCGCTCGTCGAGCGCGTGCACTCGCTCGGGATGACGGCGCTCGTCGAGGTGCACGACACCGAGGAGGTCGCACGAGCGGTCGACGCGGGCGCCCGGGTGATCGGCGTCAACGCGCGCGACCTGCGCACCCTCGACGTCGACCGGTCGACCTTCTCACGCGTCGCCCCGGCGATCCCGTCGGACGTGGTCAAGGTCGCCGAGTCCGGTGTGCGCGGCCCGCACGACGTCATGGACTACGCGCGCGCCGGTGCCGACGTCGTGCTGGTGGGCGAGGCGCTCGTGACGGACGACGCACCGCGGCAGTCGGTGGCCGACCTGGTCGCAGCCGGCGCCCACCCGTCGCTGCGGGCGGTGCGCCAGTGACGACGCCGTCCACCGGGCGGGGAGGCGTCGGCGGTCGGCTGCGCGACGTGCTGCTGGGCGGCGGTCCGCTCGCGACGCACGCCGGACCGTACTTCGGCGAGTTCGGGGGACGCTTCGTGCCCGAGGCGCTGATCGCGGCGCTCGACGAGCTCGACACGGCGTACCACAAGGCGCTGGCCGACCCGACGTTCGCCGACGAGCTCGAGCGGCTGCACCGCACGTACACGGGCCGCCCGAGCCCGCTGACCGAGGTGCCGCGGTTCGCCCGGCACGTCGGCGACGGCGTCCGGGTGTTCCTCAAGCGCGAGGACCTGAACCACACCGGCTCGCACAAGATCAACAACGTCCTGGGGCAGGCGCTGCTCGTCAAGCGGATGGGCAAGCGTCGCGTCATCGCCGAGACCGGCGCAGGTCAGCACGGCGTCGCCACGGCGACCGCCGCGGCCCTGCTCGACCTCGAGTGCGTCGTCTACATGGGCGAGGAGGACACGCAGCGCCAGGCGCTGAACGTCGCGCGCATGCGGCTGCTCGGCGCCACCGTCGTGCCTGTGACGATCGGCTCGCGCACGCTCAAGGACGCGATCAACGAGGCGCTGCGCGACTGGGTCGCGAACGTCGAGACGACGCACTACCTGCTCGGAACCGTCACCGGCCCGCACCCGTTCCCGGAGATGGTGCGGGACTTCCACAAGGTCATCGGCGACGAGGCGCGCGCGCAGCTGCTCGAGGAGACCGGGCGGCTGCCCGACGCGGTCGCGGCGTGCGTCGGTGGCGGGTCCAACGCGATGGGCATCTTCAACGCCTTCCTCGACGACCCGCAGGTGCGCCTGTTCGGGTTCGAGGCCGGGGGTGACGGCGTGGCCACCGGACGCCACTCGGCCCGGTTCTCCGGCGGGGTCCCCGGCGTGCTGCACGGTGCGCGCAGCTACCTGCTGCAGGACGAGGACGGGCAGACGCTGCCGAGCCACTCGGTCTCCGCGGGCCTGGACTACCCGAGCGTCGGCCCCGAGCACGCGTGGCTGCACGACACGGGCCGGGCGCAGTACCGCCCCGTGGACGACGACGCCGCCATGGAGGCGTTCCGCCTGCTGTGCCGCACCGAGGGGATCATCCCCGCGATCGAGTCCGCGCACGCGCTGGCCGGGGCGATCGCGCTCGGCGCCGAGGCGCGCACGTGGTCCGACGACGGCCACGAGCCCGTGCTGCTGGTCAACCTGTCCGGTCGGGGGGACAAGGACGTGGCGACGGCGGCCGCGTGGTTCGGGCTCATCGAGGACGAGCCGGTCGTCAAGGCCGACGAGGGGGAGCAGCTGTGAGCGTCACCGGCGTGCGCTCGGCGACGGCCGAGCGGATCGACGCCCTCGCCGCGTCCGAGCACCCGCGGGCCGCGCTCGTGGGGTACCTGCCCGTCGGGTTCCCCACCGTCCCCGGGTCCGCGCAGGCCGTGCGGACGATGGTCGAGGCGGGCGTCGACGTCGTCGAGCTCGGTATGCCGTACACCGACCCGGTCATGGACGGACCCGTCATCCAGGCGGCCGCGAACGCCGCGCTCGCGAACGGGACACGTGTGCGGGACACGCTGCGCGTCATCGAGCAGGTCGCGGACCTCGGCGCCCCCGTCCTCGTCATGACGTACTGGAACCTCGTGCTGCGCTACGGCGTCGAGGCGTACGCGCGCGACCTCGCCGCCGCGGGCGGCGCCGGCCTCATCACGCCCGACCTCGTCCCCGACGAGGCCGCGCAGTGGCTCGTCGCCTCCGACGCCCACGGGCTGGACCGCGTGTTCCTCGTCGCACCGAGCTCCACGCCCGAGCGGCTGGCGTCCACGGCGGCGGCGAGCCGCGGGTTCGTCTACGCCGCCTCGACGATGGGCGTCACGGGCCTGCGCGCGAGCATCGACGACCGGGCCGAGCGGCTCGTCGCGGACACGCGGACCGCCGGCGCACCGCGCGTGTGCGTCGGCGTCGGCGTCTCGACCCCCGAGCACGCGGCGCAGGTCGGCCGCTACGCGGACGGCGTGATCGTCGGCACGGCGCTCGTGCGCACCCTGCTCGAGGCCCCGGACGAGTCCGCCGGCCTCGACGCGCTCGCGGGCCTCGTCGACGGTCTTGCCGAGGGTGTGCGCTCCGCCCGGCGACCGTCATGACCGGCGTGCTCGCGCTCGCGATCCCGAGCCCGTCGCAGGGCGTGTGGCACCTCGGACCGTTCCCCGTGCGCGCGTACGCGATCGCGATCCTCCTGGGGATCGTCGCGGCCGTCGTGATCACGCAGCGGCGGTGGCGCGCGCGAGGGGGCGACCCCGAGCAGGTGCTCGACATCGCCTACTGGGCGGTCCCGTTCGGCATCCTCGGTGGCCGCATCTACCACGTCGTCTCCTCGCCCGACGCCTACTTCGGCCCCGACGGCGACCCCTGGAAGGCCTTCGCGATCTGGGAGGGCGGGCTGGGCATCTGGGGCGCGGTCGCGCTCGGTGCGCTCGGTGCCTGGATCGGCTGCCGGCGCGCAGGCGTGAGGTTCCCGGTGTTCGCGGACGCGCTCGCACCCGGTCTGCTCGTCGCGCAGGGCATCGGCCGGCTCGGCAACTGGTTCAACCAGGAGCTGTTCGGCGGTCCGACGACGCTGCCGTGGGGTCTGCAGATCGACGACGCGCACCTGCCCGCGGGCTTCGAGCCGGGCACGCTGTTCCACCCGACGTTCCTGTACGAGATGCTGTGGAACTTCGCCGCGGCCGCCGTGATCGTCTGGGTCGACCGGCGGCTGCGCCTCGGGCACGGTCGCGTGTTCCTGCTGTACGTGGTCCTGTACACGTCCGGGCGCCTGTGGATCGAGCTGCTGCGCATCGACCCGGCCGAGACCGTGCTGGGTCTGCGGCTCAACGTCTGGACGTCGATCCTGGTCGGCCTCGCGGCGCTGGTAGCGTTCGTCGTGGTTGGACGCCGGCATCCCGGACGTGAGACGACCCTCCTGCTGACACCCCCCTCGACGCAGGACGACGAGGCGGACGTCGCCGACCCGGCCCGGTGAGACCGGGCGCGGCAGGCGCTCCACCTCCCCGAGGCGGTGCACCGACCCGTGCCACGGGCGGTATCGTCGCCTCACAGCACGGGCCGACGACGTCCCGGTACCCCCTTGTTCGTGCGATGCCCCGCCCCCGGGGACTGTGAGGACGGTGCGCTGATGTCGACGTCGCCCGTGAGCCCTGGCGCCCCCGTGGCGCCCTCCCGGCACGCGCTGTACGACCCGGCGGCCGAGCACGACGCGTGCGGCTTCGCCTGGGTCGCGACGCTGCGCGGCACCCCCGGCCGCGACATCGTCGACGCCGGTCTGACCGCCCTGCTCAACCTGGACCACCGCGGTGCGGTCGGCGCCGAGGAGGAC
>JAFAEH010000136.1 GCA_023424135.1 Actinomycetes bacterium | reverse complement strand
GTGCGCACGTCGTGCTCGACCCGTGCGACGACGCGCCCGGCGTGCTCGCGGCGCGCGTCGTCGACGCGACCGGGGGAGGGGCGCACGCGTCGTTCGACGCGCTGGGCAGCCCCGCCGCGGCGCAGTCCGGCGTGCTCTCGCTGCGGCGTCGCGGCCGTCACGTGCAGGTGGGGCTGCTGCTGCGCGAGGACGCGTGGACGGCCCTGCCCATGGACCGTGTCGTCGCGTGGGAGCTGTCGGTGCACGGCAGCCACGGCATGGCCGCGCACGAGTACCCGGCGATGCTCGCGGACGTCGCGGCCGGGCGTCTGGCGCCGGCGTCGCTCGTCGGACGGGTGGTCGCGCTCGACGACGCGCCGGCCGCCCTCGCGGACCTGCCGGCGGCGGCGACCGCGGGCATGACCGTCGTGCGGCCCTGACTCGGGGCGACCCGCCCGTACCGACCGGGACGCCCGGGGCGGCGCTCACCCGTCCGGCCGCGGGCGGCCTTCGGCGACCCGTCCGGGCGAGCGATGCGACGGTTCACCTGATCGGGTGTGAGCACCGCGCTGACCTGCGACGACGCAGGTGTGGCCACGTTCCCACCGCGTGACTGCCCACGTTGGCGCAAGTCATCACATGGTTGACCGCCCGATTCGTCCGGGACTAGCGTCGTTCACGTCCTATTAGTACGTAGTCCTTACATATTCGACGAACGGGAGTCGAGATGTCAAGCAGCAGGACGCAGGACCGTCGGCGGGCGCCGGCGCGAGCGCTCGCGGCGGCCGTCGCGGCCGTCGCGCTCATGGTGACCGCGCTCGTGACCGCCCCCGGCGCGAGCGCCGCAGGCGGCGTGAAGGTGACGTTCACGTCGCAGGGCGACTGGGGGACCGGCCACCAGGTCGCGGTCACTGTGACCAACACCGGCACCGCAAGTGTCGCGACGTGGTCGGTTGACTTCACGCTGCCGAGCGGCGTGGCGATCAGCAGCGCGTGGGACGCCGACGTCACACGCAACGGCCAGACCTACCGGGCCGTGAAGAAGAGCTGGGCGGGAGCGCTCGCGCCCGGCGCGTCGCAGAGCTGGGGCTACGTCGCCAGCGGCGGCTGGGGTACACCCACGGCCTGCAGCGTCAACGGCGGGTCGTGCACCGGCGACGGCGCGACGCCGACGACCAGCCCGACACCCACCACGTCCCCGACCCCGACGCCGACCACGACCCCCCGGCCGACGACGAGCCCCACCCCGACGCCGACACCCACGACCCCGCCGCCGGCCGGCTCGAAGGTCGTCGGCTACTTCGCCGAGTGGGGCGTCTACGGGCGCAACTACCACGTGAAGAACATCGACACCTCGGGTGCCGCGGCACGCATGACCCACATCCTCTACGCGTTCGGCAACACCACCGGCGGGCGCTGCTCGATCGGCGACTCGTACGCCGACTACGAGAAGGCGTACACGGCCGACCAGTCCGTCGACGGCGTCGCCGACACCTGGGACCAGGACCTGCGCGGCAGCTTCAACCAGCTGCGCAAGCTCAAGGCCAAGCACCCGCACCTCAAGGTGATCTGGTCGTTCGGCGGCTGGACCTGGTCCGGTGGCTTCACGCAGGCCGCGCAGAACCCCGAGGCGTTCGCCCAGTCCTGCTACGACCTCGTCGAGGACCCGCGCTGGGCCGACGTCTTCGACGGCATCGACGTCGACTGGGAGTACCCCAACGCGTGCGGCCTGACGTGCGACTCGTCCGGCCCGCAGGCGTTCGACCGCGTCGTGACCGCGCTGCGCGCGAAGTTCGGTGCGAACAACCTGGTCACCGCGGCCATCACGGCCGACGGCTCGTCCGGCGGCAAGATCGACGCCGCCGACTACGCGACCGCGGCGACCAAGCTCGACTGGATCATGCCGATGACGTACGACTACTTCGGCGCCTTCAACCCGCAGGGTCCGACGGCGCCCCACTCGCCGCTGACGTCCTACGCGGGCATCCCGCAGGAGGGCTTCAACTCGCAGGCGGCGGTCGACAAGCTCGTCGCCAAGGGGATCCCCGCGAACAAGATCCTGCTCGGCGTCGGCTTCTACGGCCGTGGCTGGACGGGCGTGTCGCAGACCGCGCCGGGTGGCACGGCGACCGGCGCGGCGACCGGCACGTACGAGCCGGGCATCGAGGACTACAAGGTCCTCAAGACGCGCTGCCCGTCGACCGGGACCGTCGGCGGCACCGCGTACGCGACGTGCGGCAACGAGTGGTGGGGCTACGACACGCCCGCCACGATCGCGTCCAAGATGACGTGGGCGCGCGGCAAGGGCCTGGGCGGTGCGTTCTTCTGGGAGCTGTCCGGCGACACCGCGGACGGCGAGCTCGTGCGCGCCGTCTCGAGCGGGTGGTGACCCCGGCGGGACGTCGCCGCTGACCACCTGCCCGACCTCGGCCGCCCCGGTCCGTGCGCGACGCACGGACCGGGGCGGTCCGGCGTGAGACGACCCTCATGTCCCGTTCTGCCGGAATCCTGGACCAGCGACCAGATCGGGTGCATCCTTCCCTTCACCGACGTCCCTCCCGTCGAGGTCACCGGAGTCGCCCGTGCGTCCAGGTCCCGCCGTGCTGCACCTGCTGCGCCCCGTCGCGCTGCTCGCCGTGCTGTCGCTGGTCGGCAACGCGGCGCTGGTGGACGGGCAGCGCGCGCTGGCGTCCGGCTGGCCCGCGCCCCCCGACCCGGTGTGGGTCGCGGTCAGCGTCCTCGCGGCCGGCGGCGCCGTGGCCGGCTTCTGGCGTGCCCTGCCGCTCGTGCGGCAGTGGCACCGGGAGATCGACGCGGCCCGGGGTGAGCCGTCCCGGCGGCCCGCGACGGCCGCGCTCGGCGTGGTGGTGTCCTGCCTCGTGCTCGCGGTGCTCGGCGCGACCCTGCCCACGGCGGACGTCGACGCGGGCGCCGCGGACCGTCCGACGGCCCCGGCCGCGTGGGCGGTGGTCGTGCTGGTGCAGTGGGCGGTCGCGGCGGTCGTCGTGCTCACGATGCTCGCGCAGGCGCTGCTGCGCCACCTGCTCCTGCGCGACGTGCTCGCACGCCCCCTGACCACGCCCGGGCTGCGCTCGCTGCGGGGGGTCGTGGTCCCGCACCGCCACGCGCCCGAGGTGGTCCACCCCGTGACCGGTGCGCGCGTGGCCGCGTGGTACGTGGTCGGCGCACCGCTCGCCGCCGCGGCGACGGCGCCCGCGTCGCCGGGCGGGCGCCACCGCTCGCCGGGGCCGGTGACGCCGACCGGTGAGCTCCGCCGGGTCCAGACCGTCGCGCGGCTCATCGGCCGCCAGGTGGTCGTCGCCCGGTCGGCGCCGTTCGTCGTCGTGTGCGCCGGGCAGGCCGTCAGGGTCGACGTCGGTGAGGTCGACGTGCTCGGGTACGACGACACGTGGACCGTGCTGCGGGCGGAGATGTCCGGTCAGCACGCCGAGCCCTCGGTCGTCGACGGCGTGATCGGCGGGCAGCGTCTGCACGTGCTGCCCTTCGGCACCCGCGTGGACGCGGTCGGGATGCTCGAGCGGGACGGGCCCGGGTGGCGGCTGCGTGCGACCCCGGCGCGCGTGCCCGGCGTCGTGGCGCACGTGCGTCCCGGGTGATCCGTCCGGAACGTCCGTGGGAGCGTGCCCGTCCGGACAGTGGTTGACGTCACATCACCCTGTCCGGTAGACCTTGCCCCGGCGGCACAACGGCGTGACGCCGATCGCAGGACACGGGCCCGGTTCCTCGGTAGGCCGAGCGCCCGACGTGCTCGCCGGTCGCACCCGCGACGGCGGCGAGCACGTGCGAGGTGGGAGCGTGACCACCCGGTGCGGCCGTCCCGGCCCCGGGCCGTCGGACGGCACCCGCCACCCGATCGCGACCCGCCGGCACCGCCGGACCGCGCGGCGCACCGGACCGTCCCGGCACGCCGCGCGACCGTGGATCAGCGACCCAGTGTGTCGATCGCAGCCACCTCGTCCGCCGTGAGCGCGAACCCCAGGACCGCGAGGTTCTCCTCGATCCGCTCGCGCCGCACCGACTTCGGGATGACGACGACGTCGTGCTCGACGTGCCAGCGCAGGACGACCTGCGCGGGCGTGACGCCGTGCGCGCGCGCCGCCGCGACGATCGGCTCGGCGTCGAGGTCCGTGCGCTTGAGGGGGCTGTAGCCCTCGACGACGACACCGCGCTCGCGGTGGGCCGCGAGCAGGCCCGGGTCGTGGTCGACGGGGGAGTACGGGATCTGGTTGACCGCGGGCGCCTCGCCGGTCGCGTCGATCAGCTCGTCGATCTGCGCGATCGAGTAGTTCGACACCCCGATCGAGCGCACGAGGCCCTCGTCGCGCGCGGCGCGGAGCTCCTGCCAGACCTCGGGGCTCGCCTGCTTGTTCGGCGGCCAGTGGATCAGCCACAGGTCGAGGTGGTCCGTGCCGAGCGCGGCGAGCGACTCCGTGAGGGTCTGCCGCTCACGGCCGCCGTGGTCCGGCGGCAGCTTGGTCGTGACGAACACGTCGTCCCGGTCGAGACCGACCTGGGCGAGCGCGCGGCCGACCTGCGCCTCGTTGCCGTAGCCGGTCGCGGTGTCGAGGTGGCGGTAGCCGAGCTGCAGGGCCGTGCTGACGGCGAGCTCCGCGTCGGAGCCCTCCGACTGCCACGTGCCGAGGCCCAGGACGGGGATGGCGCCGCCGGGCAGGGTCAGGGTGGGTGTGGTGACGTCTGGCATGGGTCCATCCTCGCCCGGTGCGGCGCGGGACGCAGGTCGGTGCCGTGCCGTGCCGGGCGCCTCGGCCCGGAGGCGGGCCCGCCGGTCGGCAAGATCGGTCGGAAGACGGAGTGACCGGGCGGCGTGCGACGTGTTCGATCGGGGGATGGACCCCTCACCCGCCCCGCTGACCTCCCCGCCCGGGCCCGGCACGCGCGAACGCCTGCGCATCCTGGCCGGGCTGGTCCGCCCGCACCGCCGCACGCTCGTCGTCGGCGTGCTGCTCGGGCTCGCGGGCACCGGTCTCGCGCTGGCCAGCCCCATGGTCACCAAGTGGGTGCTCGACACCCTCGGCACCGACGCGTCGCTCGCGCGGCCCGTCACCTGGCTGCTCGTCCTGTTCGTCATCGGCTCGGTCGTCGGCTACGTGCAGTGGGTCCTCATGGGCTCGCTCGCCGAGCGGATCGTCCTCGACGCGCGCGAGTCGCTCGTGCGCCGCTACCTGCGGGCCACCGTCGGCGCGATCACCGGCCGCCCCACGGGCGAGCTCGTCACCCGCGTCACGTCCGACACGGTGCTGCTGCGCGAGGCCACGTCGTCCAGCCTCGTCGGCCTCGTCAACGGGGTCGTCGCGCTCGTCGGCACGCTCGTGCTCATGGGTGTGCTGGACCGTGTGCTGCTCGGCACGACCGTCGTCGCGATCGTCGTCGTCGGGGCTGTCATGGCGCTGCTGCTGCCCGGCATCGGCGCGGCCGAGAAGGCGTCCCAGGAGTCGCTCGGGCAGCTCGGGGGCACGCTCGAGGGGTCGCTGCGTGCCGTCCGCACGGTCAAGTCCAGCCGGGCCGAGGCCCGCCAGGGCGCGACGATCCTCGCCGCCGCACGCGACGCCCGCGACCACGCGGTGCGCGCCGTGCGGACGTCCGCGCTCGCGTGGACCGTCTCGTGGGGCGGCATCCAGCTCGCGATCATCGTCATCCTCGGCCTCGGGGCGTGGCGTGTGGGTCAGGGCGAGCTCGCCGTCTCGAGCCTCGTCGCGTTCCTGCTGTACGCGTTCAACATCGTCGGACCGATCTCCGAGCTCACGCAGTCCCTCACGCAGCTGCAGTCCGGCATCGCCGCCGCCGCCCGCATCAGCGAGGTCGCCGCGATGGAGGTCGAGCCCGACGCTCCGGAGGCCACCGGCGACCCCGCCGCGGACCGCGGTGCCGATGACGACGTCCCCGTGATCGAGCTGCGCGGCGTCACCGCCGGCTACGGGCCCGGTCTGCCGGCCGCGGTGCGCGACCTGTCGCTGACGGTCCCGCGCCGCGGGCACACGGCGCTCGTCGGACCGTCCGGCGCAGGCAAGACCACCGTCTTCTCGCTGCTCCTGCGCTTCCTCGAACCGCAGTCCGGCGAGCTGCTGCTCGACGGTCGCCCCTACGCGCAGTGGGGGCACGCCGCGGTGCGGTCACGCTTCGCGTACGTCGAGCAGGAGACGCCCGTCGTCCCCGGGACCATCCGCGACAACCTGCTGTTCTCCCACCCGGACGCGACCGACGAGGAGGTCGAGCAGGCCCTCGCCGCCGTGCGGCTCGACGGCGCGTTCGACTCGCTGCCCGACGGGCTCGGCACCCGGCTGTCGGAGACGTCGGTCTCGGGCGGGCAGCGTCAGCGCATCGCGCTCGCCCGCGCGCTGCTGCGCCGTCCCGAGGTCATGCTGCTCGACGAGGCGACGGCCCAGGTCGACGGGCTCACCGAGGCCGCCGTGCACGACGCGATCCGCGCGCTCGCCGCGACGGGTGCGGTCGTCACCGTCGCGCACCGGCTCTCGACCGTCGTCGACGCGGACACGATCCTCGTGATGCAGGACGGGCGTGTGCGGGCGCGCGGCACGCACGCCGACCTGCTCGCCACCGACGACCTGTACCGCGAGCTCGTCGAGGCGCTGCGCATCGCCGACGCCCCGGACGACCAGGCCGCCGATGCGCCCGGGGCCACGGCCCTCGGGCCTGCCTAGTCCTGCGAGCCCGGGTCCGTGCGCCCCGGACCGGAGGACAGCCGGCCGCCCGTGCGCCCCGTCAGGCCCAGCTCGTCGGCCAGGAACAGGAACGCCTGCGCGTACGGCTGGCCCTCGACCTCGTGGCGCACACGGTCCCAGTCGATCTGCTCGCGCAGGGCGCGCGCCATGGGCAGGAGCCACGTGAAGTCGCAGTAGTGCTCGCCCAGCACGCGCATCTTCGCCGAGATGATGTCCGTGGCGGGCAGCACGGGCATGCGCACCGCCAGCACCTCGAGCTCGTCCGCGCGTGCGAGCTGCTCGCGCGTCACCGGCTCGCCGACCATCCGGAAGATCACGTCGACGAGCTGGCCGTGGTGGTACGCCTTGAACAGCCAGTTCTCGGCAGGGTCCTGCACGTCCAGGCCCGCTGCCGACAGCGCGCTGCGCGCGGCGTCGACGTCGTCTTGCGCGACCGCGAAGTCCGCGTCGTGGCTGGGCTCGGGTGCGCCACGGGCCCAGGCCGCGTACCCGCCGACCAGCGCGAATGGGATCTGCGCGTCGATCAGCGCGACCGCGGTGCGGCGCAGCCCGTCCTGCAGCGCGGCGCGGTCGTCGGGCGTGGCGGCGCCCGTGGGCACCGGCAGCGGTGCCGGTGCGCCACCGGTCAGCGGCGGGAGGGAGGACGTCGCAGGCATGCACGGTGTCTACACCGCGGCGCGGCGCGGCGCGCGCCGAACCCCGCGTCGACGCCCGCGACGGGGCGCCGTCGTGCGCACCGGCGCGCCTGCGGTGAGAATCGCCAGGGTGCGCCTCGCGACCTTCAACATCCTGCACGGGCGCTCGCTCGACGACGGGCGGGTCGACCTGGGGCGCTTCGCCGACGCCGTGCGACGCCTCGACGCCGACGTCCTCGCGCTGCAGGAGGTCGACCGGGCGCAGCCGCGCTCGCACGGCGCGGACCTCACGGCCGTCGCGGCGGACGCGATGGGCGCACCGCACCACCGGTTCGTCGCCACGCTGCACGGCGAGCCGGAGGTGTGGCTCGCCGCGACCGGGCAGGACCAGCCGGCCACGGCCGCGTACGGAATCGCGCTGCTGTCGCGGCGGCCCGTGCGGGAGTGGCGCGTGCTCACGCTGCCCGCGCTGCGGCGCCGGGCACCGGTGCGGTTCCCCGGTGCGCGGTGGCCGGCCCTGGTGCGCGACGAGCCGCGCACGGCGCTCGCCGCGGTCGTCGACGACGAGGACGGGCGGCCGCTGACCGTCGTCGGGACCCACCTGACGTTCGTCCCGGGGTGGAACGTGCGCCAGCTGCGCCACCTCGTGCGGGTCGTGCGTGCGCTGCCCGCCCCGCACGTCGTCATGGGTGACCTCAACCTCGCGGGTGAGCAGCCCGCTCGGCTGACGGGCCTGCGCCCGCTCGTGCGGGCCGCGACGTTCCCCGTCGCGGAGCCGGTCCGTCAGCTCGACCACGTCCTGGCCGGGCGCGGGGTGCACGCCGACGGTGCCGGGGAGGCGCTCGACCTCGGCCTGTCGGACCACCGCGCGCTCGTCGTCGACGTCGTGCGGGCGGCCCCGGCCGGGCGTCGCGCCGACGGGGGGCGTGGCGCGCCCGGGGGCGGAGCGTAGGGGGCGTCGGCTGGGTCCGCAGCCCGGGACGGCGGTGTGTCCGCGAACGTCTCGCGCAGCGGACCAGCGTTTGCGTGCCCGGGCGGCACGGGGTCACGGTGGAGGACGTCCGACGGCGTCGGACCGGGGCTCGTCGTCCCGCCCGTGGGGTGCTCGCGCCCCGCGCCGGGCGGGGCTGCGCGTGCCGGCCGACGTCCCCCAGGGCAGCCGGAGAGGAGCCGCCGTGCTCACCCTGACCGAGAACGCCCAGACCGCCGTCGAGACCCTGACCACCCGCGCGAACCTGCCCGACGAGGGCGGGCTGCGCATCGCCGAGCAGGACTCGGGAGGCTTCGAGCTCGCGCTCGTCGCCGGCCCCGACCCGGGCGACGACGTCGTGACGGCCGGCGACGCGCACGTGTACGTCGACCAGCGCACGTCCCAGACGCTGTCCGACCAGCAGCTCGACGTCGAGACGTCGGGCACCGGGACCGCGTTCACGCTCACGCACCAGTGAGGTCCGCGGCGCGGCGGTCGCCCGGCGACTACGCGCCGCGGTGCCGGTGCCCGTGCTGGTGTGCGCGGGAGGGACGGTCGCGTGAGCGCGGCGGGCACGACGCCGTGCGAGCGTGACGGTACGACGAGGGGCGGGCCACCGACCGGTGGCCCGCCCCTCGTGCACGGTGCTGGGCGGTGCAGGGTGCTCAGGCGCCGAGCAGGTCCTCGAACGACGGCACGCCGTCGTACAGCCCGCCGCGCGCGACGGGCTCGCGCGCCGCGACCCGCACGGCGAGCTCCACGCCGGCGCGCCGCACACGCATCGGCAGCGGCTTGACGTCGTCCGTGCCGTCGTCCGCCCAGTCGTCGGTCGCCGCGAACACCGAGGTCGGGACGACGTCGGCGTGCAGGTAGGCGAACAGCGGGCGCAGGGCGTGCTCGAGCACGAGGGAGTGCCGCGACGTGCCGCCCGTGGCCCCCAGCAGCACGGGCGTGCCGTCGAGCGTGCCGGGCTCGAGGACGTCGACGAACGACTTGAACAGCCCCGCGAACGACGCGGTGAACACCGGTGAGACGGCGATCACGCCGTCGGCCGCGGTGAGGGCGCGCTGCGCGGCGGCGAGGTCGGGGCGTGCGTAGCCGGTGAGCGTCATGTCGACGACGTCGTGCGCGAGGCCGCGCAGCTCGACGACCTCGACCTGTGCGGTGACACCGCGCGCGGTGAGCTCGGCGACCGTCGCCTCGGCGAGGCGGTCCGCCAGCAGGCGCGTGGACGACGGCTGCGAGACGCCGCCGGACAGGACGACGATCGAACGGGACGTCATGGGTCCTCCTCGGGACGGTTCGGGTTCAGGCTGCCACCGGTGGCACGCGCACGGCCACCGGTGGCCGTGCGCGTGCCGGTGGGTGTCAGCGGACGGTGACCGCGTCGGCCGCGTCGGTGTCGTCCTCCGCGGTGCGCCCGGTCCAGTGGTCGGCCGCGGCGACGGACTGCTCGTGGACCTGACCGGCGGCGCGGGCGGCGGCGACGCGCTCGGCGTGCGACGGCGGGTTCGCCGGCACGTCGGCGGGACGACGGGCCTCGGCCTCCTTGCGCAGCACGGGCACGACCTCCTCGGCCAGCAGGTCGATCTGCTCGAGGACCGTCTTGAGCGGCAGCCCCGCGTGGTCCATGAGGAAGAGCTGGCGCTGGTAGTGGCCGACCTGCTCCCAGAAGGCGCCGTACCGGTCGATGACCTGCTGCGGGCTGCCGACGGTCAGCGGCGTCTCGCGCGTGAAGTCCTCCATCGACGGGCCGTGCCCGTAGACGGGCGCGTTGTCGAAGTACGGGCGGAACTCGTCCCACGCGTCCTGGGAGTTCTTGCGCATGAAGACCTGGCCGCCGAGGCCGACGATCGCCTGGTCGGCGCGGCCGTGGCCGTGGTGCTCGTAGCGCTGGCGGTAGAAGTTCACCATCTGCGCGGTGTGCTCCATGGGCCAGAAGATCGCGTTGTGCAGGAACCCGTCGCCGTAGTACGCGGCCTGCTCGGCGATCTCGGGGGAGCGGATCGACCCGTGCCAGACGAACGGTGCGACGCCGTCGAGCGGGCGCGGCGTGGACGTGAAGCCCTGCAGCGGCGTGCGGAACTTGCCGCTCCAGTCGACGACGTCCTCCTCCCACAGGCGGCGCAGCAGCGCGTAGTTCTCGACCGCGAGCGGGATGCCCTGGCGGATGTCCTTGCCGAACCACGGGTACACGGGGCCGGTGTTGCCGCGGCCCATCATGAGGTCCATGCGGCCGTCGGAGATGACCTGGAGCATCGCGTACTCCTCGGCCAGCCGGACGGGGTCGTTGGTGGTGATGAGGGTCGTCGCGGTCGACAGCACGATGTTCTTGGTGCGCCCGGCGAGGTAGCCGAGCATCGTGGTCGGCGACGACGGCACGAACGGCGGGTTGTGGTGCTCACCGGTCGCGAACACGTCGAGGCCCGCGGCGTCGGCGTGCTCGGCGATCGTGAGCATGGCGCGCACGCGCTCGGTGTCGTCGGGCGTGCGGCCCGTCGTCGGGTCGGTGGTGACGTCCCCGACGGAGAAGATCCCGAACTGCATGGTCCACCTCGTTGATCGAGCCCAGATCAATGCGTTTGCATCAACTTGTCGCCACAACTGTCGCACCCGGCCGGGTATTCCGCCACGCCCCGGCCCTGTGCCGCGTGTCACGTCCCCGGCGGGACGGGGTCCGTCGATCCGTCGTCGCCGGCGTCGTCGTCGACCTCGTCGGTGGGTTCCGTCGGGGTCGGCGTGGGCAGCATCATCACGGTCCCGCCGACGACCGTCACGTCCGTCATCAGCGCGCCTGTGCGTCCGGGCGTCGGCGCGACCACCAGCGCGAGCGCGACCAGCAGCAGCACCCCCAGGCGCAGCCACGTGCCACGGCCCTCGGGTGCGCGGCGCCACCACGCGTCCGCGCCCGCGCGGCGCTCAGTCGACGAGGAGAGCATCGACCCTCCGGTCGTCGGGTCGCCGCGCCGCACGTGCGGAGCGGGCGCGTCGCGCGTCGAGCACCGACAGCACCTCGAGCGTCGCGAGCGCGAGCAGCGGGGGGACGAGCATGACGGCGCGTCCCTGCGCCGACGTCGCCCAGCCGAGCACCGTGCCCCAGCCCCGGTGCGACGACAGCACGATCCCGCGGACGCGCTCGACGGGCGTGGCGTCGACGTCGGGCTCCGCGTTGGCGTCGCCCTGCGTGCGGATGTACGGCTGGAGGATCGGTTCGCCGGCGGCGTCGAGCACCGGGACCATGCGCCCGGTGCCGTCGTCCGACTCCTGCATCGCGGGGAGGTTGTGCAGCGACACGATCCGGTGGGTCACCAGGCCGGTCGAGCCGACCGGCTGGAACGTCACGATCAGGTCCGGCTTGAGCTCCGACGCGTCCTCGACGGCGCGCAGCACGACGACGTCACCCGACTGGAACTGCGGTGCCATCGACCCCGACGTCACGATGAGCAGACGCTGACCCTGCGCCTGGAACCACAGGGGGACGGCGAGCGACGCCGCGAACAGCCCCACCCCCACCACGACGACGACCCACAGGACGGCGCTCGTCGCCGTGCGCCACCAGGGCACGGGCGGGCGTACCGCCGGACGCGGCGCCCGGCGGTCGACGAGAGGCGTCGCGCCCGATCCTGCCGTGGTCACGGTCAGGGGTTGTTGACCGTCTGCTCGGAGTCGAACTGCAGCGTCAGCGTCGCGGCGGTGTTCTGGAACGTGTTGTCGGCGTCCTGGGAGAGCTCGAGGCGCACGCACAGCAGGTCCACGCCGCTCGCCCCCGCGAGCTCGCGGTCGCCCTGGTCGGCACCCGTCTCGACGGAGCCGACGAGGGGGGTCACGTCGGTGGGCAGGCCGTAGGTGCCCGGCGCGTTCGTCGCGCCCAGCACGGTCGGCGTCTGCCCGTCGGCCGGGCACGCGCCCTGCAGGATGCTCGCGCGCAGCTGGGTGCGCAGGTCGCCGCTGCCCTGGTCGGCGCCCGCGTCGGGCGCCGGCGCCGTCGACGAGGAGACGCTGATCGCGTACCGCAGCGCCAGCGAGCCGTCGTTGCGCACGGTCAGGGGCGCGTCGACGACGTCGCCCGGGGCCAGGCCGGCGACGTCGACGTCGAACGTGAGCCCCTCGCCGTCGGGGTCGAGGCCGAGGACGAGCGTCCCGGTGCCGACCGTGCCGGACACCGAGTCCTGGTCCGTGAACAGCGCGGCCGTCGTCAGCGACGTCACGCCGACGGCCGCGAGCACGAGGATCGACCCGGTCGCCCACGCGCGACGACGTCGGGCGACGTCCTGCCGCGACGGCTCGGGGTCGATCATCTCCTCGAGCAGCTCGTCCATCATGTCGACCGGTCCCTCCTGCGCCCTGCCGCGCACCGTGCCCGCACCCCGCGCCGCAGGGCACCGGGACGTCGGGCCCACTCCACCCGCTTCGGCAAGTGTCGGTCCCGCGCTCACGCACCTTGAGTGAGGCTCTCCGTATTCACTCGATCAGGTGACATATCGGTTCGGCCGGCCGTGTCGAGTGTCGACGCCGGGGCTGGCCGTGCCCACAGGAACCCCTGCGCGAGGTCGACACCGAGACGCGCGAGCGCCCGCGCCGTGTGCTCGTCCTCGACGCCCTCCGCGACGACGCGCAGGCCGAACGAGTGCGCGAGGTCGACCATGGCCTGCACGACGACCTCCGAGCCGGCGCGGCCGCCCTCGCCGAGGTCCGCGACGAACAGCCGGTCGATCTTCAGCTCGTCGACCGGGAGGTCGCGCAGCTGCGAGATCGACGTCGTCCCCGTGCCGAAGTCGTCGATCGCGACCCGCACGCCCATCGCCTTCATGCGCTCGAGCACCGGCACGACGCGCGAGGGGTCCGCGACCAGGGCGGTCTCCGTGATCTCGACCTCGAGCAGCGAGGCGTCGACGCCGTGCTCGGCGAGCAGCCGCTCGATCGTGTCGACCACGGCGGACGACGTCACGTCGTGCGCCGACAGGTTCACCGCGACCGGCAGGGCCGTGCCGACGGCCGTCCAGTGGGCGAGCTGGCGGACCGTCTCCTCGAGCGCGAACGCCGTGACCCGGTGGATGAGGCCCGACTGCTCCGCGAGCGGGACGAACGTGCCGGGCGGCAGCAGCCCGCGGGTGGGGTGCCGCCACCGCATGAGGGCCTCGAGGCCGACCGTGCGGTGCGAGGCGAGGTCGATCTTCGGCTGGTAGTGCAGCTCGAGCTGCGGGGCGCCGCCGTCGTCGGCGTGGTGCTCGAGCGCCTGGTGCAGCTCGGCGAGCAGGACGAGGCGCGCGGGCGAGGAGTCGTCGACGTCCGGTGAGTAGACCGCGACGCCCGCGCGGTGGTGCTTCGCGGCGTACATCGCGATGTCCGCGGTCCGCATGAGGGAGGACGCGTCGGCGGCGTGGTCCGGCAGGCACGCCACGCCGATCGACGTCTCGACGTGCAGCGCCATCTCGCCGAGCTCGAAGGGCCTGCCGAACAGCCCGCGCACGCGCCGCCCGAGGCGTTCGGCGTTCGCGACGGTCCGCACGTCGGGCAGCAGGATCGCGAACTCGTCGCCGCCGAGGCGCGCCACGACGTCGTCGTCGCGCAGCGCGTTGCGCAGCCGGTCCGCGACCTGCTGGAGGAGCTCGTCCCCGTGGTCGTGCCCGAGCGTGTCGTTGATGTCCTTGAACCGGTCGATGTCCAGCAGGATGAGCCCGACCCGGGTGCCCTCCTCGTCGACCCGGTCGATCGCACGCTGCATCTGGTCGGCCAGCAGGCGGCGGTTCGGCAGCCCCGTGAGCGAGTCGAGCAGCGCGAGGCGCGCGTTCTCCAGGGCGGTCTGGCGCAGCCGCCGCGACGTCGAGTGCACGATCCGGAACAGCAGGAGCCACAGGACGACGAGGCTCCCGCCGACCACCAGCGTGACCGTGCGCGTCGTCGCGGTGAGCGTGCGCTGCGTCTCGGTGTGGTCGAGCATCACCTCGGCCGCGCCGACGGGCGTGTCGCGGGCCAGGCCCTCCTGGGCGGCGGGTGTCGACGTGTCCTCCAGCAGGACGGGCACGTAGACGTCGAGCACCGTGCGCTCGTCCGTGGTCGCCTCACCGGCGCGGGCGTCACGCTGCACGACGGCGTCGGGCACGCCGCTGCTCATGACGCGCGTGAACCGGTCCTGGTGCGGGAGTCCGGTCGTCGCGGCGTCCGACGAGTACATCAGCCGGCCGTCGGCGCTCCACAGCCGCAGCTCGACGAGCTCGTCGGCGAAGCCCCGGGTCGCGACGTCCACCGCGGCGCGGTCGTCGGCGGTGAGGACGCCCGTGACGAACGCCGACGCCGGCACGGCGCTCGCCGCGTAGGCCGCCACGCGCGTCGCCGACGCCGTGCCGTCCCGGGTCGCCTGCCCGCTCATCTGCGACGACGTCACCAGGACGAGCGCCACGCCGAGCACTGCCATGCCGACGAGGCTCACGACCGCGAACCGGCGCGTGAGGCTCGAACGACGGCGACCTGTCGGCACGTGCAACCTCGTGTCTCGGGGCGTCCGGTGGACCGGGACTCCCGTGCAGCGTATGCCGCGGTGCCGCGGAGCACGACGTGCCCCGCGGCACACGCGTCCGGCGGCGCGGGGAACGTCGGGTGAATCTCGTGTGTTGTGACCACCGGTGCAGCCGTGCGTGCGGCACCGCGAGGAGGACGTCGTGGAGTACCCCGTGACCAAGACCGACGAGCAGTGGCGCCTCGAGCTCGAGCCGCAGGAGTTCGCCGTGCTGCGCCGTGCCGGGACCGAGCGCGCCTGGACAGGTGCGTTGCTCGAGGAGCACCGTGAGGGCGTCTACCGGTGTCGCGCGTGCGGCAACGAGCTGTTCCGCTCGCAGACGAAGTTCGACTCGCACTGCGGCTGGCCGAGCTTCTTCTCCCCGCTCGCCGGCGACCGCGTCGAGCTGCTGACCGACCGCAGCCACGGCATGGTGCGCACCGAGGTGCGGTGCGCACGCTGCGGCTCGCACCTGGGCCACGTCTTCGACGACGCGCCGCAGACCCCGACCGGGGACCGGTACTGCATGAACTCCGTCAGCCTGACGTTCGAGCCGGCGGCCGCGCCGGAGGGTGCGTCGGACCCGGCGGCCGGGCGATGAGCGGCCCGTGCGGCCGACGGAGTGACGACACGCCGCGACACGCCGTCGGCCCACGGGAAAGTCCCCCGGAATGAAGCTGAAGCCGGGCGCTTCGGATGCCGATAATGCCGGTGTGGACGAGGTCCTGACGGTACGGCGATGGCGGCGGTACGGCGCCGATCGTCTCTACGTCACGCACGAGACCGGCAAGCAGGTCGGCTCGGTCGACCTGCAGTCCGGCGAGGTCGTGGCGGAGGACCCGCTCCTCGAGGACCGCGTGCGCCGTGCCGCGCAGGCCTACCTGCGC
>JAFAEH010000094.1 GCA_023424135.1 Actinomycetes bacterium | reverse complement strand
GTGCGGCGGGTCCGGCCGGGCCTGCCGGGTCGACAGGGGCGCCGGGGCCGTCGGTCGCGGGCGGTGTGGCGGGTGCGGCGGGCGACGGGGCCACCGGTACCGCGGGGACACCCCGGACGGGGGTCGTCGCCGCGGTCGTCGGGGACCAGGACCGCGTCTCGGTGGGCAGTGCGAGCAGGGCCGCGTGCACGTCGCCCGCGCTCGCGACCCGGTCCTCACGTGCGGGTGCGAGGCAGCGCTCGACGAGGTCGCGCAGCCCCTGCGGGACGTCGTCGCGTGCCAGGGGACGTCGCTCACCCGTGCGCACGCGGCGCAGGTAGCCCAGCGCGGTGTCGTCGGAGGGGTCGGGCGTCGCGAACGGCGCGCGGCCGTCGAGCAGCGTGAACAGCGTCGAGCCCAGCGACCACACGTCGTCCGCGACGCTCGGCTCGAGGCCGTCGAGCACCTGCGGGGAGGCGTGCCGGTAGCTGAACCGCTCGAGCGACGCGGTGTGCCCGGCATCGGCCATGCGGGCGATGCCGAAGTCCGTGAGCACGTACGACGTGGGCAGCAGCAGCACGTTCTGCGGCTTGACGTCGCGGTGCAGCACACCGTGCGCGTGCGCGAACGCGAGTGCGTCGGCGACGGCGGTCCCGGCGGCGACGACCTCGGCGACGGGCAGGGGGCCGTGGCTGCGCAGCCGGTCGTGCAGCGAGCCCAGGTCGTGGAAGTCCATGACCAGGCACGGGTGGCCCTGCGCGGTGGTGCCCGTGTCGAGCACGGTGACGACGTGCGGGTGCTGACGGCCGAGCTGCACGGTGATCTCGAGCTCGCGCGCGAACCGCGTGAGCGTCGCGGGGTCCGTCTCCAGCAGGACCTTGATCGCGACGTCGCGGTGCAGCGAGGCCTGCCGCGCACGGTAGACGACCGAGTCGCCGCCGCGCGCGACCTCCTGCAGGTCGGTGTACCCGGGCAGTCCCAGGTCGGTCTCGGGCCGGGTCGGCCGCGCCGGTGCGGGCGCCCACAGCTCGTCGTCGTCCATGGCTCCCTGGTCCGCGCCGTCGTGCCCGCAGGTGCTGGCCCGTGGGTCTGCTGGTCCGTCGGCGCGTCGTGCGCCCCATCTCCCGAGACTAGGCCCCGGGACGAGGTCACGAGACTAGCGACCCGGGTCCAGCGAGCCGTTGCCCGAGCCGGTCACCGAGTTCCACAGGTCGCGCGCCCGGATCCCGATCTCCTCACCCGCGGTCACCAGCAGCGCACCGGGGGTGTTCAGCATGCCCGCCGCACCGCCGAGCTCGAACGCGGGCTGCATGCGCTCGGTGAACCGTGCGTGGAAGTCCGTGCCCTGCATCGCGTCGTTGGCGTAGGTGCCCACGGCGGTGCCGGCGTTCCAGGACAGGCCGAGCGCGGCGCTCCCGAGCCCCAGCCCCGGCACGAAGCTGCCCGCGCCGAGCACCGCCGAGACCCCGTTGTCGACCATGCCGTGCAGGTCGCCCTCGCCGTGCGCGCGGTACACGCCGTAGGCGTCGGACACGACACCGACCGCGGCGGCGGTCTGCAGCACGCCGCCGACGGCGGGGCCGATGTGCGCGTCCTGCATGATGCCGAACGCCTGGTCGAGCACCCGGTACGGCGTCGAGGCGCCGATGTTCGTCCAGCGGCCGGCAGCGGCGGCCATTGCCGCCGCGTCGGTCACGGTCGTGACGCGGCCGAGGTGCGTGAGCGCCTCGTCGACCATGTCGTGCGCGCGGTCGACGGAGGCCCGCAGGCCCGCCCACGACGCGGCGTCCGTCCCGGTCGCGCCGGACGCCCCGGTCCCGCCCGATGCCCCGGTCACGCCAGGTGCGCCGGCTGCGCCGACGGACGACGCACCGGTGGCCCCGCTCGCCGCGTCCTGGGCGTCGGCCTCGTCGAGCAGCCGCAACGCGGCCTCCTGCATGCCCTGCGCGCACGTCAGCAGCACGCGCGCGTGCTGACCGGCCCACTCGGAGCGGGCCCGCGTCGCGTCGGGGCCCTGCCACGTGAGCGACTCGAGCGCACGTCCGGTGCGCAGCGCGCAGTCGACGAGGGTCGAGGCGGCCTCGTGCAGCCCGGCCGCCTGGGTGCGCAGCGCACCGGTGTCGGCGCCGTGGAACGCGTCGGTCATGGCTGGCCCCCTCGGGCGTCGGCTCGGTCGGCCCGTCGCAGGCCGTGGGACGAGCGTCGCCGAGCGGGTGCGCGCGCGTCGAGCGGGCCGGGGGTGGAACGTTCCGCCGTGTGCTAGCAGACGTGCGGGTGCTGGGGAAGGCCTGAGGCTGTGCAGCGGCTGTGCGTTCCTGTCAGCAGGCTGTGAAACAGCGGACCTGACGGGAGTTGAACGTTTCGTGACGGGACCGCGGCGTCGGTGAAGCGCTTGCCTGGCGGGCACACCACCCGAGGAGACCCACGATGCACGCCCTGACCGCCGCCGCCGACCTCGTCGCCGTCACCGTCCTGGTCGCCGCGCTCTACCAGCCGCGCCACCGCCGCCGCGACCTCGTCGTCGCCTACGTCGCGGTCAACGTCGGCGTCCTGGCGGTGTCCTCGGCACTGGGCGGCGCGAGCATCGGCGCAGGGCTCGGGCTGGGCCTGTTCGGGGTCCTGTCGATCATCCGCCTGCGGTCGACCGAGCTCTCGCAGCACGAGGTCGCGTACTACTTCTCCGCCCTCGCGCTCGGCCTGCTCGGCGGCATGCCTCTGGACCCGCCCTGGCTCGGGCTCGCGCTCATGGCGCTCGTCGTCGGGACCGTCGCCGTCGTCGACCACCCGCGCGTGCTGCGCCGTCAGCGCCGCGCCGAGCTCGTGCTCGACACCGCGTTCACCGACGAGGACGCGCTCGCCGCCCACGTCGAGGCGCTCCTCGGCGGGCGCGTCCACACCGTCAGCGTGCAGCGCATCGACCTCGTCGACAACACCACGGCCGTCGAGGTCCGCTACGAGCGTCCCGCACCGCCCCGTGCCCCGCGCCGCACGCGCCCGGCGCACGTCGACGCCCCCGCCCCCGTCCCGGTGGGCCCCTGAGGCCCGCACCCACGCACCCCCGACGACGGTGCCCGATGCGCCGTCGTGTCCCCCGAGCACCACCGAGCACCAAGGAGCACCATGCGACGAGCAGCACCCGCGGCGGTCACCGCCGCGGTCCTCGTGACGGCCGTCCTCGGCGCGGGCACCGCCGCCCACGCCGCCGACCCCGCCGTCGACGCCGCGCTCGCGGCCAACGTCACCGTCCACAGCACGGCCGACGCCCTCGTCTGGGACACCGCGGCGGAGACCGCCGTCCGTCTGACCGGCACGTCCGCGAGCGTCACCGGCGCCGGCGCGAGCGTCGCCGACGGGACCGTGACGATCACCCAGCCCGGGACGTACCGCGTCAGCGGGACTCTCGGCGCCGTTGCAGGTCCTCGACGCCGACGAGGTCGTCGTGGTGCTCGCCGACGGCAGCACCAACAGCCTCACGGACCCGGCGACCTACACCTACCCGGCGGGCCAGGACGAGCCGAACGCCGCGCTGTTCTCGACCGCGGACCTCACGATCGCCGGCGGCGGTGCGCTGACGGTGCGCGGCAACGCGAACGACGGCATCACGTCGAAGGACGGGCTGGTCGTGGCGGGCGGGACGATCACCGTCACGGCCGCCGACGACGGTGTGCGCGGCAAGGACTACCTCGTCGTGACGGGTGGCACGCTCACGGTGACGGCCGCCGGGGACGGGCTGAAGTCCGACGAGGACGAGGACGCCGCGCGGGGGTTCGTGCACGTCGCGGGCGGCTCGACGCGGGTGACCGCGGGCGACGACGGTGCCACGGCCGCGACGGACGTGATCGTCTCCGGCGGCTCCCTGACCGCGACCACGGGCGGAGGGCACACCGCCGCCGTCGGTGCGGACGCATCACCCAAGGGCGTCGTCGGGGACGTGTCGGTCGTCGTCGGCGGCGGGACGCTCACGCTCGACTCGGCCGACGACGCCGTGCACTCCGACGGCACCGTCACGCTCGCCGCCGGGACCACGTCGCTGGCGTCGCGCGACGACGCCGTGCACGCCGACGAGCGGCTCACGGTCAGCGGCGGCACGCACACGGTCACCGCGTCGTACGAGGGCCTGGAGTCGAAGGTCGTCGTCGTCTCGGGGGGCACGACGACGGTCACCGCGTCGGACGACGCGCTGAACGCCTCCGACCCCGCCGCGCGCGACGCGCAGGGTGCGGTCGCGGGTGTGTCGGTCACGATCACCGGCGGCACGCTCGTGCTCGACGCGGGCGGTGACGGGCTCGACTCGAACGGCACCGCGTCGATCACCGGGGGCACGGTCGTCGTGAACGGGCCGACCGCGAACATGAACGGTGCCCTCGACGTCAACGGGACGTTCACGACGTCCGGCGGCACGCTGCTGGCGGCCGGGTCGTCGGGGATGGTCGTCACGCCGGCGGCGAGCTCGCCGCAGACCTTCGTGTCGTTCACGTTCGCGACGGCGCAGCCCGCGGGGACCCTGCTGCACGTGCTCGACCCGTCGGGGAACGTCCTGGCGTCGTTCCGCACGAGCAAGGCGGTGCAGAACGTCGTGCTCTCGCGGGCCGGCCTGGTGGCCGGGACGCAGTACCGGATCGCGGTCGGCGGATCGGCGTCCGGCACCACGACAGGCGGTCTGTACGCGACGCCCGGCGACGCGTCCGGTGCCTCGGTCGCGGTGACGGCGACGGCGGGGACGGCGGCCGCCGGTGGTGGTGGCGGGGGCGGTGGGGGCGGCACGCGCCCCGGCCGTCGCTGACGAGCCCGGTCCCGGAGCCGCGAGGACGGGCCGGGTGGTGCCGTGCGGACGGCACCGCCCCGGCCGCCGGCGTCCCGGGCCCGTCCGGATGTCGTGGGGCGTCGTGTGTGCGAGCCTCGGGGGACCCGAGCCCGCAGGAGCACCCGTGACCTTCACGCCCGACGACGCGCCCTGGTGGACCGGCGCGGTCGTCTACCAGATCTACCCGCGCTCGTTCCAGGACTCCGACGGCGACGGCGTGGGTGACCTGCGGGGGGTGCTGCGACGCGTCGACCACCTGGCCGAGCTGGGCGTCGACGTCGTGTGGTTCTCGCCCGTCTACCGCAGCCCGCAGGACGACAACGGGTACGACATCAGCGACTACCAGGACGTCGACCCGCTGTTCGGCACGCTCGAGGACCTCGACGACGTGGTCGAGGCGCTGCACGCCCGCGGCATCAAGGTCGTCATGGACCTCGTCGTCAACCACACGAGCGACGAGCACCCGTGGTTCGTCGAGTCCCGCTCGTCGCGCGAGAGCCCCAAGCGCGACTGGTACTGGTGGCGCCCCGCACGCGAGGGCATGGAACCCGGCGCACCCGGTGCCGAACCGACCAACTGGGCGTCGTTCTTCTCCGGCCCGACCTGGGAGCACGACGACGCCACGGGCGAGTACTACCTGCACCTGTTCAGCCGGCGTCAGCCGGACCTCAACTGGGAGAACCCGCAGGTCCGCGAGGCCGTGTACGCGATGATGCGCTGGTGGCTGGACCGTGGGGTCGACGGGTTCCGCATGGACGTCGTCAACCTGATCTCCAAGGCGGTCGGTGAGGACGGGTCGCTGCAGGACGGGCCGGTCACGGCCGGTGCGCTCGGTGACGGGTCGGCGCAGTACACGAACGGCCCGCGCCTGCACGAGTACCTGCAGGAGATGCACCGTGAGGTCTTCGAGGGCCGGCGCGACGGGTTGCTCCTGGTGGGGGAGACGCCGGGCGCGACCGTGCACGACGCCGCGCTGTTCTCGGACCCCGCGCGCCGCGAGCTCGACATGGTGTTCACGTTCGAGCACGTGGGGCTCGACCACGGACCCGGCGGCAAGTTCGACCCGCGCCCGCTGGACCTGCTCGACCTCAAGGCCGTGCTCGGCCGCTGGCAGGCCGGTCTCGAGCGCACCGGCTGGAACGCCCTCTACTGGGACAACCACGACCAGCCGCGGATCGTGTCGCGGTTCGGCGACGACGGCGAGTACCGGCGCGAGTCGGCGACGATGCTCGCGACCGTGCTGCACCTGCACCGCGGGACGCCGTACGTCTACCAGGGCGAGGAGCTCGGGATGACGAACGCGCGCTTCTCGTCGTTCGACGACTACCGCGACATCGAGTCGCTGCGCTACGTCGCCGAGCAGCGCGAGCTCGGGCACCGCTCCGACGACGACCTGCTCGCGGGCCTCGCCGCGAGCAGCCGCGACAACGCGCGCACGCCCGTGCAGTGGGACGACTCACCGCACGCGGGGTTCACGACGGGTGAGCCGTGGCTGGCCGTCAACCCGAACCACCGGCACGTCAACGCGCAGGCCGAGCGAGCCGACCCCGCGTCCGTCTTCCACCACCACCGCCGGCTGATCGCGCTGCGCCACGAGGACGCGACCGTGCGCCTGGGCGACTTCACCCCGGTCGCGCCCGAGCACCCGCACGTGTACGCGTTCACGCGCGAGCTCGACGGCGACGTGCTGCTCGTCCTGGGCAACTTCACGCCGGACGAGCAGCACGTCGAGGTCGGTGCGCGGTGGGACGGGGCGGTCGTCGTGCTGGGCAACCTCGCCGACCCGGCCGTCCCGCGCGAGGGACGCGTCCAGCTCGCGGGGTGGGAGGCCGTCGTGCTGCGGCCCGCGGCACCGTGACGCGCTGCGTCAGTCGACGTCCTGGATGTCCACGACGACGCGCGCGGGGTCGGACAGGACGAGCACGCGGAACGGGTGCGGGCCGTCGTCGAGGCCGAT
Source organism: Actinomycetes bacterium (assembly GCA_023424135.1). Lineage (GTDB taxonomy): Bacteria > Actinomycetota > Actinomycetes > Actinomycetales > Cellulomonadaceae > Cellulomonas. The sequence continues at coordinate 5,883 of JAFAEH010000094.1, read as the reverse complement.
GAACGACTGCGTCATGCCCTCGAACGTCAGCGGGCGAACGACGTGCTCGACGTCGCCGTCGTCGGGGTGCAGGTCCTGCGAGAACTCCTGGGGCCCGCCCTCCATCGGGTAGGTGGTGCCGACGAGCCACACCTGGAGGATCGAGTCGCCGTCGACCTCGCGCACCTGGCCGCTCGGGTCCTCGACGGCCTGGTCGACGTAGCCGATGCGGTACCCGGGGGTGCCCTCCCCGCCCGTCAGCTCGTACACGACGCGGTCGTAGCCGTCGTGCTCGCCGACGCGCACGTCGCTGACCACGTAGGCGCTCGCGTCCCCGTCGGACGTCAGCTCGGTGCCGGGAGGTGTGAAGTCCGCGAGCCCGGAGGTGGGCTCGGCGCCGGGCGCGGGCTCGGGCTCCGTGCTGGGGCTGGGCTCGGGCGCCGGGGTCGTGGCGTCGGGCGTGACGGTCACCGACGGCGTGGGCGTCGGTGTGGCCGCCGGGGTCCCGCCGCCGCACGCGGCGAGGAGCAGGGCGAGTGCGGCGGCGGACACCGCGGCGCCGGCCTGTCGGGTCGTCCTCATCGGTCTCGTCCTCTCGTCGCGGCTGCCGTGCTCCTCCCACGGTAGGGGTCGCTGGCGTCGGCGCACGCGCGACCCGCGGCGGGGATCCGGACCCCGAGGGCACGTCCGGATCGCGGACGTGTGAACCATGATGTGAGACGAGGGCCCAGGGATGTGACATCCCCGCGCGGGAGGCGTATGGTCGCGACCGTGCAGACGATCCTCGTAGTACTTCCTGAGCGCGCCGGCTGACGCCACCGCACACGTCGCTCGTCGCGCGCGCTCGCCCCTCGTCCATCCCGGTGCCCGGGTCGAGGGGCTTTTTCGTGCCCGGCGTCCGCGCCGGCGCAAGCCCCTCGCACCGGACGCCACCACCCGCACTCGACCCGCAGGAGACGACGATGGTCCAGGGTCCCCATCCCGCACCCCCGCGCACACCGGTGCGTCCCGTGCGCCCCGCCGCGGAGCCGACGCCCCGCGACGGCGCCACGGACGACGCGCACCGTGTCGGGCCCGAGAAGGTCACCGGCGCGCAGTCGATCGTCCGGTCCCTCGAGGAGGCCGGGGTCGAGGTCGTCTTCGGCATCCCCGGCGGCGCGATCCTGCCGACGTACGACCCGCTGATGGACTCCAGCAGGGTCCGGCACGTGCTCGTGCGGCACGAGCAGGGCGGCGGGCACGCGGCGGCCGGCTACGCGTACGCGTCCGGCAAGGTCGGCGTCACGATGGCGACGTCCGGCCCCGGTGCGACGAACCTCGTCACCGCGATCGCCGACGCCAACATGGACTCGGTGCCGATGGTCGCGATCACCGGACAGGTCGGTGCGGCGATGATCGGCACCGACGCGTTCCAGGAGGCCGACATCGTCGGCATCACGCTGCCGATCTCGAAGCACAACTACCTCGTCACCGACCCCGACGACATCCCGCGGACCATCGCCGAGGCGTTCCACATCGCGCGGTCGGGGCGCCCCGGGCCCGTGCTCGTCGACATCGCGAAGTCCGCGATGCAGGCGCAGACCACGTTCTCGTGGCCGCAGGAGATCTCGCTGCCGGGCTACCACCCGGTGACCAAGCCGCACGCCAAGCAGATCCGCGAGGCGGCGCGCCTGCTCGCGACGTCGCGCCGGCCCGTGCTGTACGTCGGCGGGGGCGTGATCCGCGCGGGTGCGGCAGACCTCCTGCGGCGGCTGACCGACGCGTCGGGCGCACCCGTCGTCACGACGCTCATGGCACGCGGCGCGCTGCCCGACTCGCACCCCCAGCACCTCGGCATGCCCGGCATGCACGGCACCGTGCCCGCGGTGGCCGCGCTGCAGCGCGCCGACCTGATCGTCGCCCTCGGTGCCCGGTTCGACGACCGCGTGACCGGTCTGCTGTCGTCGTTCGCCCCCAACGCGACCGTCGTGCACGCCGACATCGACCCCGCCGAGATCGGGAAGAACAAGCGCACCGACGTGCCGATCGTCGGCGACCTGCGCGAGGTCATCGCCGACCTGCTGCCCGAGCTCGAGCGGGAGCACGGCCAGCACGGCAAGCCGGACCTCGAGGGGTGGTGGCGCCAGCTCGACGCGTGGCGCGAGACCTTCCCCCTCGGGTACGACGAGCCGTCCGACGGTCACCTCGCACCGCAGCACGTCATCTCGCGCATCGGCGAGATCTCCGGGCCCGAGTCGATCTACGTCGCGGGCGTGGGGCAGCACCAGATGTGGGCGGCGCAGTTCATCCGCTACGAGCGGCCGGGCGCGTGGGTGAACTCCGGCGGCCTGGGCACGATGGGCTTCGCGGTCCCCGCGGCCATGGGCGCCAAGGTCGGCGACCCGTCCCGCACCGTGTGGGCGATCGACGGCGACGGCTGCTTCCAGATGACCAACCAGGAGCTCGCGACCTGCACGATCAACGAGATCCCGATCAAGGTCGCGGTGGTCAACAACAGCTCGCTCGGCATGGTCCGCCAGTGGCAGACCCTGTTCTACGAGTCGCGGTACTCCAACACCGACCTGCACACCGGCCACGGCACGGCGCGCGTCCCGGACTTCGTCAAGCTGGCCGACGCGTACGGCGCGGTGGGGCTGCGCTGCGAGACCAAGGCGGACGTCGACGCGACCATCAAGCGCGCGATGGAGATCGACGACCGCCCCGTGGTCGTGGACTTCACGGTCTCGCGCGACGCGATGGTGTGGCCGATGGTCGCGGCCGGCGTCAGCAACGACGACATCCAGTACGCGCGTGGCATCAGCCCCGCGTGGGACCGCGAGGACTGAGGAAGGAAGCCGAGCGATGACCCGCCACACCCTGTCCGTCCTCGTCGAGAACAAGCCCGGCGTGCTCACGCGCGTCGCGGGGCTGTTCGCGCGGCGGTCGTTCAACATCCACTCCCTGGCGGTCGGGCCGACCGAGCACGTGGAGATCAGCCGCATCACCGTCGTCGTCGACGTCGACGCGCTGCCGCTGGAGCAGGTGACCAAGCAGCTCAACAAGCTCGTCAACGTCATCAAGATCGTCGAGCTCGAGGACGCCGCATCGGTCCAGCGCGAGCTGCTGCTCGTCAAGGTCAAGGCCGACGTGTCGCAGCGCACGCACGTGCTCGAGGTCGTCCAGCTGTTCCGCGCGCACGTCGTGGACGTCGTCCCGGACACCGTCGTCATCGAGGCGACGGGCGGTCCGGGCAAGCTCGACGCGCTGCTGGCGGCCCTCGAGCCGTTCGGCATCCGTGAGATCGTGCAGTCCGGCACCGTCGCCATCGGCCGCGGCTCGCGCTCGATCACCGACCGCGCGCTCGAGCGCGTGAGCCGGTCCGCCTGAGGCCCCGCACCACCCCTGAACCCTTCCCGCACGACACACATCGAGGAGATCCACCGTGGCTGAGCTGTTCTACGACGACGACGCCGACCTGTCGGTCATCCAGTCCAAGAAGGTCGCCGTCATCGGCTACGGCAGCCAGGGGCACGCGCACGCCCTCAACCTGCGCGACTCCGGCGTCGACGTGACGGTCGGCCTGCGCGAGGGCTCCTCCTCGCGGGCCAAGGCCGAGAACGAGGGCCTCAAGGTCGCGTCGGTGGCCGACGCGGTCGCCGGTGCCGACGTCGTCGTCATCCTCGCGCCCGACCAGGTGCAGCGCATCGTGTACCGCGACGAGATCGAGCCGAACCTCAAGGACGGCGCCGCCCTCGTCTTCGGGCACGGCTTCAACATCCGCTTCGGCTACATCAAGCCGGCCGCGGACCACGACGTGCTCATGGTCGCCCCCAAGGGCCCGGGTCACCTGGTGCGTCGCGAGTACGTCGACGGGCGCGGCGTCCCGGTCATCGTCGCGGTCGAGCAGGACGCGTCGGGCACGGCGTGGGAGCTCGCGCTGTCCTACGCCAAGGGCATCGGCGGTCTGCGCGCGGCGGGCATCAGGACGACGTTCACCGAGGAGACCGAGACCGACCTGTTCGGTGAGCAGGCCGTGCTGTGCGGCGGTGTCTCGCAGCTCATCCAGTACGGGTTCGAGACGCTGACCGAGGCGGGCTACCAGCCCGAGGTCGCGTACTTCGAGGTGCTGCACGAGCTGAAGCTCATCGTCGACCTGATCTTCGAGGGCGGCATCACCAAGCAGCGCTGGTCGGTCTCCGACACGGCCGAGTACGGCGACTACGTCTCCGGCCCGCGCGTCATCACGCCCGAGGTCAAGGCGAACATGCAGGCCGTGCTCGCGGACATCCAGAACGGCGCGTTCGCGCAGCGGTTCATCGCCGACCAGGACGCGGGTGCGCCCGAGTTCGCCGCGCTGCGCGAGAAGGGCCAGAACCACCCGATCGAGCCGGTCGGCCGCGAGCTGCGCAAGCTGTTCGCGTGGGTGAAGCCGTCGGACACGGACTACACGGAGGGTTCGGCCTCCCGCTGACGGCAGGCCGCACGCTCGACGGCAGCACGAGGGCGGTCCGGGTCTCCCGGACCGCCCTCGCCCGTCCCGCGCCCCGGTCCCCGGACGTGGTCGTGAGAGTGCCATCGGATCGCTCTCTCGCGTGTGCGGGCCCGTCGGGTCGCCCCCGTGAGGGCGTGAGAGTGCGATCGGATCGCTCTCTCGCGTGTGAGGTGGGGTCGGGCGGGTCGCCTCCTCGAGGGTGTGAGGGGGCGATCGGATCGCCCTCTCGCGTGTGGGGTGGGGGCGGGGTGCGGAGGGTCGACGTGCAGGTGGGGGCCGGGCGGGGGAGGATCGCGGCGCAGGGGAGCGCGCGAGGAGCGCGGCGGGCGTGGACGACGAGGAGTGACGATGACCGACGGGCAGCAGGTGGCGGCGGCCGACGACGGTGTGCAGGACACCCGGATCGTGGACTTCTGGGAGGCGGCGCGCGGCCACCTGGGCTGGGGCAAGGTCGACGCGGTGCTGGGGGAGTCGGTCGACGGGGCGGTCGCGCCCCCCGCGTGGTCGTTCGGTGACGACGCACGGCTGGCGGACGAGCTGCTGGGTCTGGTCCTGGCGGGTCGCAAGACGGGGACGTCGACGGCGCTGGTCGAGTTCGACCTGACGGGTGAGCCGTTGCCGCGGGTCGGCGACGTGTCGATCGTGCTGGACTCGGCGGGCGACCCGCGCGCGCTGCTGCGGACGACGGCGGTCGAGGTGCTGGCGTTCGACGCGGTGGGGGCGGAGCACGCAGCGGCGGAGGGCGAGGACGACCTGTCGCTCGCGTCGTGGCGCCGCGAGCACGAGGTGTACTGGCGTCGTGTGCTGGGCGACGAGGGGTTCTCGACGGGCATGGACGTGGTGACGGAGCGCTTCGAGCTCGTCTACCCGAAGGACGGGCCGTCGCCCGCGGTCGACTGACCTGCATCTGCGCCCACCACATGAGACATGACGTCCGAGGCGTGGACGCGGGCGTACCATGGCGGCATGGCTGATGCGACACCGTCCTCCACTCTGAACCTGGCCGTCGTGGCCGGCGACGGCATCGGGACGGAGGTCGTCGAGCAGGGGCTGCTGGTCCTCGAGGCGGCGCTGCACGGCACCGGTACCGCGGTGCGGACGACCGACTTCGACCTCGGCGCGCGCCGCTGGCACGCGACGGGTGAGACGCTCACGGACGACGACCTCGCGGCCATCCGCACGCACGACGCGATCCTCCTCGGCGCCATCGGGGACCCGACGGTGCCGTCGGGCGTGCTTGAGCGCGGCCTGCTGCTCAAGCTCCGCTTCGCGCTCGACCACTACGTCAACCTGCGCCCGAGCAAGCTCTTCACCGGCGTGACCGGCCCGCTGGCCGACCCGGGCGACGTCGACTTCGTCGTGGTGCGCGAGGGGACCGAGGGGCCCTACGTCGGCAACGGCGGCGCGATCCGCGTCGGCACGCCCGCCGAGGT
>JAFAEH010000054.1 GCA_023424135.1 Actinomycetes bacterium | reverse complement strand
GTGCGCGCTGCCGCCGACCCCGCGGCGCAGGGCGGCCAGTACTGGGGGACGGCGGGCGCGTTCCGCGGTGCCCCCGTGCTCGGTGCCGGCGATCCCCGCTACCGCGACCCCGCGCTCGGCGCTCGCGTCCGTGAGGAGACCGAGGCGCTCGTCGGCGTCCGCCTGCCCTGACGGCCACCCGTCGGTGGGGGCAGGGGCGTCGCGCGTCCGACGCCCGACGGGCGCGGGCGGCAACGTGCCCGTCACCTGGTGGACGTAGCGTGGCGGGCATGGACGTGGCGGTGCTCGGGGCGACGGGGGACGTGGGGCGGCAGATCTGCACCCAGCTCGTGGAGCGGCAGGTGCTGCCCACGACGTCGCGGCTGCAGCTCGTCGGGCGGCCCGGCGGGTCGTCAGGACGTGCGGTGCACGGGCTGCGCACCGACCTGGTCGACGCGTACGACGAGCACGCGCCGCTGCTCGACGTCGCGCTCGACCCGTCGGACGTCGTCGCGGACGTCGTCGTCGTGTCCGCGGGGCGCACGGTCGCGCCGCGCAGCAGCGGGGTCCCGACGAGCCGCGCGGCGCTCGCGGCCGACAACGCCGCCGTGTTCCGCGCGTACGCGGACGCGCTCGCGGAGCACGGGTCGGGCTCCGAGGTCGTCGTCGTGGTCTCCAACCCCGTCGAGCTGGGGGTCGCGATCATGGCCGACCGCCTCGGGCGGCACCGTGTGATCGGGATGGGTGCGTGGCTCGACACGCTGCGGTTCCGCCGCGAGCTGGCGGTCTCGCTGGGGGTGCGACGCCACCGGGTCGGCGGGTTCGTCGGCGGGCAGCACGGCGAGGACGCGGTGCCGCTGTGGTCGACCGTGCGGATCAGCGGCCTCGACGTCGCCGAGCGCGAGCGCGCGGTCGGGCGGTTGCGCGGCCCCCGCACGCTCGCGACGTTCCCGGACGAGGTCGCGCGCGCCAAGGCCGAGCTCACCGAGGTCGCGGAGCACGACATCGCCGAGGCGTTCGCGCTGATCGACACGTGGCCGCCGGACCTGCGCGTCGTCGCACGGCCCTGGATGACGCACCAGTCGGGCGCGAAGACCGCCACCGGGACGGCGTCCGCGACGATCGACCTGGTCGAGACGGTGCTCGACGGGCGGGACATCGTCGTCGCCGGTCAGGTGCTGCTCGACGACGAGGTCACGCTGCACGGGCAGGACGTCCGCGGGGTCCTCGGCGTGCCCGTCGTGCTCGGGCCCGAGGGCTGGACCCGCGTGCTGCTCGACACGCTCCCCGACGACGAGCAGACGCGCCTGGCGGACGCCGCGAAGGCGATCGGCGCGGCGTGCGCGCCGTGGACGGAGGAGACGTGACGGACGACGACACGCGCTGGGTCGGCTACGTGCGAGCCGAGCACCGCACGGGCTCGATCGCGGCGCTCGCCGGGGTGTTCGCCACGCGTGGCGTCAACGTCGACTCGATGGCGACGGGTGACCTGCACGACGACGCCGGGCTGGTCGTCGTGACCTTCCGCGCGGGCGAGCGTCGTGCGCGGCTGCTCATGCGCACGGTCGAGCGGCTGCCGCAGGTCCGTTCGGTGCTGGTGCGGCGCGCCGAGGACCTCGGGGTGCGTGCGGCCGCGGTCGTGACCCTGCCGCCGGGCGCCGCCTTCCGACCGCCCCCGCAGGCGGCGGTGCGGTGGTCGGGGGACACGGCCGCGGGCGACCCGCTGCTGGTCGAGGGGCCGCTGGTCGACGTCGAGCTCACCGTCGAGGCGGCGCGTGCCGCGGGTGCCCGTGCGGACGCGGCCGTCATCCAGCCGCCGTACGCCTGACCCCGCCGACGCACCGGCCGTGAGCGTCGCCGGGCGGTCACCCGAACCGCTGACCGTCGACCACCGGCGCTGCTCCGAACGGATGATGGCGTCCCGTGGCAGGGCCGTCTGCCCGCTTCCGGACGCACCCGCCAGTGGGCGTATCGGGCGACGTGTCGCGCGTCGGCCTGTGGACAACCGGTTCGACGACCGCGCGTGGTGTCAGGGTGGTGGGAGCACCCGCGGACGCGCCACCCCTTCGGCGCGTCCGCGGGTCAGCACGTCGCGGTCACCGGTTCGCCCGCCGCACGCAACCCGCACGACACACGCGTGACGTACGCTGGCCGTCGGATCGCGCGGGCCCCCACGGACGTCCGGTCGACAACTGAACACGCTGCTCGAACCGCGACGGGAGAGCTCCCGCCCATCACCCGCGAGGGTGGTGCCGCGGGGCGCCGAAGGAGCAACCCTCCCCGGGAATCTCTCAGGCACCCGTACCGCCGCGGCCAGGCAACTCTGGAAAGCGGCGCCGGCCAGGTCCGGTGCCCACCGACGGTGCAAGTCGGCGCGCCCCGGAGCGGTCCCGCAGGGACGACGCTCACGGCGGACCGGCAAAACTCTCAGGTCACCCCTTCCCGGGTGGATGACAGAGCGGGGAGCCCCTGCCCGTCCCGGCCGTGCCGACGCACGCCGGACGACCCCGTGGAGCAGCCGTGACCGACCTCGCCGTCCCGCCCGTCACGCCCGACGCGCACCCCTCACCCGTCCCGTCGGGCGCGCCTGCGTCGCCCGTGACGCGGACGCCCGCCGCCGACGGGTTCGTCGACCGGCACATCGGCCCGCGCGGCGACGAGACGACGCGCATGCTCGCGGCCCTGGGTCACGACAGCCTCGACGCGCTGGTCGACGCGGCGGTCCCCGCGAGCATCCGCACGGGCCGCCCCCTCGACCTGCCGGCGGCGCGCAGCGAGGAGCAGGTGCTCGCGGACCTGCGGGGGATCGCGGCCCGCAACCGCGTGCTGCGCCCGATGATCGGCCAGGGGTACTCGGGCACGGTCACTCCCGCGGTGATCCGTCGCAACGTGCTCGAGTCACCCGCCTGGTACACCGCGTACACGCCCTACCAGCCGGAGATCTCGCAGGGCCGGCTCGAGGCGCTGCTCAACTTCCAGACCGTCGTGTCGGACCTGACGGGCCTCGACGTCGCGAACGCGTCGCTGCTCGACGAGGCGACGGCCGTGGCGGAGGCCGTCGCGCTGATGTGGCGCGCGTCGAAGGCGTCGAGCGGCACGGTCGTGCTCGACGCGGACCTGTTCGGCCAGTCCCTCGCGGTCGCGCGCGGCCGGGCGCAGGCGGTCGGCCTCCCGGTCGTCGTCGCGGACCTCACGGACGGTCTGCCCGACGTCGACGGCCCGCTCGTGGGCGTCGTCGTGCAGCAGGTGGGTGCGTCGGGTGCGCTGCGGGACCTGCGACCGCTCGTCGCGCAGGCCAAGGAGCGGGGCGCGCTCGTGACGGCCGCGGCGGACCTGCTGGCGCTCACGCTCGTGACGACCCCGGGCGAGCTCGGTGCGGACGTCGCGGTCGGCTCGGCGCAGCGATTCGGCGTCCCGCTGTTCGGCGGCGGCCCGCACGCCGCGTTCATGGCGGTCCGCTCCGGGCTCGAGCGCACGCTGCCCGGCCGGCTCGTCGGGGTGTCGGTCGACGCCGACGGCGCGCCCGCGTACCGCCTCGCGCTGCAGACCCGGGAGCAGCACATCCGCCGCGAGAAGGCGACGAGCAACATCTGCACCGCGCAGGCGCTGCTCGCGATCGTCGCGTCGATGTACGCGGTCTACCACGGGCCCGACGGTCTCGCGGCGATCGCGCGGCGCGTGCACGGGGCGGCCGTGTGCCTCGCGGAGGTCCTGCGCGGCGTCGGCGTCGAGGTGGTCCACGAGCACGTGTTCGACACGGTCCGCACGCGGGTGCCCGGCCGTGCGACGGCCGTGCTCGCGGCGGCGGCGGCCCGCGGCATCAACCTGTGGGCCCCCGACGACGACCACGTGCAGATCGCGTGCGACGAGACGACGACAGGCGAGGACCTGCTGGGCGTCGTCCTCGCGTTCGCCGACGCGGGCACCACCGACCTGCCGGCGAACGGCGACGGCAGCCACGACCTCGGGTTCGTCGGCCCGCGTCCCACGGACGTCCCCGAGCACCTCGCGCGCCGCACCGGGTACCTCGAGCACCCGGTGTTCCACGTGAATCGTTCGGAGACCGCGATGCTGCGCTACCTGCGCCGCCTGTCCGACAAGGACCTCGCGCTCGACCGCACGATGATCCCGCTGGGCTCGTGCACGATGAAGCTCAACGCGACCGCCGAGATGGAGCCCATCTCCTGGCCGCAGTTCGCCGACATCCACCCGTACGCGCCCGCCGACCAGACGCGCGGCTACGCGACCCTCGTCACCGAGCTGCAGGACTGGCTCGCCGAGATCACCGGCTACGCCGCCGTCAGCGTCCAGCCCAACGCCGGCTCGCAGGGTGAGCTCGCCGGTCTGCTCGCGATCCACGCGTACCACGAGGCGACGCGCCCCGAGGGCGCCGACCACCGCGACATCTGCCTCATCCCGGCCTCCGCGCACGGCACCAACGCGGCCTCGGCCGCCCTCGCGGGCCTGAAGGTCGTCGTCGTCGCGACCGCCCCGGACGGTGAGGTCGACCTCGCCGACCTGCGCGCCAAGCTCGACCAGCACGGCCCGCGCGTCGCGGCGATCATGATCACCTACCCCTCGACGCACGGCGTCTACGAGGAGCACGTGCGCGAGGTCTGCGACCTCGTGCACGCCGCGGGGGGGCAGGTCTACATCGACGGCGCCAACCTCAACGCGCTCGTCGGGCTGGCGCGCCCGGGCGAGCTCGGCGGCGACGTCTCGCACCTGAACCTGCACAAGACGTTCTGCATCCCGCACGGCGGCGGCGGCCCGGGCGTCGGCCCGGTCGCGGTCGCCGCGCACCTCGCGCCGTTCCTGCCGGGTGACCCGACGCCGGGGGCGACGACCGACGCACCCGTCGCGCCGGTGTCGGCCGCGCCGTGGGGGTCCGCGGGGATCCTGCCGATCTCCTGGGCGTACGTCGCGCTCATGGGCCCCGACGGCCTGCGCCGCGCGACCGAGACCGCCGTCCTGGCGGCGAACTACCTGGCCACGCGCCTGCGCGAGCACTACCCCGTGCTGTACACGGGCCCCGGCGGGCTCGTCGCGCACGAGTGCATCCTCGACCTGCGGCCCCTGACCAAGGCCACGGGCGTCACGGCCGAGGACGTCGCCAAGCGCCTCATGGACTACGGCTTCCACGCGCCCACGCTGTCGTTCCCCGTGGCCGGCACGCTCATGGTCGAGCCCACCGAGAGCGAGGACCTCGCCGAGCTCGACCGGTTCGTCGACGCGCTCGTCGCGATCCGCGCCGAGATCGACGCCGTCGCCGAGGGCCGCTGGCCCCTGGCGGACTCGCCGCTGCGCCAGGCGCCGCACACGGCGGCCTCGGTCAGCGCCGACGAGTGGACGCACCCCTACGGCCGCGAGCAGGCCGCGTACGGCGTCCCCGCGCTGCGCGCCGGCAAGTACTGGCCGCCCGTGCGCCGCATCGACGGCGCCCGTGGCGACCGCAACCTCGTGTGCTCGTGCCCGCCCGTCGAGGCCTACGCGGACGACGTGCGATGAGCGGGACGACCACGGCCGCCACCCCGGCGCACCCAGCCCCGACGACCTCCGCCCCCTCGGGAGACGACATGACCGACCGGCGCTCGCCGCTGCACGACGAGCACGTCGCCCTGGGCGCCGCGCTGACCTCCTTCGCCGGGTGGCAGATGCCGCTGCGGTACACGTCCGACCTGGCGGAGCACACGGCGGTGCGCACGGGCGTCGGCCTGTTCGACCTGTCGCACATGGGAGAGATCGAGGTCACCGGTGCCGGCGCGGGCGCGTTCCTCGACCGGGCGCTCGTCGGGCACCTGTCGGCGCTGCGTGTGCTGGGCGCGCGGTACACGATGATCGTCGCCGAGGACGGCGGTGTGGTCGACGACCTGGTCGTCTACCGGACCGGCGAGCAGACCTACCTCGTCGTCGCGAACGCGTCCAACCACGACGTCGTCCTCGCGGCGCTGCGCGAGCGCGCCGACGGCATCGGTGCCGGGCTCGCCGTCGAGATCGCCGACCGCTCCGCCGCGACCGGCCTGGTCGCCGTGCAGGGCCCGCAGGCGCTCGCCGTCGTCGAGGCGCTGGACGGCCTCGCGCCGTCGGCGGGCACCCCCGACGGCCTGACCCCGGCCACGTCGCGGTACTACGCGTGCCTGCCGATGACGTTCGACGGTGCGCCCGTCCTCGTCGCGCGCACCGGGTACACCGGTGAGGACGGGTTCGAGTTCTTCCTCGACGCCGACGCGACGCCCGCGCTGTGGCGTGCGCTGCTCGCCGCCGGGGCCCCGCACGGCATCGTCCCCGCGGGCCTGTCCGCCCGCGACTCGCTGCGGCTCGAGGCCGGGATGCCGCTGTACGGCAACGAGCTCGACCGCACCACGACCCCGCACGACGCGGGTCTCGGGCGCGTCGTGAAGCTCGACAAGGTCGACGACGACGGCACGCCCACCCCGTTCGTCGGGCGCGACGCGCTCGCGGCCCGCGCGACGTCCGCGCCCGCGCGCGTCCTCGTCGGCCTGCAGGGCCTCGGCCGGCGCGCGGCCCGGCACGGGTACGACGTCGTCGCGTCGACCGCGTCCGACGCGGCCGTCGTCGGGACCGTCACGTCCGGCGCGCCGTCACCCACGCTCGGGTACCCCGTGGCCATGGCGTACGTGACACCCGAGGTGTCGGCCGAGGGCACCGAGCTCGCGGTCGACGTGCGCGGTCGGCGCGAACCCGTGCGCGTCGTGCCCCTGCCCTTCTACCGTCGTCCTCGGTGACGGCCGCGCCGGCACCCGCAGCACCCTTCGTCCCGCCCACCTGAGGAGCCCCCCATGGCCGTCGAGATCCCGACGACGCTGCAGTACACCGCCGAGCACGAGTGGATCGACGCCGGGTCGCCCGTCACCGTGGGCATCACCGCCGTGGCCGCCGACGCGCTCGGCGACATCGTGTTCCTCGAGCTGCCCGCGGTCGGCGCGCAGATCGAGGCGGGTGCCGTGATCGGCGAGATCGAGTCGACCAAGTCCGTCTCCGAGCTGTTCTCCCCCGTGTCCGGCACGGTCGTCGAGGTCAACCAGGGTGCGGTCGACGACCCGTCCGTCGTCAACGCCGACCCGTACGGCGAGGGCTGGCTGCTGCGCGTCGAGGTCACCTCCACCGGGGCCCTGCTCACGGCCGAGGAGTACGCCGCGCTCAACCCCTGAGCGGCTCTTGAGCCGAACGGCGTAGGTGCCAGCACCCAGGTGCTGCGCCGTTCGGCGGAGGACCCGGACGCTTGTCCATACGTCCGGGTGCTTGCCCCGAACGGGTGACATGGCGCACAGTGCTGATGACGGCTTCTCCTTCCGAAGGATGTATCACCACAGGTCGGACGTCGTCATGTCAGGTGCAGCGATCGGCACCGCGGGGGGGATCTCACGGTGATTTCAGAGAAGTTGGCAGAAGTCGCGTCATACCGGCGTGGTTGCCCGCTCTCATCCGGTACGCAGCCCACGCGAGCCCGGAGAGTCCGGGCCCGCCGCCCACCGGAGGACATCATGACCATGCTGGACACGAGCGTGAACCCGCACACCATGGGCGCCCACTCGCTCACCCGTCGCGAGCGCGTGGTGCTCGCGGAGCTGACCGAGGACGTCACGCTCGAGGAGATCGCGACGCGTCTGTTCGTCACCCGCAACACCGTGAAGTCCCAGGTGCGCAGCGTCTACCGCAAGATCGGTGTCTCGACGCGCTCCGAGGCCGTCGCGTGGGCGGAGGCTCACGGCATCCGCTGAGGTCACCGTTCCGCCCCCCGCGGAGGGGCGGGAGGGATCCCTCCGCACCCGGGACCACGCGTCCGGCCCGTCGATCCGTGCGACCTCTCCCGGTCGCGCGAGTCCGGCGTGCACGGCCGCGGCACAGTCCCGTGACCCGGCCGTGACACACGACTGGCACACTCGCCGCATGACTCCTGTGCTCGTCGTCGCCGCAGCCGTGGTGGACGATCTCGACGACCCACGGCTGCTGCTCGCCGCGCGCCGCGCCACGCCCGCCAGCCTCGCCGGCCGGTGGGAGTTCCCCGGTGGCAAGGTCGACGAGGGCGAGACGCCCGAGGAGGCGCTGCACCGCGAGCTGCGTGAGGAGCTCGGCGTGCGCGTCGGGCTCGGCGTCGAGCTCATCGGCCCCGACGACGGCGCCTGGCGCCTGTCCGACCAGTACGTCATGCGCCTGTGGTTCGCCGAGGTCGTCGAGGGCGAGCCCGAGCCGATCGTCGAGCACGACGAGCTGCGCTGGCTGCCCGAGGGGCAGTGGCTCGACGTGCCGTGGCTCGACGCCGACGTGCGCATCGTCGAGCGGCTCATCGCGTTCGTCGCGTCGTCCCGGCGGGAGCTGCCGGGGTCGGTGGGTCGCTCCGCGTGAGCGTGTTCGCCGAGAGCGAACACGCCCCGTCCTGCGCTGGCACTCTCCACAGGAGAGTGCTAATTCTTTGACCTGTAGCCACCCGGGGCGGGTGTCCGCCACCGGGCTAGCACCGGGGCTGCGGGCGGTCCGTGGCCCCACGTCGAGGAGGTGATGGGGCGTGGCTACTCGTTTCGACCCGTTCCAGGAGGTGGACCGGTTGCTCGGACAGGTCCTGGCGTCCGAGCGCTCGTCGGCCACCATGCCGATGGACCTGTACCGCGACGGCGACCACTACGTGCTGCACGTCGACCTGCCCGGAGCCGACCCCGGCACGATCGACGTCAACGTCGAGGACCGGACGCTGACCATCCGCGCCCAGCGCACGGCCCGCACCGAGCACGACGTGCAGTGGCTGGCCAAGGAGCGCCCCGTCGGCACCTACGCCCGCCAGCTCACGGTCGGACGTGGGCTCGCGCTCGACCGGATCACCGCGACGTACGCCGACGGTGTCCTGACGCTCACCGTGCCGGTTGCGGAGGAGGCCCGTCCGCGCCGCATCGAGGTGCAGCACGGTGCGACCCCGACGTCCATCGAGGCGGCTGCCGGGACGGCGGGCTGATCCGCTCGTGACGGCCGGTCTGCCGCCCGCGCGGGGCGGCGGGCCGGCCGTCGGCCCGATCACGGTACGTGATGCGCGGGTGTGCGGCGGGCGCGTCAGCCTGGCGCGCCCAATGTGCCCACCAGCCGCTCGAGGACGTCGAGCAGGAGGGTGCGGGACGTCGCGAGGTTGAGGCGGACGAAGCCGGCGCCCTGCGGGCCGAACGACGGGCCCGGGTTCACCGCGAGACGGCCCCGCTTGAGCAGCAGCCGTGCCGGCTCGACGCCCGTCGCCCGGACCGCCGGGGTGCCGGACACGTCGAGCCATGCGAAGTACGTCGCCTCGGGCCGGGTCCAGCGGGCCTGGGGCAGCCGCTCGGCGAGCGTCGCCGCGACGAGGTCGCCGTGCGTGCGGATCGTCGCGAGGACGTCGTCGAGCCACGCGTCGCCGTGCCGGTACGCGGCCCGGTGGGCGATCGACGCGACGTGGCTGACCCCGTGCCCGACGATCTCCGGGATGTCGCGCAGGTCGCGCGCGCCCGGGCCCGGCACGGCGACGGCCGCCTTGAGCCCGGCGAGGTTGAACGCCTTCGACGCCGAGTGCAGCGCGATCGCGTCCGGGATCACGCTCGTCGTCGGCACGAACGGCGCGTCCCCGACGACGAGCGGTGCGTGGATCTCGTCCGCGACGACGCGCACGCCGTGGCGGGCCGCGAGCTCCCCGACGGCGCGCAGCTCCGCCTCCGTGTGCAGCGTGCCCGTCGGGTTGTGCGGGTGGCACAGCAGGTACGCCCGGGCGTCGGTGAACGCCCGGTCGAGCGCGTCGAGGTCGAGCCGGCCGGTGGGCGTCAGCGGTGCGGTCACGACGCGGCGGCGCGCGTGCTCGACGAACGAGCGGAACGGCGGGTACACCGGGGTGTTGACGACCACCCCGTCGCCCGGCTCGGTGAGCACGTCCAGCACCTCGACGGCGCCGATCATCACGTCCGGGACCATGCGTGTGCGCTCGACCGGCACGTCCCACCCGTGCCGCCGCGCGGCGAACTCCGCGAACGCCTCGGCGTAGGCAGTGCCGAGCGGGCCCGTCGGGCCGGGCTCGTACCCGGTGTCGCCCGACGCCATCGCGCCGGTGACCGCGTCGACCACCGCGTCGAGCGGGCGCACGTCCATCTCCGCGACGAACGCCGGCAGCACGTCGTCAGGGTAGGTGCGCCACTTCAGCGAGGTGCGCCGACGCATCTCGTCGGCCGTGACGTCGAACGGAGAACCCATCCTCGAACGCTATGCCACGCCTCGACACCGGTCCCGTCCGCCGTCACCGGTCCCACCCGCCGTCACCGATCCCGTCCGCCGTCACCGGTCCCGTCCGCCGTCACCGGTTCCGTCCGCCGTCACCCGTCCCGTCCGCCGGCACCGGTCCCGTCCGCCGGCATTGATCCCACCCGCCCGCGCACACATGCGCGTGCCCGGCCGCCGCACCCGGCCGCCGCGCCCGGCCGCCGCGCCCATCCCTCCCGACGGCTGGTGCCCGCTCCTCCCGAGGCGTGGGGGCGGGCTCCGCTCGCGCTCGCACGCCGCGGGGGGG
>JAFAEH010000028.1 GCA_023424135.1 Actinomycetes bacterium | reverse complement strand
GACGAGCCGTGCCGTCGCGGCGGAGACGACGAGCATCGTGAGGGCGACGGCCGCGGCGAGCGCCGCGTCGCGCCGCAGCGGGGTGGTGAGGCGGGCCCGGGTCAGCAGCCGCTCCCACCGGTGCTGCCAGCGGTGCTGCCCGGCGTGCTGCGCCGCGTCCTGCCCGGCGTGCTGCGCCGCGTCCTGCTCGGCGGTCCCGTGGCTCGACATGGCCGACATCCTCCCGTGGTGTCCGTCCCGCGTGGTACGGCCGGTCAGTACGTGATGTCGGGCGAGACGAGCATCGCGGTGTTCGCGACCCACGACATCGCACCGAGGGCGACGAGGAAGACGCTCGCACCGGCGACGCGCACCCACCGGCCCGCGCGGGACTCGACGACCACGACCCACGCGGCGGTGAGCGCACCGAGCACGCCCAGCGCGGTCAGCCCCTGCGCGGTGCGGACGAGCGCCTGCGACGGCAGGACCACCGAGTTGAGGTCGAGCAGGATCTTCAGCCACACGCCGACCGCGACGAGCGTCGTGACGCCGGCGCCGAGGGTCAGCGCCCGCGGCAGGCGAGCGGCGCGCGGGCCGGGGTCGGCCGGGGTCCCGGCGCGGCGGCGGCGCACCCGGCGCACGACCGCGGCGACGCCCGCACCGACGAGCCCGAGCACCAGCAGCGCGACGACACCGAGCAGCACCGGGACGAGCGCGGCGCGGGCCGGGCCCACGCGCACCTCGGTGAACGCCGAGTCGTGCGCGTACCGCGTGACGTTCCCGTCGGCGTCGGCCTCGACGACCAGCACCTGCGGGCCGTCGACCTGCCGGTAGACCCACGGCTCGTCCTCCTCGAAGACGAGGGGCGACTGGGCGGGCGAGGCCACGAGGACGCGCGTGCCGTCGAGCACGCTCACGCGCGTCGGCTGCAGGAGCGTCGAGAGGTTGAGGAACGTCGAGCGGAAGGCGCGCGTGGTCTCGTACGTGCCGGCGAAGGCGGCGGCGTGCTGCGCGCGCGTCGCGTCGTCGACCGCGTCGGCGCGCGGCGCGTCGCCGGGGAAGTAGCGGTCCGCGAACTCGTCGAGCAGGCGTGTGCGCAGGTCGTAGGCGGCGTACTGGGCGCCGACGCTGTTGAACGACACGAAGATCCCCGCCTCGTCGTCCGGCCACAGCTGCAGGTGCGAGTGGAAGTAGATCGTGTCGCCGCCGTGCCCGACGACGCGGTGCCCGTTGCGGGACTCGTCGAACCAGCCCAGGCCCATGCGCGGTGCGTCGGCGAGACCGCCGAGCGTGCTGCCGTCGAGCGCGGGCTCCTGCATGCGGGTGCGGGTCGCGTCCTCGAGCAGCGGCTCGCCGGTCGTCGGGCGGCCGAGCTGGGCGAGCAGGAAGCGGCCCATGTCCGTCGCGCTCGTGGTCAGCGCGCCGGCCGGTGCGTCGGCCACGGTCTCGAACGTCACCGCCGGGCCGTCGGACTCGCGGTACCCGCGCGCCACGTCGTCCGCGAGGGCGTCGGGGACGGGCTGGGCGAACGTCGAGGACGCCATGCCGGCGGGGGCCAGGACGTGCTCGGCGACGTACTCGTCGAACGGCGTGCCCGTCACCTGCTCGACGACGTACCCCGCGAGCAGGTACCCGTAGTTCGAGTACGACGGGGTCGTGCCCGGCGCGTACACCTGCTCGGGCGGGTCCTGCAGGACGAGGTCCCGCAGCGGGGGCGCGGGCTGCCCGGGTGCGAGGATCGCGCCGCCGACGCGCTCCTCGAAGCCGGGGGTGTGGCTCAGGACGTGCCGCAGCGTGACGGGCTGCGGGATCGCCGGGTCCTCGTCGAGGTACTCGCGCACGTCGGTGTCGAGGTCGACGCGGCCGTCCTCGACGAGCTGCATGACGGCCGTCGCGGTGAGGACCTTCGACACCGACCCGGCACGGAACAGCGTGCGGTCGGCGTCGACGGGCGTGCCGGCGGCGACGTCGGCCTCGCCGAACCCGCGGGCCGTGAGGACCTCGCCGTCCGCGACGACCGCGACGGTCGCCCCCGCGATCTTCCCGTCCGCGAGCGCGTCGGGCAGCGTCGCGTCGAGCCAGGCGTCGACGTCGGCGCGCGTGAGGCCGTCCGTCGAGGCGGCGACCGGGACGCGCGGCTCGGGTGCGGCGGCGGACGTGCCCGCGCACGCCGACAGCATCACGGCGACGGTCGCGCCGAGCACGGCCAGGGTGGTGCCGCGGACGGCGCTGTGGGTGGGGCGGCGAGGGGTGCGTGGTGCCGGGTGCATGGCGGACCTCCTGCGCCACGAGGGCCCGAAACCTCACCGGGACGCTGCCTCGTGGCCTGCGTCCATGCTGGTCAGCGCGGGGGTGCGGGGTCTTCCGGCCCGGTGGGGAACCCGGCCTGCGACCTTTGGGGGAGGTCGGCGACGACGTCCGCGAGCTGTGCCTGCGTGGGGAGGGCGGCACGGACGTCGTCGGGGAGCGTGCGGTCGGTCGTGTACGTCGAGACGGCGAGCGGCGCGCCCGTGGTGCGCAGCGCGTACTCGACGACGACGTCGTCCCGGTGCCCGGCGAGCAGGATGCCGATGGTCGGGCCGTCGTGGTCGGGCCGGCGCAGCGCCTCGTCGACGGCGGTGACGTAGAACGACAGCTTGCCGACGTGCTCGGGCTCGACGGTCCCGACCTTGAGCTCGAACACCACGAAGCGTCGCAGTCCCAGGTGGTAGAAGAGCAGGTCGACGTAGAAGTCTCGTTCGCCGACCCGCAGCCGGTACTGGCGCCCGACGTACGCGAACCCGGTGCCGAGCTCGGTGAGGAACGCGCTGAGCCGCGTGACCACGGAGTCCTCGAGCTGGCGCTCGGAGTGTGCGGGATCCAGGGCGAGGAACTCGAGGTCGTACGGGTCGGCGAGGACCTCGCGGACGAGGTCCTGCTCGGGTGACGGGACCGTCGTCGTGAAGTTGTCGAGCGTGCGGCCGACGCGGGCGTGGCGATCGGTGCCGACGTGGTGCGTGAGGACCGCGCGTGACCACCCGTGCCGGAGCGCCTGCGCCGCGTACCAGGCGCGGGCGTCGGCGTCGCGAACCCGCGTCAGCAGTGTCGTGAGGTGGCCCCACGGAAGTTCTGCAACGGCTGTTGCAGACTCCCGGGAGGGGTATGCCGCCGCGAGGCTCCGCATGTACCAGAGGTTGCGGCTCGACCAGCCGCGCATGCCGGGGAACTGCGTCGACAGGTCGAGGGCCAAGCGGTCGACGACCGCACGGCCCCACCCCTCGTCCCGCTGCCGGTCGAGGATCAGCCGCCCGATCCGCCAGTACAGCAGCGTCCGCTCGGCGTTCACCGCCAGTCCCGCCCGCACGCGCGCGGCACGGATCTCCCCGAGCACGTCGCTCAGCAGCTCGCGGTAGTCGGTCGGGTCGTCGCCGGTCGACACGGTCACGCGCACACTCCAGGGCCGAGGAATCGGGAGAAACCGGACCCTACGACGGCCCACCGACACTGCCCACCCACCGACGCCGAGTGCGGGGGATCGTGCTCGAGCGCGGGGGGAACGACCCCCGCACTCGGCGCGGATCCCCCGCACTCGGCGGAAGGGTCACCCGCGCGGGTCGATCGGGAAGTTCTGGTCGAAGACGTGGTCGGGGTCGTAGGTGCGCTTGAGGGCGCGCAGGCGGTCGAGCGTGAGCGCGGGGAACGCCTCGGTGAGGCGCTCGGGGCGCGGGTCGGTCTCGAACGACAGGTACAGCCCGTCCATGTGCGGGTGCGCGAGGCGGTCCCACGCGTCGTCGAGGCCCGCGCGCGACGAGCGGCCGGCGAAGGCCGTCACCGAGAACTGCTGGTGGCGGTGGGCGTAGGCGGTGGCCTCCGGGGCGACGTCGTTGCCCGCGCCGCCCGTCGCGCGCAGCTGCACGAGCATCGCCTCGCCGGAGCCCAGCAGCCGGCCCAGGTCGGCGGCGGCCGCGTCCGTCACGGCGGGCAGCAGGCCCGAGCGCGTGACCGGCGGCGCACCCCCGTCGTGGTGCTTGGCGACGGACCCGACGACGCCCGAGTACGGCGTGAGCGTCGCGCGCTGGTCGAGCGCCGGCCCGGCGCCCAGCAGCTCCTCGAGCGCGGCGACGGCGGAGGTCGTGTCGTCGTCGGCCCACACCGTCATGGCCTGCGCGAGCGGCTGGCGCCCGCCGCCGCCGGCCTGCAGGTGCAGGAAGCTCGTGAGCTGCCGGGGCGCGTCCGCCACGACGCGCCCCCAGCGCTCGACCAGCCCCGCCGCGTCGGTCGCGTCGAACGTCATCGTCGCGAGCACGACGTCCGGCACCTCCGCGGCCTCGATCTCGACCCACGTCACCACGCCGAGGTTGCCGCCCGCACCGCGCAGCCCCCAGAACAGCTCGGGCTCACGCTGCGCGTCGACGACGTGCACCACTCCGTCGGCCGTCACGACCTCGTACGCGACGACGTGGTCGACCGTCAGCCCGTACGACCGCCCGAGCAGCCCGATGCCGCCGGTCGTCGCCAGGCCGCCGACCCCGACGCCGCCGTAGTCGCCCGACGAGATCGCCCACCCGCGCGGTGCGAGCGTCGCGGCGACCTTGCCCCACGTGGCGCCGGCCCCCAGGCGCACGCGGCGCGTGGCCTCGTCGACGACCGTGACCTCGTCGAGGGCGCCGACGTCGAGCAGCACGCCGCCGTCGTTCGTCGAGCGGCCCGAGATGCCGTGCCCGCCGGACCGCACGGCGAGCGGCCCGCGCTGCTCGCGCGCCCAGCCCAGGGCGTCGACCACCTGGGTGGTCGTGCGCGGCAGCAGCACGGCGCCGGGCGCCCCGCGGCGCATGTACGT
>JAFAEH010000001.1 GCA_023424135.1 Actinomycetes bacterium | reverse complement strand
CGCGTGAGCTGGTCGCGCGGGCCGTCGGCGAGGCCTGACCCCGCGCACCGACCCGCAGCGTGCCTGCGCACCGAACCCGCGCCCGCGTGCCCTCGTCCGCGTGCCCGCCCCGGGCCTGCGCACCCCGTCCGGCCGTCGAGCCACCCACAGCCCCCGGCCGTGCGCGTCGCGTCCACGGATCCCGACGGACCGCTCCGTGACCCGTGCCCACCCCCGCAGGATGGCGTGACACGCCCCGCGACGTGGGGCCACGGCAGACCAAGGGGACGCGCATGGGCGCACACACGCAGGACGTGACAGTGATCGGCTGGGTCGGCTCCGAGCTGCGCAAGTACCACCTCGACGGCGCCGGCGGGGTGCCGTACGTGCAGTTCCGGCTCGGGTCGACGCGGCGGGTCGTGGACCGGCAGACCGGCGGGTTCCGCGACGGTCCGACGCTGTGGTTCACGGTCAAGGCGTGGCGCACCGCGGCCGTCAACCTCGCGGACTCGCTGCGCAAGGGCGACCCGGTGGTGGTCGTGGGGCGCCTGGGGCAGTCGGAGTGGGTCGGGCAGGACGGTGCGCCGCGCTCGGAGCTGGTGCTCGAGGCGCTGTCCGTCGGGCACGACCTGTCCTTCGGCTCGTCGTCCTTCCGGCGCACGCTCAGCGGTGCGCGCCGCGACGACGCCGACGAGCGCCGCGGTGCACCGACGGACGTCAGCGGGCTCGAGCAGGCGCCGGCGGCGGCGTACACCGAGGACCCGTGGGCCCCGGCGGACGACGAGCCCCCGCTCGACGACGTCCCGCACGACGTCCCGCAGGACGGGGCCGACGACGGGCTCGTCGACACCGACACCGGGGTGCCGGCGGGTGCGGACCGTCTGGCGCTCGCCGGACGCGGGTGATCGCCTAGGCTGGTGGACCGGCATCCGGCGCCGCCGGACCGGCGGCCGCACGCCGCCCTGCGCGCACCTCGCGGGCACGCAGGGCGCCGTCGCGCCCCGGGTGGCGGCACCCCACGACACCAACGCGGATCGGACAAGCACGCAGTGGCTGAGTTCATCTACACCATGTACAAGGCGCGCAAGGCGCACGGCGACAAGGTCATCCTCGACGACGTCTCCCTCAACTTCCTGCCTGGCGCCAAGATCGGCGTCGTCGGTCCGAACGGTGCGGGGAAGTCCACGATCCTCAAGATCATGGCGGGCCTCGACCAGCCGTCGAACGGCGAGGCGCGCCTGTCGCCCGGGTTCACGGTCGGCATCCTGCAGCAGGAGCCGCCGCTGAACGAGGACAAGACGGTCCTCGGCAACGTCGAGGAGGGCGTCGCCGAGATCAAGGGCAAGCTCGACCGCTACAACGAGATCTCCGCGCTCATGGCGGAGCCCGATGCGGACTTCGACGCGCTGCTGGCCGAGATGGGCCAGCTCCAGGAGGCCATCGACGCCGCCGACGCGTGGGACCTCGACGCGCAGCTCGAGCAGGCGATGGACGCGCTGCGCTGCCCGCCGGCCGACGCCGACGTCTCCGTGCTGTCCGGCGGTGAGCGCCGCCGCGTCGCGCTGTGCAAGCTGCTGCTGGAGAAGCCCGACCTGCTGCTGCTGGACGAGCCCACCAACCACCTGGACGCCGAGTCGGTGCTGTGGCTCGAGCAGCACCTGCAGCAGTACCCCGGTGCGATCCTCGCGGTGACCCACGACCGGTACTTCCTCGACCACGTCGCGGAGTGGATCTGCGAGGTGGACCGCGGTCGGCTCTACCCGTACGAGGGCAACTACTCGACGTACCTGGAGAAGAAGCAGGAGCGTCTGCAGGTCCAGGGCAAGAAGGACGCCAAGCTCGCCAAGCGCCTCAAGGAGGAGCTGGAGTGGGTGCGGTCGAACGCCAAGGGGCGCCAGACCAAGTCGAAGTCGCGTCTCGCGCGCTACGAGGAGATGGCGGCCGAGGCCGAGCGCACGCGCAAGCTCGACTTCGAGGAGATCCAGATCCCGCCGGGCCCGCGCCTGGGCAACGTGGTCCTCGAGGCGAAGGACCTCGAGAAGGGCTTCGACGGGCGTGCGCTCATCGACGGGCTGAGCTTCACGCTGCCGCGCAACGGCATCGTCGGGGTCATCGGCCCCAACGGCGTCGGCAAGACCACGCTGTTCAAGACGATCGTGGGCCTCGAGCCGCTCGACGCGGGGGACCTGAAGATCGGCGAGACCGTCAAGATCTCGTACGTCGACCAGTCCCGCGGCGGCATCGACCCGAAGAAGACGCTGTTCGAGGTCGTCTCGGACGGGCTCGACTTCCTCAAGGTCGGCAACGTCGAGATCCCGTCGCGCGCGTACGTCGCGTCCTTCGGGTTCAAGGGTCCCGACCAGCAGAAGCCCGCGGGCGTGCTGTCCGGCGGTGAGCGCAACCGTCTCAACCTGGCGCTCACGCTCAAGCAGGGCGGCAACCTGCTGCTGCTCGACGAGCCGACCAACGACCTCGACGTCGAGACGCTCGGCTCGCTGGAGAACGCGCTGCTCGAGTTCCCCGGCTGTGCCGTCGTCGTCTCCCACGACCGGTGGTTCCTCGACCGCGTCGCGACGCACATCCTGGCCTACGAGGGGACCGAGGAGAACCCGGCGAGCTGGTACTGGTTCGAGGGCAACTTCGCGTCCTACGAGGAGAACAAGGTGCAGCGCCTGGGCGCCGACGCCGCGCGTCCGCACCGCGTGACGTACCGCAAGCTGCGCCGCGACTGACACGTCGCGCACCACGCACGTCCCGCCCGACGGCCCGGATCGCCCACCGCGACCCGGGCCGTCGGCGGTCGGGGGGACGCGACGCAGGCTGTCGGGCAGACTGTCGGACATGACGGAGCCCGAGGTCAGCGGCCCGGACGGCCCGGCGCACCTGCCCGGGGCCGGCGTGCTCACGTCTGCGCTCACGTCCGCGCTGGAGAACGTGCGTGCGCGGCTCGGCACGCTCGGGCTGCCGCTCGAGGTCGCCGGTGCCGACGACGCGCGCCGCGACCGCTCGGCCGCGCTCGCGCAGCTCGACGACTACCTGCTGCCACGCCTGCGCACGCAGTCGGCGCCGCTGCTGGTCGTCGTCGGCGGCTCCACCGGCGCGGGCAAGTCGACGCTGGTGAACTCGCTGCTCGGCGAGGAGGTGTCCGCGCCCGGCGTGCTGCGTCCCACGACCCGCGCCCCCGTCCTGGTGCACCATCCGCTCGACGAACGCTGGTTCTCGACCGACCGTGTGCTGCCCGGGCTGGCCCGGCTCAGCGTGGGAGCCGCGCACGTGCGGTCGGACGGGGACGGCGGCACGTCCGGCGACGTCGGCGAGCCCGTGCCGACGCGCGTCCCCGCCGGCGCGGGCACCGGTCCCGGCGACGCGGGAACCGCCGCGGCGGGCAGCGGCCGCGGGCTGCGGCTCGTCGGGTCCGACGTCCTGCCCCGCGGGCTCGCGCTGCTCGACGCGCCCGACGTCGACTCGGTCGACGCCGCGAACCGCCGTCTCGCGGCACAGCTGCTCGACGCGGCGGACCTGTGGCTGTTCGTCACGACCGCCGCGCGCTACGCCGACGCGGTCCCGTGGGACCTGCTGCACCGCGCGGCGCAGCGGCACGCGCAGGTCGCGCTCGTCGTCGACCGGGTGGACCCGGGGACCGAGCGGGTCGCCGACGACCTGCGCCGCATGATGGACGAGCGCGGCCTCGCGGACGCGCGCCTGTTCGTGGTCCCGGAGTCGCCGCTGGTCGACGGCCTGCTCCCGGAGACCGCGGTCGCCGACGTCGCGACGTGGCTGACGGACCTCGGCGCGGACGCGCCGACCCGTGCGGCCGTCGCGCTCGCGACGCGCGACGGCGTGGTCGACGACCTCGTGCGCCGCTGCGAGGCCCTCGCGGACGCCGGTGACGCCCAGGTCCGCACCGACGCCCGCCTGCGCGGCGTCGTGGCGTCCGCGGACGACGACGCGGCGGCCCACGTCCGGGCCGCGACGTCCGACGGGGCGATGCTGCGCGGCGAGGTGCTCGCCCGCTGGCAGGAGCTCGTCGGCACCGGTGAGCTCCTGCGCTCGGTCGAGCAGGGGGTGGGCCGGCTGCGGGACGCCGTGACGGGGTTCTTCCGCGGACGTCCGGCGCCACCGCCCGTCGAGCAGGCCATCGCGCACGGCCTGTCGGCCGTCGTGCTGGATGCCGCCGACGACGCCGCGGAGCGCACGCACGCCGCGTGGCGGTCCGACCCCGCCGGTGCCGCGCTGCTGCCCGGCCTCGACCTGGCG
>JAFAEH010000377.1 GCA_023424135.1 Actinomycetes bacterium | reverse complement strand
CGCGCGAGCTGGGCGCGGGCTGAGCCGTGACGAGCGACGAGCCGACCGCCCGACGTCCACGCGCGGGGCGTCCGCCGGCGATGAGCGACGTGGCCGCGCTCGCGGGCGTGAGCCACCAGACGGTCTCGCGCGTGCTCAACGACCACCCGAGCGTGCGCGCCACGACCCGTGAGCGGGTGATCGACGCGATCGCGACCCTCGGCTACCGGCCCAACCTCGCGGCACGTGCGCTGGTCACGCGGCGCACCGGGACGATCGGCGTCATCACGCCGGCGACCGCGCTGTTCGGCCCGACGAGCACGCTCGTCGCGTTCGAGCAGGCCGCGCGCGACAGCGGGTACTACGTGTCGGTGGCGACGCTGCGGGACTTCACGGGCGGTGAGGTGGTCGCGGCCGTCGACCACTTCCTCGCGCAGGGGGTCGACGGTGTGGCGGTGGTCGCGCCGAGCAGCGGGACGGTCGACGCGGTGGGGGACGTGCGCGTGCCGGTGCCGGTCGTGCTCGTCTCGTCGGGGCGGAAGGGTGCGGGGCTGCCGACGGTCGCGGTGGACCAGGTGCTGGGTGGTCGGCTCGCGACCGAGCACCTGCTGGCGACAGGGCGCCGCCGCGTCGCGCACGTCGCGGGTCCGCAGGAGTGGTACGACGCGCGGGACCGTCTGCGGGGGTGGCGCGAGGCGTTGCAGGACGCGGGTCTGGCGGTGCCGGAGCACGTGGTCGCGGGCTGGTCGGCGTCCGGCGGGTACGCGGCGGGTCTCGACCTGGTGCGCGGAGGGCTGCCGGACGCGGTGTTCGCGGCGAACGACCAGCTCGCGCTCGGGCTGCTGGCGGCGTTCGCGGAGGCGGGGGTCCGGGTGCCGGAGGACGTCGCGGTCGTGGGGTTCGACGACGAGCCGGGTACCGCGTTCTACGCGCCGCCGCTGACGACGGTGCGTCAGGACTTCGACGAGCTGGGCCGGCGTGCCGTGCAGGTGCTGGCGGACGCGCTGGGTGGCAGTGCGCCGTCCCGCACGCCGATCGCACCCGAGCTCGTCGTGCGTCGCTCGTCGGGAGCGGGAGCGCGGTCGGGCGCGGGGGCGGTGACAGGTGTCGGCACGGCGACGGCCGCGTCGGAGAAGGTCTGACGGGCGGCTTGGCACCCGCCGTATGTGAGCGTTAACATTCGACCGTCGCCGCGACCCCGTCGGGAGCGACGGAACGGCACGACGTCACCGGGCGACGAGGCCCGGAAGGGAGCGGCACGCGATGGGGCAGCACACGGACGCGGACGTCCGCGCGGCGATCGAGACGGGCCGCACGGCCCTCGGCATCGAGCTCGGGTCCACCCGGATCAAGGCGGTGCTCGTCGGCGAGGACCACGCACCGCTCGCGAGCGGTGGGTACGCCTGGGAGAACCAGTACGTCGACCGCGTGTGGACGTACTCGCTCGACGCGGTGCGTGACGGGCTGCAGGCGGCCGTCGTCGAGCTGCTGGACGACGTCGAGCAGCGGTACGGCGTGCGCCCGACCACGTTCGGCGCGATCGGTGTGTCCGCGATGATGCACGGCTACCTGGCGTTCGGCGCGGACGACGAGCTGCTCGTGCCCTTCCGCACGTGGCGCAACACGTCGACCGGTGCGGCGTCGGCCGAGCTCACCGAGCTGCTCGGCTACAACATCCCGCTGCGCTGGTCGGTCGCGCACCTGCACCAGGCCGTCCTCGACGCCGAGCCGCACGTGCCGGACGTCCGCTTCGTCACGACGCTCGCGGGGTACGTGCACTGGCGCCTGACGGGCCGCAAGGTGCTGGGCGTCGGCGACGCGTCCGGCATGTTCCCGGTCGACCCGGCGACGCACGACTACGACGCGGACCTCGTCGCACGCTTCGACGCGCACACCGCGGGCCGACTGCCGGGCACGCTGCGCGAGCTGTTCCCGCAGGTGCTCGTCGCGGGCCAGGAGGCCGGTGCGCTGACGGCCGAGGGCGCCGCGTTCCTCGACCCGACGGGCACGGTGCGCCCGGGCGTGCCGCTGTGCCCGCCGGAGGGCGATGCGGGCACCGGCATGGTCGCCACGAGCTCCGTCGCGCCGCGGACCGCGAACACGTCCGTCGGGACGTCGATCTTCGCGATGGTCGTGCTCGAGAAGCCCCTGGCGCGCGTGCACCACGAGATCGACCTCGTGACGACGCCCGCGGGTGACCTCGTCGCGATGGTGCACTGCAACAACGGTGCCAGCGAGCTGGGGGAGTGGGCCGGGGTGTTCGGTCGCTTCGCCGCCGCGCTGGGCTCGACGGCCACGCCCGACGAGGTCTTCGGCGTCCTGCTGCGCGAGGCGCTCGAGGGGGCACCCGACGGCGGTGGCCTGCTCGCGTACAACTACCTGTCGGGCGAGCCCGTCACCGGGCTGGAGGAGGGGCGGCCGCTGGTCGTGCGGACCCCGGACTCGGACCTGACGCTCGCGAACTTCGTGCGCACGCAGGTCTACGGCGCGTTCGGCACGCTGAGCCTGGGCATGCGGATCCTCGCGGACGAGGGTGTCGGGCTCGACGCGATGTTCGCGCACGGCGGCCTGTTCCGCACCGCCGGGGTCGCGCAGCGGCTGCTCGCCGCGGCCGTCGGAGCACCCGTGGCGGTGGGGCGCACGGCGGGCGAGGGGGGCGCGTGGGGCATCGCGGTCCTCGCCGCGTACCTCGCGTCGGGTGCCGACGAGGACCTCGGCACGTACCTGGCGCAGCGCGTGTTCGCGGACGCCGAGATCGACGTCGTCGACCCCGACCCCACGGACGTCGCGGGCTACGCGACGTGGCTGGGGCGCTACGAGGCGGGCCTCGCGGTCGAGCGCGCCGCGACGCAGGCGCTCTGAGCGGACCCGACAGCACAGCCCGGACCCCGACCCCTCGGCGCGTGCCCGCACGCGCCACCGGCACGACGCCGGACCGAACCGCCCGCCGCCGCGGGCACCGACGCAGGAGGTGGCGATGACCGCCCTCGACGAGTACACCCCGCAGGTCCGCGAGGCGGTCGCGGCCGCACGCGTGAAGGTCAGCGCGCTGCACGCCGAGCTGCCGCGCTGGGGTCTGGTGGTGTGGACCGCCGGCAACGTCTCGCAGCGCGTGGTCGTCGACCCCGCCGGGCCGAGCGGGCGTGACCTGCTCGTCATCAAGCCCTCGGGCGTGACGTACGACGAGCTGACCCCGGAGTCGATGGTCGTCACGGACCTCGACGCGAACCTCGTCGAGGGCGACCGCGCACCGTCGTCGGACACGGCCGCGCACGCGTACGTCTACACGCACATGCCGCACGTCGGCGGCGTCGTGCACACGCACTCGACGTACGCGACCGCGTGGGCGGCACGTGCCGAGCCCGTGCCGTGCGTGCTGACGATGATGGCCGACGAGTTCGGGGGTGACATCCCGATCGGGCCGTTCGCGCTCATCGGCGACGACTCGATCGGCCGCGGCATCGTCGAGACGCTGCGCGAGTCGCGCAGCCCCGCGGTGCTCATGCGCAACCACGGCCCGTTCACCATCGGCAAGGACGCGAAGGCCGCCGTCAAGGCCGCCGTCATGGTCGAGGAGGTCGCCCGGACCGTCCACATCAGCCGGCAGCTCGGCGAGCCGCTGCCGATCGCGCAGTCCGACGTCGACTCGCTGTACGCCCGCTACCAGAACGTCTACGGCCAGCACTGAGGTCGGCCACCGAAGGAGACGCACGATGAGCAAGGCCTACCCGGACCAGGAGATCTGGTTCTTCACGGGCTCGCAGGACCTCTACGGCGAGGACACGCTGCGCCAGGTCGCCGAGCAGTCGCAGGAGGTCGCGGCGGCGCTCGACGCGTCCGGCGACGTCCCGGCGAAGGTCGTCTGGAAGCCCGTCCTGAAGGACTCCGAGGCGATCCGCCGCGCGATGCTCGACGCGAACAGCGACGACAAGGTGCTGGGCGTCATCACGTGGATGCACACGTTCAGCCCCGCCAAGATGTGGATCACCGGCCTGGACCTGCTGCGCAAGCCGCTGCTGCACCTGCACACGCAGGCGAACGTCGAGCTGCCGTGGGACACCATCGACTTCGACTTCATGAACCTCAACCAGGCCGCGCACGGCGACCGCGAGTACGCGTACATCGCGACCCGCCTCGGCCTGGCCCGCACCACCGTGTCGGGTCACGTGTCGAACCCGGCCGTCACGTCGCGCATCGGGACGTGGGTGCGTGCCGCCGCCGGGTGGCAGGCCGCGCAGGACCTGGTCCTCGTGCGCTTCGGCGACAACATGCGCAACGTCGCGGTCACCGAGGGCGACAAGACCGAGGCGGAGATCCGCCTGGGCGTGTCGGTCAACACGTGGGGCGTCAACGACCTGGTCGCGGCGATCGAGGCCGTCGACGACGCCGCGGTCGACGCGCTCGTCGCGCAGTACGAGGACCTCTACGACGTCGTCCCCGAGCTGCGTGCGGGCGGTGAGCGGCACGAGTCGCTGCGCTACGCCGCCCGCCAGGAGGCTGCGCTCGAGGCGTTCCTGTCCGAGCGCGGCGCGAAGGCGTTCACGACGAACTTCGAGGACCTGGGCGACCTGCGCCAGCTGCCCGGCCTGGCCGTGCAGCGGCTCATGGCCAAGGGCTACGGGTTCGGGGCCGAGGGCGACTGGAAGACGGCCGTGCTCGTGCGCGTCGCCAAGGTGATGGGTGCCGGGCTGCCCGGCGGCGCGTCGCTCATGGAGGACTACACCTACGACCTGACGCCCGGTGCGGAGAAGATCCTCGGTGCGCACATGCTCGAGATCTGCCCGACGCTGACGACCGCGAAGCCGCGCGTGGAGATCCACCCGCTGGGCATCGGCGGCAAGGAGGACCCGGTCCGCCTGGTGTTCGACACCGACGCGGGCCCCGGTGTGGTCGTGTCGCTGGCGGACATGCGCGAGCGGTTCCGCCTGACGGCGAACGTCGTCGACGTGGTCCCGCCGACGGCCGACCTGCCGCACCTGCCGGTCGCCCGGGCCGTGTGGGAGCCCCGCCCGGACTTCACGACGTCGTCCGAGTGCTGGCTGACCGCCGGTGGCGCGCACCACACGGTCCTGACGACGGCCGTGGGGATCGAGGCGTGGGAGATCTTCTCCGACCTGGCGCGCACCGAGCTGCTCGTCATCGACGAGTCGACGACGCGCCGCGGGTTCCGCGACCAGGTCCGCTGGAACCAGGTGTACTACCGGGTCGCGCAGGGCTTCTGAGCCCCTGACGCGCCGACGACGGCGGGTGCCTGGCTGCGGCCGGGTGCCCGCCGTCGTCGTGCTGTCGGACCTCCGCGCGGTCCACCGCATCGACCTTGCGGTCGCGGACGACGGGCCGCGGCGCCCGGCCTGCGTACGCCGCGGCCCGGGCCGCGGTCCGTAGGCTGACGGCGTGACGGACGGGACGGTGCGCGGACGCGGGCGCAGGCCCGCGGGGCAGGGGACCCGTGGGGCGATCCTCGACGCCGCGCGTGCGGAGTTCGCCGACCGCGGGTACGCGGCGACGAGCGTGCGGGCCGTCGCCCGGCGCGCGGGTGTGGACCCGGGGACGGTGCGCCACTGGTTCGCCGACAAGGGCGAGCTGTTCGTCGCGAGCGTCCTGCCTGCCGGTGCGGAGCCCGCCACGGTCGTCGCCCAGGTCGTGGGGCCGGGGGTCGACGGGCTGGGGGAGAGGCTGCTCACGGTGGTGCTCGGGGTCTGGGACCGTGACGGCGGGGTCGCGTTCCGGGCCGCGTTCAGCGGGTTGACGGCCGACGACGACGGGCCACGTGACGTGGCCGCGTTCCTCTCCCGCGAGGTGTTCGCACGCGTCGTCACGACGCTGGGTCGCCCGGACGCGGCGCTGCGCGTCTCGCTGGTCGCGTCCCAGGTCGTCGGCGTGCTCGTCGCCCGCCACCTCATGCGCGTCGAGCCGCTCGCGTCGATGCCCGCCCCTGACGTGGTCGCCCTCGTCGCACCGACCCTCCAGGGCTACCTCACCCACTGACCCTCGCGAGAGCGCGATCCGATCGCGCCCTCGTCGTGTCGTGAGGGTGCGATCCGATCGCGTCTTCGTCCTGCGTGCCCACCTCCTGCCGTGAGAGGGCGATCCGATCGCGTTCTCGTCCTGTGGTGAGAGGGCGATCCGATCGCGGCGTTGCTGACCCCTGCCCCCGGGGGTCGGGCGGTGGCGATGTGGGCGGGGGTGTCGTGGTTCGCCTGGCGTGCGGGGTGTGCAGGACGCCGCTGACGTGCGTCTTCACCCTCAGTTCACATGCCGGAAACATGGCGGACGCCTACGCTCGGGACCAGCGACGCGTCAACGGTGACGCGCGAGGAGGGAGCGTCAGGTGCGTGCTCGTTCGCAGGCCCTGGTGTGGGCTGTCCGGGCTTTCCTGTCGGTGACGGGGGCGTTCCTCGTCGTGGTGGTCGACGCCGTGCTGAGCAATCCCGTCCCCTGATCCGGGGGTCCGTCATGACGGATCCCTTGTGCGTGCTCGCCCGCCGGGTGCACTATTCCTCACATGAGGAAAAGTGAGGACGTGGGCGCCGTGCGTGCCCGCGGCGTCCGCATCGAGCGCGGAGGTCGGCCCGTCGTCGACGGCCTCGACCTCACGGTGCCCGCGGGCCGGGTCGTCGGGCTGCTGGGCCCCAGCGGCAGCGGGAAGACGACCCTCATGCGCGCCGTCGTCGGCGTGCAGGCGCACGTCGCGGGCGACCTGCGGGTGCTCGGACGCCCCGCCGGCAGCGCCGACCTGCGCCACCGGATCGGGTACATGACGCAGGCCGCGAGCGTGTACACCGACCTGTCCGTCGTCGAGAACCTGCGCTACGCCGCCGCGATCCAGGGCGCGGGCCGCGACGACGTCGCACGCGTGCTCGACGAGGTCGACCTGACCGGCCACGCACGCCAGCTCGTCGCGACCCTGTCGGGAGGCGAGCGCTCGCGCGTCTCGCTCGCGATGGCCCTGCTCGGCGTGCCCGACCTGCTCGTGCTCGACGAGCCGACGGTCGGCCTCGACCCCGTCCTGCGACGCTCGCTGTGGGACCTGTTCGCACGCCTGCGGGACGCCGGTCGCAGCCTGCTCGTGTCCAGCCACGTCATGGACGAGGCGTCCCGGTGCGACCTGCTCGTGCTGCTGCGCGACGGTGACGTGCTCGCGCAGGGCACCCTCGACGAGCTGCGCGCCCGCACCGGCGCCCCCGACGCCGAAGGCGTGTTCCTCGCGCTCGTCGACGCCGCCGACGCGGCAGGTGCCGCATGAGCGCCGCACGCACGCTCGCCACGGCCGGCCGCGTGCTGGCCCAGCTCCGGCACGACCACCGCACCGTCGCGCTCGTCCTGCTCCTGCCGTGCCTGCTGCTCGGGCTCGTCGCGTGGATGTTCGACGGCACCGACGTGCTCGACCGGTTCGGGCCCGTGCTCGTCGGGTTCTTCCCGCTGCTCGTGATGTTCCTGGTCACGAGCGTCGCCACGCTGCGTGAGCGCACGTCCGGCACGCTCGAGCGGCTCATGACGATGCCGATCGGCAAGGCCGACGTGGTGCTCGGCTACGCGCTCGCGTTCGCCGTGCTCGCGACCGTGCAGGCGCTCGT
This sequence comes from Actinomycetes bacterium, assembly GCA_023424135.1. Classification (GTDB taxonomy): domain Bacteria; phylum Actinomycetota; class Actinomycetes; order Actinomycetales; family Cellulomonadaceae; genus Cellulomonas. Next base: position 1,433 of record JAFAEH010000377.1, on the reverse strand, counting down.
CGTCGTCGGCTTCGCGACAGGGGTGTGCGGCATGGACGTCGCCGGGCCCGTCGGTCTCATGATCGGTGCGGCCGTGCTCAACGCCGTCCTCGGGTCCGCGCTCGGGCTCGCCGGGTCCGCCCTCGCCCGCACCGAGTTCCAGGCCGTGCAGCTCATGCCCGCCGTGATCCTGCCCCAGGTCGTCACGTGCGGGCTGCTCATGCCGCGCGACCAGATGCCGCAGGTCCTCGAGTGGCTCTCACGCGCCCTGCCGCTGACGTACGCGGTCGACGCCATGCAGCACATCGCCATCGGGTCCGGCTGGGCCGACGTGCGCGGTGCCGTCGGGGCGATGGCGCTGTTCACCGCCGGCGCCCTCGCGCTGGGCGTCGCGACGCTGCGTCGTCGGACCGCCTGAGCCGTCCGCCCGCGCCCCGCTGCGGTTCGGGGGCGTCCCGCACGGACACGTGGCGCCCCGGGGTCCGCGTCCTGGAAAGCATGGTGAAGCGGCTGCTCGGGGGACCATACTGTCCGATATGCGTCGTGGACGACGCGCACCGGGAGGGCAGGGATGGACGCAGGCCGGCCGGCGGGGGCGGGGACGTGGGTCGTCCGCGCGCTGCTCACGGCGGCCGTGCTGGTCGGCGTCCTGCTGCTCGCGGTGTGGACGTCGACGCCCGCGCGCGCGGACGACGGGTCAGGTCGGTACGCGGCCGGTGACACGACGTCCGGCAGCGCGCGGCCCGCGGACGAGTCGTCGGGCGGACCGGGCGGGCCGACGTCGTCCGTGGAGTCGACCGGCACGAGTGTTGCCGACGTCGGGACGGGCACCCCCACGGACGGGCGTCGTGGCGACGTCGCGCCCGACCCGTCACCCGCAGCCGACCCGTCACCCGCGCCCGACGTCCTGCCGTCCCGGGACCCCGAACCCACGCCCGGCCCGGGCCCGAGGATGGACCCCGTACCCGATCCCGTCCCGTCGCCGGACCCCGAGCCGACGGCGGACCCGGTCCCGTCGCCGGACCCCGCGCCGACGGCCGACCCGCTGCCCACGGGGACCGAGGACGTCAGCGCCCCAGGGTCGGGCACGACGACGCCGGACGGCACCGGACCCGTGGTCGTACCCGTCGATGCGGACGACGTCGACCCTCCGGCCACGGGATCAGGGTCCTCCGTCACGACGACGCCCGCCGGCGTGCCGCCGTCGACCCTCGTGCCGGGGGTCGCCACCGCGGGCCCGCCGGCGACGGACGCTGCGAGGACGCAGGCGTGCGGGCCGCTGCCAGTCGTCCACCGGGAGGCTGGGACGACTGGAGTCCGGGCGTCCGGCTCCGGTGCGGCACCCCGGCCGGCCGAGCCCAGGCCGGCCCCGGCCGCGCCGACCGACGTGGTCGCCACGTCGAACGACGATGCCCCTGCGTCCGGCACGACGCCCCGGTTCCCGAGCCCTCGCC
>JAFAEH010000333.1 GCA_023424135.1 Actinomycetes bacterium | reverse complement strand
ACGCGGCGCAGCGCGTCCGGCAGGGACGACGCCGCGAGGTCGGCCGGGGCGAGCGCCCGCACGAACCGGCGCGCCTCGGTGAGGTTGTCGAGCGCGGTCGCGCGGGCCCGGTCGACGAGGTCGACGGCGCGGGCGTCGTCGGTGCCGACGGCCTGCCGGGCGGAGCGCAGCAGCAGCTCGACGGCCGAGAACCCCTGGGCGAGGGTGTCGTGGACCTCGCGGGCGAGGCGCTCGCGCTCGACGGCGACGACGCGGTCGCGCTCGGCGGACGCGAGGTGCTCGCGCGTCGCGGTGAGCTCGTCCAGCGCGCGCTGACGCGCCTGGGACTCGCGGACCAGCGCCTCGAGCCCGAGCACCACGCCGACCGCCACGGCCGTGCCGACCACAGGCCCCAGCACGTACCCGAGGACCGGGTCGCCGGGTGAGCGGCGCACCAGCCCGGCCACGACCGCGGCCGCCGTCGTGAGCGCCGTGAGCGGGACGCCCCGGCGTGGCCCCAGCACGTGCATCTGCAGCAGCACCAGCGGGAACGCGACCCACTGCGCCGCAGGCGACACCACGAGCAGACCGCCCCACAGCGCGAGGTCGGCCGCCATCCACACGGCGCCGGCGCGTCCACCCCCGCGTGGCCCGTCGACGCGTCGCTCGTGCACGCGGACGCGGCGCCTGCCCCACGCGTGCACCGCGAGCAGCGCGGCGCCGACGGCCGCGGCGACCCACCGCGACGCACCCGGGGTCTGCACCACGGCGACGAGCACGAGGGCGACGAGCAGCACGTCGAGCCCGCGCAGCAGGGCCCGCGGCGCGTCGACCAGTCGTCCCACCCCGCCACGCTAACCGGCGCACCGCGTCGCGCATCGACCGAAAGGACGAGGCGGTGGTCGGGCGTTCGTCCGGCGACGGCCACCCGTGCTCACGATCCGCCCGGCGGTCGCGCGGACCAGCCTGGGGGTGTCCTACCCGACGTCCTTGGAGGTCCCGTGTTCGTCGCGCTGCGCGACCTGCGGCATGCCCGCGGCCGCTTCGCCCTCATCAGCACCGTCGTCGTCCTCGTCGCGGTGCTCGTCACGTTCCTGTCCTCGCTGACCGCCGGGCTCGCCCGCGCCTCCGTCTCCGCGCTGACCGACCTGCCCGTCGACCGCCTGGCGTTCGGCATGGCCTCGCCGCAGGACCGGCCGGACCTGACGTCGTCGCGCGTCACGCAGGAGCAGTGGCAGGAGTGGTCGCACCGGGCGGGTGTGCGCGACGCCCAGCCGCTCGGCATCGTCACGACCCGCGCCGCCGCGCACGGGACGACCGTCGCGGTCACGGCCGTCGGGGTGACGACGGGCTCGTCCCTGACGCCCGGCGGCGGACCTGCCGACGGGCAGGTCGTCGTGACGCGGCGCGGCGCGCAGGAGCTCGGCGTCGCGGCGGGGGACGTCGTCGGCCTCGACGGCACGGACCTCACGGTCGCCCGCGTGGTCGCCGACGACGCCCAGCTCTCCCACACCCCCGTGGTGTGGACGTCGCTCGGCGACTGGCAGCAGGTGGGTGCGCGTGGCGGCGACGACGCCGCGCCTGTCGCGACGGTCGTCGCGCTGGACACCGACGACCCCGCGGGCGTCTCCGCGGCCGACGAGGCGATCGGCACGACGACCGTGACGACGACCGAGGCCCGCAGCGCGGTCTCGTCGTTCACGGCGGAGAACCTGTCCCTGACGACGATGCAGGCGTTCCTCGTGGCGATCTCCGCGCTCGTCGTCGGTGCGTTCTTCACGGTCTGGACCATCAGCCGCCAGGGCGACGTCGCCGTCCTCAAGGCGCTCGGCGCGTCGACCGCGTACCTGCTGCGGGACGCGCTGGGTCAGGCGGCGATCGTCCTGGTCGGTGCGGTCGCGGTGGGGGCAGGGCTCGCGGCCGTCGCGGGCACCGCGCTCGCCGACGTCCTGCCCGTGCTGGTCTCTCCGGCCACGACCCTCGTGCCCGCCGCGCTGCTCGTCGTGCTCGGTCTGGTCGGTGCCGGCGCCGCCGTCGCACGCATCACCCGCACCGACCCGCACGCGGCCCTGGCCGCCCGCTGAACCGGAGATCACCATGGACCTGCACCTGCACGGCATCCGCCTCGTCTACCCCGACGGGGACACGACCCTGACCGCGGTCGACGACGTCACGCTCACCGTCCCCGCCGGGACGACGACGGCCCTGCTGGGCCCGTCCGGCGCCGGGAAGTCCAGCCTCCTGGCCGTCGCCGCGGGCCTGACCCGGCCCACCGCAGGCCACGTCGCGCTGGGTGACGACGTCGTCCTGACGCCGCGCACGACGCGGGCCGACGCGACCCGGCTGCGCCTCGAACGGATCGGCATCGTCTTCCAGTCGCCCCAGCTGATCGCGTCCCTGACGGCGCTCGAGCAGGTCGAGCTCCACGCCCACCTGCGTGGTCGCCGGCCCGCGAGCGTGCGCGACGAGGCGATGGCCCTGCTCGACGCCGTCGGCCTCGCCGACCACGCGCACCGCCGCCCCGCCCACCTGTCGGGAGGGCAGCGTCAGCGTGTCGCGATCGCGCGGGCGCTCGTGGGGCGGCCCGACGTGCTGCTCGTCGACGAGCCGACCTCCGCGCTCGACCACGACCGCGGGACCGCCGTCGTCGAGGTCGTCACCGACCTGGCCCGTGAGCTCGGTGCCGCCACGCTCCTCGTCTCGCACGACGCGTCCACCCTCGGGTCCGTCGACGCGACGACGCGGATGGTCGACGGGCGGCTCGAGGACGTGGCCGTGCGGGTGTGACGCCCGGTGTCACGGTGCGGGCGCGGCGGGTGCGGGCGCGGGTGCGGGGGCCGCGGGTGCGGTCAGCGGGTCCGGGTCGCGGCGGGACCGGCCGGCGTCGCTGACGGTGGCGAAGCCCTCACGCACCCAGTACTCGTACCCGCCGATGAGCTCGCGCACCCGGGTGTAGCCGAGCTCGGCCAGCGCGAGCGCGCCCCACGTGCTGCCGTTGCAGCCCGGGCCCCAGCAGTAGACGACGACCTCGGCGTCGAGGTCCGGCAGGAGGTCGCGGGCGCGGGCCGAGAGCTCGTGCCCGGGCACGTGCAGCGCACCGGGGATGCGGCCCTGCCGCCAGCCCTCCAGGGAGCGGACGTCGACCACGACGGGCCCGCGACCGGCGGCACGGTCGGCGGCGAGGTCCGCGGGGTCGGTCTCGTGGGCGAGCTTGGCGGCGAAGAAGTCGCGTGCGCTGATCGAGGTCTGCATGGTGACCATCGAACGCGGTGCGGGACCGGCCGACCAGGTGTCCTCCACGGCGTTGTGGGCCCCGCGCCGGTGATCCAGCGGTATGTTCCGCGTCATGCCGTCGATCCCACGCCCGAGCTTCGATGCGACCGACCACCAGATCATCGACCACCTGCAGCGGGACGGGCGGATCAGCGTCGCCGACCTCGCCCGCGCCGTGAACCTGTCCGCCAGTGCGACGGCCGACCGGGTCCGTCGTCTGACTGACGCTGGTGTCGTCACCGGGTACAGCGCGACGGTCGACCCCGAGGCGCTCGGGTACCCGATCGCGGCGTTCGTGCGGCTGGCCTACCCGTCGGGCAACTACCGTCCGTTCCACGACGTGGTCGGCACGACGCCGGAGATCGTCGAGGCCCATCACGTGACCGGTGTCGACTGCTTCGTCATCAAGGTGATCGCCCGCTCCATGCGCGACCTGGAGCGGATCACCGGCAAGCTCGCGACGCTCGGGAGCATCACGACCAGCGTCGTGTACTCGACGCCCGTCCCGCGCCGGAACCTCCTGCCGGCCTGACGACCGCACGGGTGCGAGCTCGTCGGGCGCGGCGCGACGCCCCGGTGGCGGCGGTGCGCCCCCGGGACGTCGGCGGTGCCCGTCAGACGGCCGCGGCCGGGTCGACGTCGAGCACCCACGTCACGCCGAAGCGGTCGGTGAGCATCCCGTACAACGGTGCCCAGGCCGACGGGGCGAGCGGGACGACGACGCTCGCGCCGTCGGCGAGACCGTCCCAGTACCGGCGCAGCTCGTCGGCGTCGGTGCCGCGCACGGAGACGAAGAACGCGGACGTGCCGGCCGCGTAGGGCTGCGACGGCGGGACGTCGAAGGCCATGACGTGGAAGCCGGCGTCGGAGACGACCTGGCCCCAGGAGACGAGGTCGACCTCGTCGGGTGCCGTCGTGCCGTAGGCCTGCGCGTGCGTGACGACGACGACCTCGCCGCCGAACACGGTGCGGTACAGGTCGAGTGCGGCGCGGGCCTGGCCGCGGAAGTTCAGGTGGGTCGTGGTGCGGACGGACATGGTGTGCTCCTTCGGGGCGGGATGCTGACGGGACCCCACCCTGACCGAGCATCAGGTCAGGTTCTGTCCTGATGTGGCTCTAGGTTGGTGACCATGACGACCTCGTCGACGACGACCGCGCGGCTGCTCGCGCTGCTGTCGTTGCTGCAGGCCCCTCGCGACTGGCCGGGACCCGATCTCGCCAGCCGGCTGGGCGTGAGCCAGCGCACCGTCCGGCGCGACGTCGACCGCCTGCGGGAGATGGGGTACGCCATCCACGCCGACCGCGGCTCGACCGGCGGGTACCGCCTCGACGCGGGCGCGCAGCTCCCGCCGCTGCTGCTCGACGACGAGCAGGTCACCGCCGTGGCCGTCGCCCTGCAGGCCGCGCCGCTGCTGGGCACCGCGACCGACGAGGCCGCCGTGCGTGCGCTCGAGACGATCCGCCGCGTCATGCCGCCGCGCCTGCGTCGGCGCGCGGACGCGATCCGCTTCTCGACCGCCACCCGTCCGTCGCCCGCCGTGCCGACCGCCGTGCTGGCGGCGTTGACGGCCGCGGTCCGCGCGCGGGAGATCCTGCGGATCGACTACGCCTCCTCCGGTGCGGGCCCGGGCGACGACCCGGAACCCGTCGTCGGTCCGCCGCGGAGGGTCGAACCGCACCACCTCGTCGCCGCACGCGGCCGTTGGTACCTCGTCGCGTGGGACCTCGCCCGCGAGGACTGGCGCACGTTCCGCGTCGACCGGCTCGTCCCGCGCAGCCCGACCGGGCCGCGCTTCACCCCCCGCCCGTTGCCGGGTGGCGACACGGCACGGTTCCTCGCCGCGCGCTTCACGGGGTCGTCCGACGGCGGCTGGTCGTGCCGTGGCAGCGTCGAGATCGACCTGCCCGCGCGCGAGGTCGCCCCCTTCGCGGCGGACGGTGTCGTGGAGGACCTCGGCGGCGGACGCTGCCGACTCCAGGCAGGCTCGTGGTCCTGGGTCGCGCTGGCCGCGCACCTCGCACGGTTCGACGCGGACCTGCGCGACCCTCGGCCACCCGCGCTCGCCGATGCGTTCGCGGTCCTTGCCCGACGTGCGGCCGACGTGCGGTCGGACAGGGACGGGACGACGCCGGGCGACCGCGCCGCGGGCCCGTGAGGCGCAGGCGATCCTGCGGCGGGCGTGACGACCGTCATCGTCCCCACGGAGGCGGGCGTGGCGCGCAACCGTGCTGCGGTCGGCGACACTGGACGGCAGCACCACCCGTACCGTCGACGAGGAGTCGTCATGCCCCAGGCCACCGTCCGTTGGTTCGACGCCGAGCGTGGCTTCGGCTTCCTCGCGCTGGACGACGAGGAGGACGACCTGTTCGTCCACGCGTCGGAGATCGTCGGTGACGCGTCGCGCGGGCTGCGCGAGGGGCAGACCGTCGAGTTCGAGCGCGGCGAGGGCGACCGCGGTCCCGTGGCGCGCCGCGTGCGGGTCACGGGCGACGTCGCGGCCGACGCGTCGCTGGGCGTGCTCGGCACGGTGAGCTGGTACGAGCCGACCAAGGGCTACGGGTTCGTCGCCCCCGACGGCGGCGGCGACGAGATCTTCGTGCACTCCTCGGCGATCGTCGGCGGCGGGGTGGTCACCGACGGGCAGCGCGTCGCGTTCCTCGTCGTCCCGGGGGAGAAGGGCCCGCAGGCGGACCACCTGCTGCCGCTCGGCCCGGACGCCGCGGGCCCCGCGGGGGGTGCCGCGGCCGACGACGACGCGGACGGCACCGTGACGTTCTACGACTCCGTCAAGGGCTTCGGCTTCGCGACGGTCGACGACGGCGGCGAGGACGTGTTCGTGCACGCGCGCGCGTTGCAGGGGGTGACCGAGCTGGCGGAGGGCGACCGCATCGCCTTCGACGTCGTCGACGGGGACCGTGGCCCGCAGGCGCGCGAGGTGCGGCTCGTGCGCGGGTCCGCTCCGCGACGGGCGTCGTCCGCGTCGGACCGCGGCCGGCCGGACCGGGGCAGGTCGGACCGCGGCGGCCCGGACCGCGGTGGCCCGGACCGTGGCGGCTCGGACCGCCGGGGGTCCGGTGCGCCGGTGCGCGGCGGTGAGGGCGTCGTCGTGCGGTACGACCCCGACCGCGGGTTCGGCTTCATCACCCCCGACGCGGGTGGCGACGACCTGTTCGTGCACGTGTCGGTGGTCCGCGGCGGCGAGGCGCTCATGGAGGGTGACCGCGTCCGCTTCAAGGTCCGCCAGAGCGACCGGGGGCCGCAGGCCGACGCCGTCGAGCTGCTCTGAACGTCGCGGCGAGCGTCCCGGACGACGACGAGCGGTCCCTCCCCCGCGCAGCCCGGG
>JAFAEH010000288.1 GCA_023424135.1 Actinomycetes bacterium | reverse complement strand
GCCAAAGTCCGAGTTCGACGGGCCGGTGGCCGGTGGGTGGGGGGTGAGGGGGGGCAGGGGGGCGGGGGTCAGGGTCAGGGGGTGGTGCGGGGGGTGAGGAAGGTGTGGACGTCGGCGAGCTCGGCCGCGTCGATGCCGTGCGCGAGGCCCGGGTAGGTGCGGGCCGTCAGGGTGCTGTGGGTGGGCAGCCAGGCCGCGGTGCGCTCGACGGCGTGGGAGGCGATCACGGTGTCGAGGTCGCCGCGACCCCAGAACACCGGGGGGCGGGTGGTCCTCAGGGTGTCGTCGGCGGGCTGGGGGTGCCCCAGCACGAAGCCGCCGAGCACGACGGTCGCGGCCACGCGCGACGGCCGCGTGCGCAGCAGCTGCGTCGCCATGAGCCCGCCCTGCGAGAACCCGACGGGTGCGACGACGGCATCGGGTCCGAGCTCGGTGTCGACCCAGGCCCAGATCGCGTCGGTCGCGGCGGCGACGGGTGCGGCGTCGGGGGAGCCGGGCGTCGTGATCGCGAACCAGGCCGCCCCGCCGTGCGGCAGGTCGAGCGGTGCGCGCAGCGACGCCCACGGCACGCCCGCGGGCAGGTGCGGCGCGAGGCCGGCGAGGTCGTGCTCGTGCGAGCCGAACCCGTGCAGGAGCAGCACGACGGGTGACGTCGCGGGGGTGCGCAGGTCGGGGGAGCGGACGTCGCGCAACGTGCCCGTGCTCATCGCGCCAGCAGCTCCTCGGTCGTCGTGCCGGGGACCGAGACGGTGACCTGCGTGCCCCACGGGTCGTGCAGGGACACCGCGCGCCCGTCGTCGGCGAACGGCAGGCCGCGGGCGCGCAGGCGGGTCACGAGCGCGTCGAGGTCCTCGCGGCCGGGGACGGTGACGGCGACGTCCCCCAGGCCCAGGGTCGACGCGCGCGGACCGGCGCCGCGCGAGTTCCACGTGTTCATCGCGACGTGGTGGTGGTACCCGCCGGCCGACGCGAACAGCGCACCGGGGTAGGACCGCGTGGTCGCCTCGAAGCCGACGGCGTCGAGGTAGAACGCCTCCGCGGCGGCGATGTCGCCGACCTGCAGGTGCACGTGCCCGACGCGTCCGGCGAGCTCGGGGCCGGCGTCGACGGCTTCCTGGGACAGGTGCTCGCGCAGGTAGGCGTTGGGGTCGAGGTGCTCGGTGGCCATGAGGAGCTCGCCGTCGCGGTGCAGCCACAGGCTGCGGTCGCGGTCGGTGTAGAGCTCGATGCCGTTGCCCTCGGGGTCGGTGAAGTAGAAGGCCTCGGAGACGAGGTGGTCGGACGAGCCGACGAAGCGGCTGCGGGGGTCCTGCGCGGCGCGGTAGACGGTCGCGGACAGGCTCGCGGCGTCGTCGAACAGGAACGCGGTGTGGAACAGCCCGGCCTGGCGGGGGTCGACGGCGGGCAGGTCGGGGGTGTGGACGAGCCGGACCATGGGCGTCGTGCCCCGGCCGAGGACGCGGTGGACCTGGCGTCCGCGGGTGCGCTCCTCGAGCGGCTCGAGCGCGATGGCCTTCTCGTAGTAGGTCGACATGCCCTCGAGGTCACCGACGTGCAGGGTCACGGCGTCCATGGACGTGGTCGCGGCGAGGACGCGCTCGTCGGTCGGGCCGGGCTGCGGCGTGGTGGTGGTCATGACGTCCTCCGACGGCAATAGTTGTAGAAACAACTGACAAGGTACACCGTGGAAGTTGATCCTTCAAGTGGTGTCGCACGTCACCGTCGCTCGCCGCGCCACGGCGCGTGGCGTGTGTTTAGACTGACTAGTCAGTTCAAGTCAACGAGGTGACCCGTGACCACCACCCTCACCACCCCCGACCGCGCCCCCGAGGTCCCGGCCGACGTGCCGACCGGCGCCCCCACCGACGCCTCGGCGCACACCCCCACCGCCACCGACGCCCCGCGCACGCCCCCCGCCGACGACACCGACGGGCAGCACGCCGCCGACGAGCCCGAGCGTGCGGCCGTCGTCCTCGATGCCCGCCGGGCGCTCGTGCGCGGCGGGCGCGGCGCCGTGTTCGGCCCGCTCGACGCGTCGTCGACCAGCCCCCTGACCGTCGTCCTCGGCGACCGCGGCTCGGGTCGCACGTCCCTGCTGCTCACCGCGGCGGGGCGGATGCGCCTGACGTCCGGCCGGCTGACCGTCCTCGGCCGCGACGCGAGCCGGGCGTCCGCCGACCCCCCCCGTCACCCGGGCATCGCCGGCTTAGACGGCATCGACGACCTCGAGCCCGTCGCGACCGTCGCGGACGCCGTGCGCGAGCGCCTCACCTGGGAGAGCCCCTGGTACCGGCGCACGCCGCCCGTCTCCGAGCGTCGCCTGCGGGCCCTGCTCGAGCCGGTCCTCGGCGACGTCCCGCTGCCCGGACCGCGCACGCTCGTGCGTGACCTCAGCGAGGCGCAGGACCTGCTCGTGCGCGTCGCGCTCGCGCTGCTCGCGCGTCCCGACGTGCTGCTCGTCGACGACCTCGACGCCGTGAAGAACCCGCACGAGCGGGCGCTCGTCGCGTCGCGCCTCGACGCGCTGACCGCCCCCGCGCACCCGCAGCACGTGCGCGCCGTCGTCGTCGGCAGCGCCGACGCACGCGACGTCGCCCTGCTGCCGGCCGACCGCACGGCCGTCGTCACGCTCACGCGCTGACCGCCCGCCCGCGGCGCCCCACCCGGGGGCGCCCCGCGCCCCGCCCGCCCCCGCCCCAGAACCAAGGCCCCCCAAGTGCGGGCGGGC
>JAFAEH010000247.1 GCA_023424135.1 Actinomycetes bacterium | reverse complement strand
GCAGCTCGTCGCGGCCCGCGCGCCGTGCCAGGACGACGACGCGGTGGGCGCCGCGGCGGCGCAGCGCACGCACCAGCGTGTCGCCCTCGCCGTCGGCGATCTGCGTGACCACGACGCACATCGGGTGCCGCGCGGGCGGTGCCGTCGGCGAGGTGCGCCGGGACGTGGGCACACCCGTGACGGGCGGCACCCGGCGGATGTCGCGGACGTCGCGTCGGAGAGGCTCGATGGTCACGTCAGGTGCATCGGCACCGCCAGGGGCGTACTTGAGGCGGGGCATGGCGGCCGGTCAGCGCCGGGGCAGGGGGACGACGCCCTCGGGCAGCGGTGGCAGACCGGCCGCGGTGCACAGCAGCGTGGTCCACGCGGTCAGGTGCGGTCCGAGGTGCTGGTCCCAGGGCGTCCACGACGCCCGGATCTCGAGCTCGGTCTGCTCCTCGCGGCGGTCCAGCGCACCGAAGCTCTGCGAGAGCACGCGCGTCACCGTGCCGCCCGCCGCGTGCGGGTCGACGCCTGCCGACGCGAGCGAGTCGACGAACCACGACCACGCGACCTCGGCGAGCAGCGGGTCGGTGCCGACCTCGGCCTCGAGGGTCGCGCGCACGAGCGTGACGAGCCGGAACGAGCCCTCCCACGCGTCCTGGCCCGCGGGGTCGTACAGCACGACGAACCGGCCCGAGGCCAGGTCGTCCGCCGCGACCGACCGGCGCGCGGTCCGGACGTCCGCCGTCAGGGCGGCGGAGAACGGTGCGATGCGCGCGGGACCGGGCACCTCGTCCAGCACGACCTCGGGGCGGACGGGCACGCGACGCAGCGAGCGCAGCGCGTCGACGAACTCGGCGGGGACGTCCTCGGGTCCGGGCGGGGTCACGCGGTGAGCGTACGGGCGTGGCGTGCGTCTCGTTCTCCGGCACGCCGGGGGGACCTGCGGTCGGGCGCACTAGGCTCGACGACGCATCCGCACGCACGCGGCGGGCGCCCGTGCCGGCAGGACCGGCCGACGCCGTCCCGCGCGTGCCCCCTCGGCATGAAGGAGCGCTCCGTGATGTCTGTCCCGTCGTCGGCCGTCGGTACCGCGCAGATCGGTGTCACCGGTTTGGCCGTCATGGGCCGCAACCTCGCGCGGAACTTCGCGCGGCACGGCTACACGGTCGCCGTCCACAACCGGACGTACGCGCGCACGCAGTCGCTGGTCGCCGACCACGCGGCGGACGGGACGTTCGTGCCGTCCGAGTCGATGGCGGACTTCGTCGCCTCCCTCGCGCGCCCCCGCAAGGTCGTCGTGATGGTCCAGGCCGGTGCGCCGACCGACGCCGTGATCGACGAGCTCGTCCCGCTGCTGGAGCCGGGCGACATCGTGGTCGACGCGGGCAACGCGCACTTCCCCGACACGATCCGCCGCGAGGCGGCGCTGCGCGAGCGCGGCCTGCACTTCGTCGGGACGGGTGTCTCGGGCGGTGAGGAGGGCGCGCTCAACGGCCCCTCGATCATGCCCGGTGGCACCGCCGAGTCCTACGAGAGCCTCGGCCCGATCCTCGAGGCCATCTCCGCCAAGGTCGACGGTGTGCCGTGCTGCACGCACGTCGGGCCGGACGGCGCCGGGCACTTCGTCAAGATGGTCCACAACGGCATCGAGTACGCCGACATGCAGCTGATCGCCGAGGCGTACGACCTGCTGCGCGCCGGGCTCGGCGCGAGCGCCCCCGAGATCGGCGAGGTGTTCGCCGCGTGGAACACCGGCGACCTCGAGTCCTTCCTCATCGAGGTCACGGCCGAGGTGCTGGCGCACACCGACGCCGCGACCGGTCGGCCGTTCGTCGACGTCGTCGCCGACGCCGCCGAGCAGAAGGGCACCGGCCGCTGGACCGTGCAGAACGCGCTGGACCTCGGCGTGCCGATCACGGGCATCGCGGAGGCCACGTTCGCCCGGGCGCTGTCCGGCTCGGCGCCGCAGCGCGCGGCCGCGCGGGGCGTGCTGCCGGCGGACACTCTCGAGTGGCACGTGCCCGAGCCGGGGGCGTTCATCGAGGACGTGCGTCTGGCGCTGTACGCCTCGAAGGTCGTCGCGTACTCGCAGGGCTTCGAGCAGATCGCCGCCGCGTCGGCCGAGCACGGCTGGGCCGTCGACCGGGGCGCGATGGCCCGCATCTGGCGGGGCGGCTGCATCATCCGCGCAAGGTTCCTGGACCGGATCACCGAGGCGTACGAGCGGGACGCCGCGCTGCCGCTCCTGCTCGCGGACCGGTACTTCGCCGAGGCGGTCGGCGAGTGCGTCGAGGCGTGGCGGCGCGTGGTGGCCGCCGCCGCCGCGCACGGCGTCCCGGTCCCGGCCTTCGCCTCGTCGCTCGCCTACTACGACGGCGTCCGTGCGGAGCGGCTGCCCGCGAACCTCATCCAGGCGCAGCGCGACTACTTCGGGGCGCACACCTACCGGCGCACGGACCGTGCGGGCACGTTCCACACCGACTGGTCCGGCGACCGCGCCGAGACGGAGGCCTGAGCCGGTGCGCGCCGCGGTCCCGGCACCTGAGCTCCAGCCCGTCGTCCTCGGTGGCGACATCGGCGCCTACAGCGTGGCCCGGGCGTTCCACGAGGCGTACGGGGTGCGTCCGGTGGTCGTCTCGTCGGTGGCGACGGGCGTCGTGCGGAACTCCACGATCCTCGACAACGTCGTCGAGCCGCGGATCGACGACCCGGGGACCGCTGTCGCGCGGCTGCGGGCGATCGCGAGCCAGTACCCCGGCAAGCGGCTGCTCCTGCTCGGCTCGGCGGACTGGCTGGTGCGCACGATCGTCGAGAACCGCGCCGAGCTCGAGGACCTCTACGTCATCCCGTACGTCGACCGGTCGACGCTCGACCTGG
>JAFAEH010000203.1 GCA_023424135.1 Actinomycetes bacterium | reverse complement strand
GGCTCGGTCTGCGCGCGGGCGCACGGCTCGGCGTGGCCGGTGCGGGCGGCCTCGAACGGTCCGCGGGTCGGCCGGGCCAGGCGGTGTCCGGGCCGGGCGCGGGGCGGTGGTCCCTGCTGCCGGCACGCGAGCCCGACCCGACGGTCCGCGCGCACGCACTGGCCGCCCAGCTCCTCGACCGGCACGGCGTCCTGACCCGTGCGGTCGCCCCGGCCGAGCACGTCTCCGGCCGGTTCGCCGACGTGTACCGGGTGCTGTCCGCGCTCGAGCAGTCCGGGCAGGTCCGTCGCGGGTACTTCGTGGAACGGCTCGGCGGTTCGCAGTTCGCGCTGCCCGGCGCCGTCGACGTGCTGCGCGCCGACGCCGAGGTCGTCGACCGGGCGCTCGAGCGCGCGGCCGACCGTCGCGAGGCCGCACCCGCCGGACCCCACCTGCCGTGGCACGACGTGCCGGCACCGCTGCGCGGCGCACCCGCCGGACCGCAGACGTGGTCACCCGACGACCCGACGTCCTGGCAGGACGCCGGCCGTGACACGGGCCGGCAGGACGGCGCCGGACCTGGCAGGTACGGGCAGGGCGCCGGCGAGCAGGGCGGTGCGTGGTCCGTGGTGCTCGCGGCGACCGATCCGGCGAACCCCTACGGCGCGGCGCTGGCCTGGCCCGACCCGCCGGCGGCTGACGACCGTGACCGGCCGCGCCACCGCCCGGGGCGCAAGGCCGGTGCGCTCGTCGTCCTCGTCGACGGTGCTCTCGTGCTGTACCTCGAGCGCGGCGGGCGCACGCTGCTCACCTTCGACCGGGACCCGACCGTGCTGGCCGCTGCTGCGCAGGCGTGGGTCGCGGTCGCACGCGAGCGTGCGCTGGGTCGTCTCACCGTGGGGCGCATCGACGGCGCCGAGGTGCTCTCGACGGGCGCGCTCGCCACACCGGCCGCGGTCGCGCTGACCGGGGCGGGGTTCGTCACCACACCGCGTGGGCTGCGGCTGCAGGCGTCGTGAGGGAGCGTCGTGCCCGAGGGTGACGTCCTGCGGCGCACCGCCGCGCGCCTCGACCGGGCCCTGGCCGGGCACCGGCTGACGCGCGCCGACCTGCGCTGGCCGAGCGCCGCGACGGTCGACCTGCGCGGGCGTACCGTCCTGGGCACGCGGCCCTACGGCAAGCACCTGCTGACGCGGTTCGACGACGGGCGCACGCTGCACACCCATCTGCGGATGGACGGGTCGTGGCGGGTCGTCCCGTCGCACGAGCCCGGTGCGGCGGCCCGCTCACCCCAGGTGCGGGCCGTGCTCGGCGACGGCCGCTGGACGGCGGTCGGGTACCTGCTCGGCATGCTCGACGTGCTGCCCACGTCCGCCGAGCCCGGCCTCCTGGCCCACCTCGGCCCGGACGTCCTGGACGCCGACTTCGACTCCACACCCGGGGTCCCCTGGGCAGGGCCGCCGGTGCTCGACCTGCCGACGCCGGGCCTCGAGGAGTCGCTGCGCCGCTGGGACAGGCAGGGCGGCCGACCCGTCGCGGAGGTGCTGCTCGACCAGCGGGTCGTCGCGGGCATCGGGACGATCTTCATGGCGGAGTCGCTGTTCGCGCGTGGCTGGTGGCCGTGGGCGCGGGCGAGCGACGTCGACGACGCGGACGAGGTCCTGCGCTCGGCGCGGTCGCTGATGCGTGCCTCCGTCGCCCAGGGGCGCCCCACCGCGCAGGTGTACGGGCGCGAGGGACGCACGTGCATGCGCTGCGGCGCACGCGTCGCGCGCGGCGACGTCGGCGTCGCCCCGGCGCAGCGGCAGGCGTACTGGTGCCCCGGTTGCCAGGTGCGCGGCCGCAGCTGACGACCCGACGCTGGCGACCAGCACCTCGACCGGCCGCGCGACGGCGACCGCGCGGTCCTCGACCAGCCGGTGTCAGCCGACCGGTGCGAGCTCCGAGCGTGCCATCGCCCACCCGGCGTCGCCGCCGAGCGCACGACCCACACCGGCGAAGTCCGACGCAGCCGTGAGGTCCGCGGGAACCGTGTCCGGGATCAGCAGCCCCTCGGCCACCGCGACCCGGTCGCTGACCTCGCGCAGCACGAGGGACAGCGGCACGTCGAGCGCGTCGCAGATGCTGCTGAGCAGCTCCGACGACGCCTCCTTCTGCCCGCGCTCGACCTCGCTGAGGTAGCCGAGGGACACACGGGCGGCCGAGGAGACCTCACGCAGGGTGCGGCCCTGGCGCTGGCGCGCGTCCCGCAGGACGTCGCCGATCTCTCGTCGCAGAACGACCATCCGGGCTCCCCCCTTCTCGTCACGTCCTCGGTCACCGGACGGGCCCGTGGCAGACGGGGCCGTCCCACTTGCTGCTCCCGGCCGCGGAGCCGGGAGGCGTCCACCGTACCGCGCGCCGCCGACGCGTGCGCCGCTCGAACGGGCGGGGTACCGGGTGGTGTTCACACCGGACCCAACGCGACACCCCCCGGCCGTGTTCCCGGGCGTGCGCACGGCGGGCCGCGGGCGGGAGCCGGTCCGGTGGGTTCAGCGGCCGGCGGCGAGCACGTCGCACGCGAGCCCGAGCACGGCGGCGCACGCCGCGTGGCGGACCTGTGCCCGGTCCCCCGCCAGCACGAGGCTGAGCACGGCAGGCGCGTCGTCGCCGACGGCGACCGCCACGTGCACGGTCCCGGGCGGGTGGCCGTCCTGGGCGTCGGGCCCCGCCACGCCCGTCGTCGCGAGTCCGACGTCCGCACGGAGCACGCGCCGCACACCCGCCGCCATCGCCGCCGCGACGTCGGGGTCCACGGCGCCCCGGGCGGCCAGCAGGGCGCCGTCCACGCCGAGGACGTCGGCCTTGACGTCCGTCGCGTACGCGACGACCCCGCCCCGCAGCACCGCCGACGCGCCCGGCACGTCGACGACGCTCGCGGCGACCAGCCCCCCGGTCAGCGACTCGGCGACGGCGAGCGTGCGACCCGACGGCGCGAGCAGAGCGAGCAGGTCGGCCGCACCGCGGGACGGCGTCGCACCGTGCGCCTCGCCCATCGACCGGTGCTCACAGACCGGCCGACGGCGGCACACCCGCGGCACGTCGGATCCGGACGGCGTCACGCACGTAGGCCAGCCCGGTCAGGACCGTCACGGCGACGGCGGCGGCCATCGCGGCGACCGCGACCACGCGGACCACGACCGGGAGGTGGTCGAGCGGCAGCAGGAACAGGGCCAGCGCGACGGACTGCAGCACGGTCTTGAGCTTGCCGCCGCGCGAGGCGGGCAGCACGACGTAGCGCAGCAGGAAGAAGCGCATGACGGTGATGCCGAGCTCCCGCACCAGGATGACGACCGTGACCCACCACCACAGGTCACCGAGCCACGACAGCAGCACGAGGGCCGTCCCGACCAGGACCTTGTCCGCGATGGGGTCGAGCAGCTTGCCGAGGTCCGTGACCTTGCCGGACCGACGCGCGAGCCAGCCGTCGACCCGGTCGGTCGCGGCCGCGAGCACGAACAGCCCGGTCGCCACGAGGCGTCCGGCGACGGTGTCACCGCCGTCGACCAGCAGCGCCACCGCGAACACGGGGACGACCGCGATGCGCAGCATCGTGACGACGTTGGCGGCGTTCCAGGGAGAGGGAGCGTCGTCGACCACGCGCACAGCCTACGGTCAGGGCGGCCGGTCGATCACCGTCCCCGGTTTCGCCTGCGATGTCACCCGCTCGGCGGCATTCACCTGGACGGATGACCAATACGCTCGTCCGGATGCCTCGTCACGCCCGGGACCCGCACCGGCCGGTGCTCCCGGCCGTCGTCGCGTGCACCCTCGTGACCCTCACGCTGGTCGGCGCCGCGGGAGCGGCCGGCGCCCGCGGCACCTCCGCACCGACCGCGGCCGCGCCGGCCGGCACGACGCCCACCGTGGCCGCCGCGTTCACCGCGTCCCCCACGCCCTCGGCCGCACCGACGCCCGACCCCGACGTCGAGCTGAGCATCGTGGCGACCGGCGACGTCCTGCCCCACCTGCCGGTCGTGCGCTCCGCACGCACGGGCGACGGCTACGAGTTCGGGAACCTCCTGGCACCGCTCGACCCGTGGGTGTCGGCCGCCGACCTCGCGCTGTGCCACCTGGAGGTTCCCGTCGCACCCGACGGCACCGCCCCGTCCGGCTACCCCGTCTTCGGCGCACCGGCCCAGCTCGCCGCGGGGCTCGCCGGTCAGGGCTGGGACGGCTGCTCGACGGCGTCGAACCACTCGGTGGACCGTGGCTTCGCCGGTGTCACGGCCACGCTCGACGCGCTCGACGCGGCCGGGCTGGGCCACGTCGGCACGGCCCGCTCGGCGCAGGAGGCGCAGCGCCCGCAGCTGTACACGCTCGAGCGCTCCGGCCGGACGGTCACCGTCGCGCACCTCGCGGCGACCTACGGCACCAACGGCATGCCCGTCGACGCGGACAAGCCGTGGTCCGTCGACCTGCTGGACCCCGAGGCCGACGACGTCGTGCAGCGCGCGACGGCCGCGCGCGACGCCGGCGCCGACCTCGTGCTCGTGAGCCTGCACTGGGGCGTCGAGTACCGCACGGAGCCCACCGACGCGCAACGGGCGATCGCCCAGCGGCTCGCCGAGTCCGGTGCGGTCGACCTCGTGATCGGGCACCACGCGCACGTCCCCCAGCCGGTCGAGCACCTGGCGGGGGGCCCGGACGGCACGGGGATGTGGGTCGCGTACGGGCTGGGCAACTACGTGTCGAACCAGGACGAGGCGTGCTGCGCGGCGTCGACGGCGTCCGGGCTGCTGCTCACGGCCGAGGTCGTCGCCACGGGTGCCGACCCCGCGGCCGGCACCCCCGCCGGCCCCGCTCGGGTCGTCGGCGTCCAGTGGACCCCCGTGACGGTGGACCGCCGCGACGGCCACCAGGTGCACGCGCTGACCGACATCCCCGACGGCACGTCGACGCTGACGTCCGCGCAGGTCGCCGCCCGCCTCGCGCTCGTGCGCGAGGCCGCCGGGAGCCAGGCCGCCGAGCGCACCACACCTGTCACCACCACCGGGCCCGGACCGGTCGTCGTCCGCCGCACCCCCTGAGACCCCGGCCCCGGGCACCGCGACCACCGGCAGCACCGTGCCCGCCGGCGCAGCGCCGGGTCACGGCATCGGCCGCGCGCCCCCGTACAACCAGCCCTGCCCGTAGCGCCAGCCGTTGCGGCGCAGGAAGTCCGCCTGTTCCTCGTGCTCGATGCCCTCGGCGATCGTGACCATGGCGAGCTCACGGGCCAGCGCACCCAGCGCACGCACGACCTTCCCGGCCGTCGGGTCGTGCGGGATGCCGGACGTGAACGACATGTCGAGCTTGACACCAGCCACCGGCAGGTCCCGCAGGTACGACAGCGGCGAGACCCCCGTGCCGAAGTCGTCCAGCAGGATCGGGACTCCCGCGGCGGACAGCTGCGTCAGCTCGTGGCGGATCCGCGTGCCCGACGCGACGAGCGAGGACTCGGTCAGCTCGAGCACGAGCCGACCCGCCGTCACGCGGTGCCGCGAGAGGTCCTGCAGGAGGCGGGTCGCCAGCTCGGAGTCGCCGAGCTGGTCCGCGGACACGTTGACCGACACCCACCGCCCGTCGTCGGCCGTCCCCGCGAGGAACTCCACGACGCGCGACGCGACGAACTGCCCGAGCATGACCGAGACGCCGGCCTCCTGGATGTGCGGCAGGAACGCCCCGGGGAGCAGCAGCCCCCGCACGGGGTGCTGCCAGCGCACCAGCGCCTCGTACCCGACGACCCGCGAGTCCGACAGGTCGACGATCGGCTGGTAGTGCACCACCAGCTCGTCGGCCTCGATGGCGTGCACCAGCTCGCGGTTCAGGCTCGCGGCCGTGGACAGCTCCATCGACGTGTCGTACACCTCGGTGCGCCCCCGGCCCGCCTGCTTGGCCCGGTACAGCGCGGCGTCGGCGGCCGCGAGCAGCGTCGGCGCACCCGCCTCGACGAGCTGCGGCTCGGCGAGCGCGATCCCGACGCTCGCCCCCACCCCGAGCCGGCGCCGTGCCACGCGCACGGGCTCCTTGAGCCCGGCGTGGATCTCGTTCGCGACCTCGAAGACCGCCTTGGGGGCGTGCACGTCCTGCAGGACGACGACGAACTCGTCGCCGCCGAGGCGCGCGACCGTGCCGTTCCCGGACGTCGCGGCCCGCAGCACGCCGGCGACGTGCACGAGGATGTCGTCGCCCGCGGCGTGCCCGTACCGGTCGTTGATGCCCTTGAAGCCGTCGAGGTCGCACGCGAGCACCGCGACACGGTCCGCCGCACCGGGCTGCGCAAGAGCCGTCGCCAGCACCTCCTGCAGGAGCGTGCGGTTCGCGAGGCCCGTCAGCGGGTCGTGCATCGCACGGTGCGTGAGCATCTCCGCCTGCATGCGTGACTCGGTCGCGTCCCGCACCTGCACGACGAAGTGGTCCGGGCGCCCGTCGGCGGCGCGGACGAGCGCGGCGTCCAGGACGACCCACACGAGCTGCTCGTCCGCCCGCCGGCACCGCATCTCCAGGGAGAACCGCTGCTGCCCCCCGCCCAGCAGGCGGTCCATCGCCATGCGCTGCGCCGCCCGGTCCTCGGGCGCGCTGAGCTCGTCGACACGGTAGCCGCGCAGCGCCGCGGCGTGCGTGCCCAGCAGCTCGGCGAGCGCGACGTTGGCCTCGGTGATCCGCCACTCCAGGTCGACCAGGGCCATGCCGATCGGCGCGTTCTCCATGGCGACCCGGAACTGCGTCTCGCTGCGGCTCAGCGCCTCCTCGACCTCGTGGCGTGCCGTGATGTCGACGACCGTCGTGACGACGGAGGTGTCGGCGCCGTCGCCGCGCACCGTGCGGCTCGTGACCTGGACGACCGAGGGGCGGGCGCCCGGCAGCGGAGGGACGAGCGTCACCACGGTGGTCTGCTCGTCGTCGCCGGCGCGGTGCCCCAGCACGAGACCGGGGCTGACCGCCATCCCCCGGTCGTCGAGGAGCACGACGGGCAGCTTGGCCACGGGGACGCCGACGACGTCCTCGCGCACGACCCCGAGGATCTGCGCCGCACGGTCCGAGATGTCCTCGACGCGCCCGTCGCGGGTCTGCACGACGACCCCCTCGCGCGTGACCCGCTGCAGCGCGTCGTACCGGCGCCCGAGCCTGCGCGCCTCGCTGACCAGCTCGGCGTTGCGCCGGGTCTGGTGCCGCTCGCGGCGCAGCAGGACGAGCACGGTCACGAGCGCGGCGATCGCGACGACGGCGATCACCAGCCCGGCGACACCGAGCGGACCGAACAGGACGTCGTCCACGTGCGCGCTCAGCCGACGTCGGCGGGTGCGGGCCCGCCGTCGTCCTCCTCGTCCCCCCGCGCACCGCCGTCCGACGCGCCTCGGAGCATCGCGAGGGTGCCGGGCAGGTCGTCGGGCTGGACGAGCACCTCGCGCGCCTTCGACCCCTCCGACGGCCCGACGATCTCACGCGACTCGAGCAGGTCCATGAGCCGCCCGGCCTTCGCGAACCCGACGCGCAGCTTGCGCTGCAGCATCGACGTCGAGCCGAACTGCGTCGTGACCACGAGCTCGGCCGCCTGCAGCAGCAGGTCGAGGTCGTCGCCGATGTCCTCGTCGACCTGCTTCTTCGCGGCCGCGACCGTCACGTCCTCGCGGTACGAGGGCGCGAGCTGCGCCTTGACGTGCTCGACGACCGCGTGGATCTCCGACTCCGCGACCCACGCACCCTGCGTGCGCATCGGCTTGGCCGCGCCCATCGGCAGGAACAGCGCGTCACCCTGGCCGATGAGCTTCTCGGCCCCCGGCTGGTCGAGCACCACGCGCGAGTCCGTCAGCGAGCTCGTCGCGAACGCCAGGCGCGACGGCACGTTCGCCTTGATCAGACCCGTGACCACGTCGACCGACGGGCGCTGCGTCGCCAGGACCAGGTGGATGCCGGCGGCGCGCGCGAGCTGCGTGATGCGCTGGATGGACGCCTCGACGTCACGCGGCGCGACCATCATGAGGTCGGCGAGCTCGTCGACGATCACCAGCAGGTACGGGTACGTCGCGATCTTGCGCTCCGACCCCGGCAGCGGCTTGACCTTGCCCGCGCGCACCGCCGCGTTGAAGTCGTCGACGTGCTTGAAGCCGAACATCGCGAGGTCGTCGTAGCGCGCCTCCATCTCCTTGACCACCCACTCGAGGGCCTCCGCGGCCTTCTTCGGGTTGGTGATGATCGGGGTGATGAGGTGCGGGATGCCCTCGTACAGCGTCAGCTCGACGCGCTTGGGGTCGACGAGGATCATCCGGACCTGGTCCGGCGTCGAGCGCATGAGGATCGAGACGATCATCGAGTTGACGAACGACGACTTGCCCGCGCCCGTCGCACCCGCGACCAGCAGGTGCGGCATCTTGGCGAGGTTCGCCACCACGTAGCCGCCCTCGACGTCCTTGCCGACCCCGATGACCATCGGGTGCTCGGTGCGCTTCGCGGCGCTCGAGCGCAGCACGTCGCCCAGCGCGACGGTCTCGCGGTCCGTGTTCGGGATCTCGATGCCGATCGCCGACTTGCCGGGGATGGGCGACAGGATGCGCACGTCCGCGCTCGCGACGGCGTACGCGATGTTCTTGCTCAGCGCCGTGACCCGCTCGACCTTGACGCCCGTGCCGAGCTCGACCTCGTAGCGCGTCACCGTCGGACCACGGGTGAAGCCCGTGACCTGCGCGTCGATCCCGAACTGGTCGAGCACGGAGGTGAGCGAGTCGACGACCCGGTCGTTGGCGGCGGAACGGACCTTGTGCGGTGCGCCCTTCGCGAGAGCGTCCTCCGCCGGGAGGATGTAGACGACGTCCCCGCCGAGCATCGGCTGCTCACCGCGCGGGACACCCGTGGTCGGCGGCGCCGACATCGCCGACCCGACGGCCGTCGTCGGCGTGGTGTCCGCCGCGGGCACCGCGCGCGTCGCGACGTCGTCCGCGGAGGCGTCGTCGACCACCTCGTCGTCCGGGACGCGGTCCTCGCGGTGCACGACGGCGGCACGCTCGAACGCCTCGTCGCCCTCGTACTCGTCGAGCCGTGCGTCGTCCGGGTCGGCGACGTCCTGCGCGCGACGACGCCCCAGCAGCCGGCGCCTCGGCTTGACGGGCGGCTCGGGGCGGGCGCTGTGCAGCGCCTCGATGACGAGCGGTGCGTCCTCGTCGTCGGCGGGACGCTCGTGGTGACCCGTGAGCCGGTGGTAGAGGCCCGCCAGGCGCGGCCCGATCATGTGCACGGGCGTCGCCGTCACGACCAGCACGCCGAAGAACGCGAGGATCCCGAGCAGCAGACCCGCGACGACGGGCGTCAGCATCGTGCCCAGGGGCGTGCCCACGCCGAACCCGACGACGCCACCCGCCTCCCGGATCGCCGCCATGTCCTGCGTGCGCGGCAGGCCCTGCGTCAGGTGCACGATCCCGCACACCGCGATCGTGATCGCGCTCAGACCGATGCCGATGCGCGAGTTCGCCTGCACCCGGTCCGGGTGGCGCATGAGCCGCAGACCCAGGCCCAGCAGCACCACGGGGACCGCGACCCCGACGACGCCGAACGTCCCCGCGACCACGTTGTGGATGACGTCGCCCGCGGTGCCCGACAGGTCCCACCACTCACGGGCCGCGATGACCACCGCGAACGCGACGAGCGTGAGCGCGAGCCCGTCACGACGGTGCGCCGGGTCCAGGTCCCGTGCTCCCGCCCCGACGTGCCGCGCCGTCCCGCCGACCAGGTGCGCCGCGCCCATCCAGACCCCGCGCACGATCCGCAGCGGCAGCGCCGGGCGGCGCGGCGCCGCGG
>JAFAEH010000163.1 GCA_023424135.1 Actinomycetes bacterium | reverse complement strand
CCAGCGACGAGGACGTGGTCGACGCGGAGATCGTGGACGAGGACGAGCAGAAGTGAGCGAGAACCAGGCCCGCGCCGGGGGAGAGGGCCAGCCCGACCCCTCCGGCGAGGAGACCCCCCGCTTCACCGACAAGAGGCGCGTCGACCCGGAGACGGGCGAGGTGCGCGAGCAGCCGGCGGCCGAGGAGCCCCAGGCCGACCCGCTCGCCGGGCTCGAGGCCGAGGCCGACGCCCACATGCACGAGCAGCTCGTGGCGGCCGAGGCCCTCGCGGCAGAGCGCCTCGACGAGTTGCAGCGCGCCAACGCGGCGTACTACAACCTCGAGCAGCAGTACAACGCGTACGTGAAGCGGTCCAAGGCGGAGTCCCTGGCCGCGCACGACCGCGGTGTCGCGGCCGTCGCCGAGGCGCTGATCCCGGTGCTCGACGACATCGAGCTCGCGCGTCAGCACGGGGACCTGACGGGCCCGTTCGCGTCGATCGCGGAGAAGCTCGAGGGCACGCTGTCGCGCTTCGGCGTCGAGCGGTACGGGGCGGCCGGCGAGCCGTTCGACCCGGCCGTGCACGAGGCGCTCATGCACGGGCACTCCGCGGACGTCACGGAGCCGACGGTGCAGCAGGTCCTGCAGCCCGGCTACCGGACGGCGGACCGGATCCTGCGCGCGGCGCGCGTCGCCGTGGTGGACCCGGAAGGCTGAGGGACGCCATCATCGTCCGCACCACGACGGACCATCGCCGGGGCGGCGGCCGGACCACCGGTCGCCGTCCCGGCGGCACCAGCACCACGACGACGAGGGACAGCACCACGGACCACGACAGGAGGGAGGCGCCGTGACCGGCCAGGACTGGCTCGAGAAGGACTTCTACGCCGTGCTCGGCGTCCCCAAGGACGCCGACGCCGCGACCATCAAGAAGGCGTACCGCAAGCTCGCGCGCCAGCTGCACCCGGACCAGAACCCGGGTGACGCGGCCGCCGAGGCGCGGTTCAAGGACATCGGCGAGGCGTACGCCGTGCTGTCCGACACCGAGCAGCGCCAGCAGTACGACCAGCTGCGCGCCATGGCCGGCGGGGCCCGCTTCACCGCGGGCGGCCGCGGTGGCGGTGGCGCCAACGGCGGGTTCGAGGACATGTTCGGTGGCATGTTCGGCGGGGCGAACGGCCCGGGCGGGCGGGTGCGCTACTCGACGGGCGGCGGTGGCGCCGGGTTCGAGGACATCCTCGGCGGGCTGTTCGGCGGCGGTGGTGGCGGGTTCGGTGCCGCGCGCGGTCCCCAGCCCGGCATGGACCTGTCCGCGGCGACGACGCTGCCGTTCCGCACGGCCGCCGAGGGCTCGACCATCTCGCTGTCCGTCGAGGGGCGCACGGTCAACGCGCGCATCCCCGCGGGCGTGCGCGACGGTCAGAAGATCCGGCTGCGCGGCAAGGGCCGCCCCGGCGACCCGGGCGCCCCGGCCGGCGACCTCGTCATCACCGTGCACGTCGAGCCGCACCCCGTGTTCACGCTCGACGGCGGCAACCTGCGCGTCACCGTGCCCGTCGCGTTCGACGAGGCCGCGCTCGGCGCGACCATCGACGTCCCGACGCTCGACGGCTCGACCGTGCGCGTCAAGATCCCCGCGGGCACACCGTCGGGCCGGACGCTGCGCGTCAAGGGCAAGGGCGTCACGACGTCGTCCGGCACGGGCGACCTGCTGGTGACCGTGCAGGTCGTCGTGCCGCAGAAGCTGTCCGCCGCGGCCAAGGAGGCCGTGCAGGCCTTCGGCATCGCGACGTCCGGCGAGGACGTGCGCGCCGACCTCATGGCGCAGGCACGTCGCTGACCCGACGCCGTCGACGTCGGCACCGGCCGCACCGCGGGGAGAGTCGCAGAGTCGTAGGGGACAGGAGGGGCGATGGACGAGGACGCCAAGGTCTACGTGATCTCGGTCGCCGCGCAGCTCGCGGGGCTCCACCCGCAGACGCTGCGCCAGTACGACCGCCTCGGCCTCGTCCGTCCGGCCCGCACACGCGGCCGGGGGCGTCGCTACTCCATGCGTGACGTCCGCATGCTGCGCGAGGTGCAGCGGCTCTCGCAGGACGAGGGCGTCAACCTCGCGGGCATCAAGCGGATCCTCGAGCTGGAGGAGGAGGTCCGGGCCGTCCGGGCGCAGGTCGAGTTCCTGCGCACGCTCGTCGACCCGGGGCGGCGGGTCTTCCGCGCCGACCCCACGGGCAACGTCGTCGCCGACCGCCTGCACCCGCTGACCGAGCCGGCGCCGCAGCGCCGCGTGCGCCTCGTCCCGCGTCAGCTCACCCGCGGCCCCTCCTGATCCACCCTGCCCGTTCCGCGTCCTGCGGGGCGGCGCAGGTGTGCAGAGTTCGGGACGGCTGAGGTCCCGAACTCTGCACACCCGCGCCCCCGGGGAAGGGACGCGCTGGGCCGGTCGGGTGACAGTGCCGCGCAGCGGTTGTCCGAATCGGACAATCCGGACCACGATGGCGAGACCACCGCGGATGCGGCGGACGCGATCCCGCGCGGCCGTCGCCGGACGAAGGGTCAGCCCGTGACCGACGCACCCGCACGCTCCCCGCTCGCCTCGCACGACATCGCCGTCGACCGCGAGCGTGTCCGCCGTCGCCGCGTGATCCGCCTGTGCCTCGTCGTGCTCGCGCTCGAGGCGTACGTCGTGTGGGCCGCGGTGACCGGCCGCCCGCTGGTCGTGCTGCCGAGCGTCGACCCGCTGATCATCGCGCCCGTGCTGTTCTTCGCGGCGCTGCTCCTGCTGCTGGTCGGCACGCAGGTGGGTGCCGGGCGCTCGCCGCACGTCACGTACCGGCCCGAGCAGGTGGACGTGACGCTCGCCGACGTGGTCGGGATCGACCCGATCGTCGACGACGTGCGCCGCTCGATCGACCTGTTCCAGACGCACCGCCGGTTCGCCGACCAGATGGGCGGCACACCGCGCCGCGGCATCCTCTTCGAGGGCCCTCCTGGCACGGGCAAGACGATGACGGCCAAGGCGATGGCCGCCGAGGCGGGGGTGCCGTTCCTGTTCGTGTCGGCGACGAGCTTCCAGTCGATGTACTACGGCGCGACGGCCCGCAAGATCCGCGCGTACTTCCGGGCCCTGCGCACCGCGGCACGCAAGGAGGGCGGTGCGATCGGGTTCATCGAGGAGATCGACGCGATCGCGCTGCGCCGCGGCGGTCTGCTCGCGTCGCAGCAGGCGGCATTCGTCGGACTGCCGTCGCCGGCGGCGATGCTCGCGGGCCAGGGCACGGGCGTCGTGCGCAACGCGATGATCTCCGAGGGCACGGGGGGTGTCGTCAACGAGCTGCTGGTCCAGATGCAATCGTTCGACGAGCCCGTCGGCTCGGACAAGGCCTACAACCGGCTCGTCGCGGCCGCGAACCTGCTGCTGCCGGCGCACCGCCAGCTCAAGCAGCGTCGTCCCACGCGTGCGCCGATCCTGCTCATCGCCGCGACGAACCGCGCGGACCACCTCGACCCGGCGCTGCTGCGCCCGGGCCGGTTCGACCGGCGGCTGACGTTCAACCCGCCGGACGCGCACGGGCGCCGGGCCCTCGTCGACCACTTCCTGGCCCGTCGGGCCCACCACGTCGAGCTCGACGAGCCCGCGGCGCGGGACCGCGTGGCCGCCGCGACCAGCGGATGGACACCCGTGATGGTGGAGCACCTGCTGGACGAGGCCCTCGTGAACGCGTTGCGGCGCGGCGACGACGCGATGCGGTACGTCGACGTCGAGCAGGCGCGCATCACCGAGCTCGTCGGCATCGGCCACCCGGTGACGTACACGCAGACGGAGCGCACGCTCATCGCGACGCACGAGGCGGGGCACGCGGTGACGGCGTGGCTGGTCGCGCCCAACCGCAACCTCGAGGTCCTGACGATCGTCAAGCGCGGCTCGGCCCTGGGCCTGCTCGCGCACGGGGACTGCGAGGAGGTCTACACGCACACGCAGTACGACCTGCGGGCGCTCGTGCAGATCGCGATGGGCGGCTGGGTCGCCGAGGAGCTGTTCTTCGGCCAGACGACGACGGGCCCGGCGTCCGACCTCGCGGCGGCGACGCGCACGGCGGCGCAGATGGTGGGTGCGGCCGGGATGGCGGGGTCGCTCGTGTCGTTCGCCGCGACCGACCGGGACCTGGTCTCGGCGGTGATCGCGGACTCCGCGGCCCGCGCACAGCTCGAGGACGTGCTCGACAGCGCGCGTGCGACCGTGCGCCGGCTGCTCGCGACGAACCGGGACCTCGTCGAGGCGCTGCGGGACGCGCTGCTCGAGCGGCACGAGCTCGTGGGCGAGGAGATCACGTCGGTGCTCGAGAAGGCGGTGACGGCGCGTCCCGACGGCGCGCGCCCGGTGACGCCGGCCGAGCACCTGCGGATCGCCTGACGAGGGGCGACCCCCCGTCCTCGCGACTGCCGGACCGGTTCGGGGCGGCGGACGGGTAACCCGCTCGCGGGGTTCGCCCTACCGGGTGGCCGGGAGCGTCGACCAGGGGCCCTTGGTCCCCATCCCGCGTCCCGCATGGTGAGACGATGGGGGAGCCGGAGACCCCGGCGCCCCGTATCACCGTCGCACTCAAGAGGAGCGTGTTACCCGTGTCCGCCGTCACCTGGCACCGTCGCCCGACGACGTCCCTCCCCCTCCGCACCCGCCTTCGCCACGTCGTCGAGACGATGCGCTGGGCGCCCGCCCCCTACTTCGAGGGTGGGCTCCGGCAGCGTCTTCGCTACGTCGGCTACGTCCTGGGCTCGATGCTCGCGTGGAGCGTCCTGAGCCTGCTGGTCCTCGCGGCGGTCGGCCGCGCGCTGGCGACCCTCTGACGTCCGGGGCCGGGCCGACGCCCGGGCAGGACGACCCGACCCGTGGCCGGGTGGCGCCCCCCCGGCCCCCGCCCCGGGCCGGGTACGCGACGCCGCGTACCGGGCACGAGTGCGTCCGGGGCTGCCGTCCCCAGGTGCCGGGGCGACCCGGGGCCTGCCTCGCGGCCACGAACGGGTGGTGGATCGGACGCCGCGGCGTGTCGTGCCGCGGCGTGTCGGCGACCCCGGGCGTGACGAACCGCACGAAGCCGGGCGGATCGCCTGTGGACGGCCATGGGGACGACCCGCGACGAGCTGTGCACATGGGTGTGCACATGGGCGGCGTGTCGTGTGGCGCGTGCGCGTCGTCGCACGTCAGGGGCGGTGTCGGGTGTCCACAGGCGGTGGGCAGG
The DNA here is from genome assembly GCA_023424135.1 of Actinomycetes bacterium. Lineage (GTDB taxonomy): Bacteria > Actinomycetota > Actinomycetes > Actinomycetales > Cellulomonadaceae > Cellulomonas. Next base: position 1,860 of record JAFAEH010000163.1, on the reverse strand, counting down.
GGTACCCCCAGGGTGAAAAACGACACGGCTGTAACACAACACCTAGTGGTGAGTTGCGATGTCAGACCCCAGGTGTAGTGTCTAGCCCGACGGCACGCCCCGAACTCCACTTCGCTCCGGACGGACGAGTGACGCTCGCGATCTGCGGCCGACAAGGGGACAACGGACCACGAGCTCGGGGGAGCAGAACATGACCATCACGGTCTACAGCAAGCCGGCCTGCGTGCAGTGCACGGCCACCTACCGCGCCCTCGACAAGCTCGGCCACGAGTACACCGTGGTCGACATCTCGGAGGACGCCGACGCGCGCGACTACGTCATGTCGCTCGGGCACCTGCAGGCGCCCGTCGTCGTCGCCGGCGGCGAGAACTGGTCGGGCTACCGCCCGGACCGCATCGCCGCGCTCGCGGAGAAGCTGGCGACGCAGGTCGCCTGACCGCAGCACCCGGCGGGTGCTGCCACGCGCAGCCCGCCCCGCAGTCGCCCCGGGCCGGGGCAGGGCCCAGCCGCTCCGGCCCGGCGGGCATTCGAGAACACCGACCGACCGGCATCCCGCTTCCGGATGTCGGTCGGTCTGCACCCGGAAGGACCGGCTGGGCTCCGGCGTGCCCGGACCCGGCGGCAGCACACGACACGAGGAAGGGGCCGTGATGAGCAACCTCGTCTACTTCTCCTCGGTGTCCGGCAACACCCACCGCTTCGTGCAGAAGCTCGACGTCCCGGCGCAGCGCATCCCGGTGCGTCCGACGGACGAGTTCCTGCACGTGACCGAGCCGTACGTGCTCGTCGTCCCCACCTACGGCGGCGGCAACGAGGGCGGCGCGGTGCCGCGGCAGGTCGTGAAGTTCCTCAACGACGAGGACAACCGTGCGCTGATCCGCGGCGTCGTCGCGGCCGGCAACACGAACTTCGGCGAGGCGTACTGCATCGCGGGTGACATCGTGGCGGCCAAGTGCCACGTGCCCTACCTGTACGCCTTCGAGCTCATGGGAACCACCGAGGACGTCACGCGCGTCCGTGAGGGATTGGGACGATTTTGGCAGCGACAGTCGCAGATACCCGCGTAGAGCTGACGGGGCTGGACTACCACGCCCTCAACGCGATGCTCAACCTGTACGACGCGAACGGCAAGATCCAGTTCGACGCCGACCGCCAGGCTGCGCGCGAGTACTTCCTCCAGCACGTCAACCAGAACACCGTGTTCTTCCACGACCTGGACGAGAAGCTCGACTACCTCGTCGAGAACAAGTACTACGACCCGGCGGTGCTCGCGCAGTACGACCGCGGGTTCGTGAAGTCGCTCTTCCAGTACGCGTACTCGAAGAAGTTCCGGTTCCAGACGTTCCTCGGCGCGTTCAAGTACTACACGTCGTACACGCTCAAGACGTTCGACGGCAAGCGGTACCTCGAGCGCTTCGAGGACCGCGTGTGCATGGTGGCCCTCTCGCTGGCCGAGGGTGACCAGGAGTTCGCGATGAACCTGGTCGACGAGATCGTCTCCGGGCGCTTCCAGCCCGCGACCCCGACCTTCCTCAACCTCGGCAAGGCGCAGCGCGGCGAGCCCGTGTCCTGCTTCCTGCTGCGCATCGAGGACAACATGGAGTCGATCGCGCGCGGCATCAACTCCGCGCTGCAGCTGTCGAAGCGCGGCGGCGGCGTCGCGCTGCTGCTGTCGAACATCCGCGAGCACGGTGCGCCGATCAAGCACATCGAGAACCAGAGCTCGGGCGTCATCCCCGTCATGAAGCTGCTCGAGGACTCGTTCAGCTACGCCAACCAGCTCGGTGCGCGCCAGGGCGCCGGTGCCGTGTACCTGCACGCGCACCACCCGGACATCTACCGCTTCCTCGACACCAAGCG
>JAFAEH010000156.1 GCA_023424135.1 Actinomycetes bacterium | reverse complement strand
GCCCAGCGCGTGCTCGACGCGCTCGCGGGCATCACCGGGACCCCTGGGGCGTTGCAGCAGGGGGACGACAGGACGCCGCCCCCGGGCACCCCCGGGCCGGCCGACGACGGCGGCACACCGCCGCAGGAGGACGCATGAGCACCACCCAGCCCGCGCTCGTGCGCGACCGCGAGCAGCTCGCGGCCGCGCTCGCGGCGCAGGACGCGACGACGCTGCCGCGGCGCGAGTCCGACACCGGGCGGCGCCCGTACCGGCGTGCCGTCGTCATGACGATGGGCGCGCTGCACGCGGGCCACCTGGCGCTCGTGGCGCGTGCGCGCGAGCTCGCCGAGGTCGTCGTCGTCACCATCTTCGTCAACCCCCTGCAGTTCGGCCCCGCCGAGGACCTCTCGCGCTACCCGCGCGACCTCGACGGCGACCTCGCGCTGCTCGGCGGGCCGGGTCTGCTGCGGTCGCAGGACGTGGTGTTCGCGCCGACGCCCGACGTCGTCTACCCCACGGGCGACCCGACGGTGCGGGTGAGCGCGGGTGCGGTGGGCGACGTGCTCGAGGGGGCGTCGCGCCCGGGGCACCTGGACGGTGTGCTGACGGTCGTGCTCAAGCTCCTGCACCTGACGCGGCCCGACGTCGCGCTGTTCGGGCAGAAGGACGCGCAGCAGCTCGCGGCGGTGCGGGCGATGGTCGCGGACCTCGACGTCCCGGTCGACGTGGTCGCGCACGCGACGGTGCGGGAGGACGACGGGCTCGCGCGCTCGAGCCGCAACGCGTACCTGTCCGACGACGAGCGTGGGCGTGCGCTGGGCCTGTCGCGTGCGCTGGCCGCGGGCGGGCGGGCCGCGACGGGTGGTGCGGCGCCGGCGGACGTCGTCGACGCCGCGCGTGCAGTGCTCGACGAGCACCTGTCCGACGGTGACGCGGTCGACTACGTCGCGCTCGTCGACGCCGCGTCGTTCGCCCCCGCCGCGGCGGGCACGTCGGACGCCCTGCTGCTGCTGGCCGTGCGGGTCGGCGCGACCCGTCTCATCGACAACGCCCCCGTGACGCTGCGCGGCGCGACGGTCGCCGCCGGGGGGCGGTCCGCAGTGCCGGGCACCGGCCGCGGGGACGGGGGTGCCGCATGACGACGCTGCAGCGCACGATGCTCACGGGCAAGATCCACCGCGCGACGGTCACGGCCGCGGACCTGCACTACGTCGGGTCCATCACGATCGACGCGGACCTGCTCGCCGCCGCGGACGTGCTGCCGGGTCAGCAGGTCGACGTCGTCGACGTGACGAACGGTGCGCGCCTGACGACGTACGCGATCGCGGGCGAGCCCGGGGGCGGTGAGGTCTGCGTCAACGGTGCGGCCGCGCACCTGGTCCACCCGGGCGACGTCGTCATCGTCATCGCATACGGCACGATGTCGGACGCCGAGGCCCGCACGTACGAGCCGCACGTCGTGCTCGTCGACGCCGACAACCGGGTCGTCGACGCGGGGGACGACCCGGGCCAGGTCCCCGACGGGTGGACGCAGGCCACGGGCCTGGTGCCCTCGGGCATCCCGCTGGCCGACGCCCGCACCCTCCTCTGACCCGCGTCGTCCACCCACCCCCGACCCCCGCCCCACCCCCACCTCTCGCCGAGCTCGGACTTCGGCGGCTCATGGGGTGCCAGAAGCCGCCGAAGTCCGTGTTCGGCGCTGGGTGGTGGGGGGCGTGGGCCGGCGGACGGGGACATGGGCCGAGGCAGGGGCGGGGGTAGGGTCCCGTCGTGCCTTCGATGCCCGACCTGCCGGCCGTCAGCCTCGCCACGCGGCTGGCGGCACCGGACCCGGGGTGGACGACGAGCGCGGACGCGGTCGTCGTCGGCTCGGGGATCGCGGGGCTGACCGCGGCGCTCGAGCTGCGCACGCGCGTGCGCCGCGTCCTGCTGGTGACCAAGGGCGTGCTGTCCTCGGGGTCGACGGTGTGGGCGCAGGGCGGCATCGCGGCCGCGCTCGACCCGGCGGACTCGCCGGCCGCGCACCTGCAGGACACGCTCGTCGCGGGCGTCGGGCTGTGCGACCCGCGTGCGGTCGAGGTCCTGGTCACGGAGGGTCCGCGGCGGGTGCGCGAGCTGGTCGCGCGCGGGGCGGTGTTCGACACGGGCCCGGACGGCGTCCTGAGCCTGACACGCGAGGGCGGGCATCTCGCGGACCGCATCGCGCACGCGGGCGGCGACGCGACGGGGGCGGAGATCTCGCGCGCGCTCGTCGCGCAGATCGAGGCCGTGCGCGACGACCCGGGCATCGAGGTGATCGAGCACGCGCTGGTGCTGGACGTGCTGACGGGCGCACCGGGGCCGGACGGCGCACCGGGCCCGGTCGCGGGGGTCACGCTGCACGTCATCAACGAGGGGTCGCGCGACGGGGTCGGTGCGGTGCTGGCGCCCGCTGTCGTGCTGGCGACCGGGGGCATCGGGCAGGTGTACCGCTCGTCGACGAACCCGGCGCAGGCGACGGGTGACGGCATCGCCGCGGCGCTGCGCGCGGGCGCCTTGCTCGGGGACCTGGAGTTCGTGCAGTTCCACCCGACGGTGCTGTGGCTGGGTGCGGGGGTGAAGGGCCAGCTCACGCTGGTCTCGGAGGCGGTGCGCGGCGAGGGGGCGCTCCTGCTGGACACGGACGGCGTGCGGTTCATGCCGGACGTGCACGCGCTGGCGGAGCTCGCGCCGCGGGACGTCGTCGCGCACGCGATCGTGCGGCGGATGGCGGCCACGGGGGCGGACCACGTGTGGCTCGACGCGCGCCACCTGGGCTCGGACTTCCTGCGCCGACGCTTCCCGACGATCCACGAGCGGCTCGCGGAGCACGGCATCGACCCGGCGACGGACCTGGTGCCGGTGGCGCCTGCGCAGCACTACCACTCGGGCGGGGTCGTCACGGACCTCGACGGCCGGTCGTCGGTCCCGGGGCTGTACGCGGTGGGGGAGGTCGCGTGCACGGGCGTGCACGGGGCGAACAGGCTCGCGTCGAACTCGCTGCTCGAGGGTCTGGTGTTCGCGCACCGCGCGGCGCGGGACGTCGCGGGCCGGGTCGAGGGCGGGTTCCTGCCGCGGGTCGAGCCGTGCGAGCGTCCGGGGGACGAGGCGCTGGTCGCGGCGGCCTCGCGGGCCCGGGTGCAGCGGGTCGCGACGGACGGGCCGGGCGTGCTGCGCTCCGGTGCAGGTCTGCGTCGTGCGTTGGACGCGCTCGCGGCGATCCCGTCGGACGCGCAGGACCGCCGCGACGACGGCCGGCCCCTGGGGGAGCCGCAGCTCGGGGAGTGGGAGACCACCAACGTGCACCAGGTCGCCACGGTGCTGACGCTCGCGGCGCTGGCGCGCGAGGAGTCCCGGGGTGGGCACGCGCGGTCGGACCACCCTGCACCGCGCGACGAGTGGCTCGTCCGGGTGGGGGTGAAAACTGATCCGGACGGAACGGTCCGGATCGGGCGTCACGCCGTCGGATCGTCCGATGGTCACGTTCACAGTCGAAACTTGCGGCAATCGTCCGACGAAACGCCGTGACCTGAACGGGTGACCAGGGGTGTCTCTCACCCGCTCTCTCGCCGAAGAATGCGCATCCAGCCCGTGATCGGGGGGTGGCATGCTGCGCAAGGGAGCGTCGATGAGGACCAGACCGCGCCGGAAGGCGTTCGAAAATTTCGGAGTGGTGACCGCCGTCGCGGCGCTCGTCAGCGCACCGTTGGTGGGCACGACCCTGACCTCCGCGCGGGCGGAGGCGCCGCAGACGGTTCTCGCGCTCGACTTCGAGGACGGGACCTCGGGGACGTGGACGGGCAACGGCGGGACGCTGAGCTACCCGACGGACACCGTGCTGCAGGTCGCCAACCGCACGCAGAGCTATGACGGTCTGACGTCGCCGGAGTTCGCGGCCGTGGCGGGCGTCACCTACTCGTTCAGCGCGCGGGCGAAGCTCGCCGACGGCACGCCGGGCACGACCTCGATGCGGTTCCAGACCGGCGCACCGGGCTACACGTGGATCGCGAACACCGCCGACATCGGCGCCGCGGGGTGGACCACGATCAGCGGTACCTGGACGCCCACCGCGGACGCCGCCACGACGATCACCTTCGGCGCGTCGGGACTGACCGTCGACGGCGCGGCGTCCACGGACGCGTACACCTACCTCGTCGACGACCTGCTCATCACGCGTCCCGGAGCGGAGGCGGTCACGACCGAGGTCGTGGCGGCCGCCGACTTCCAGACGACCGGCCGCGGCGGCTGGACGCAGAGCGGCAACCCGACGCTGACGGACGTCTCGCTCGGTCGCTACCTGTCGGTCGCCGGCCGGAGCGCGGACTACCACGGCATCAAGTCGCCCGACGTCACGTACGAGGCGGGCGTCGAGTACACGTTCTCGGCGCGGGCCCGGCTCGCACCCGGCACGGTCGGGACCGCCGACCTGCGCTTCGTGACGGACCCCTCCTACCACTGGATCGGCAGCACGACGCTGTCCGCGGGCGTCTGGAAGACCGTCACAGGCACGTGGACCCCGGCCGAGGACACGACGCGCAAGGTCTTCCTGGGCGCGGGTGCCCTGACGGGCGGGACCGGGGCGTACACCTACGACGTCGACGACATCCGCGTCACGCGTCCCGCGCCGGCCGGCGGGGGCGACGACGGCGGTGGTGACGGCGGCGACGGTGGTGACGGCGGGACCGACCTCGGTCCGGACGTCGAGGTGCTGCACAGCGACTTCGAGTCGGGTGTCGCGCCGTGGGCCGGTCGTGGCGGTTCGTCCGCCGTGGCGCGCACGACGACGGACGCGCACGCGGGCGCCGCGAGCATGCACGTGACGGGCCGGTCGGACAACTGGCACGGCGCGCAGACGTCGATCGCGCCGCTGTTCGTCAGCGGCGGCACGTACGCGATCTCCGCGTGGGTCAGGCTCGCCCCGGGCGAGGCGGCGACGGACGTGAAGATGACCGTCGCGCAGACGCCGGACTCGACGTACGTGACGGCCGCGCCGGCGGTCACGGTCACGGCGGACGCCTGGGTGCAGCTCACGGGCACGTACACGCGTGCCGCGGGCGTCACCGGTGGTGACATCTACTTCGAGGCCGTCAGCCCGACCGCCTCGTTCCTCGTCGACGACGTCACGTTCGTCGGCCCCGCGGTGGGATCGGGCGGCGAGTGGGTGCCGGACCTCGACGGATTCGTCCCGGGCGGTGCCGTGAACCCGACGACGACGCCCGTGAGCGCCGCGCGGGCGGTCGAGGGGGCGGCGTCCACCGCGGCCCTGACGTTCGACGACGGCCCGAACGGTGCGTACACCACCGAGCTGCTGGACTTCCTGGCGGCGAACGACATCACGGCCACCTTCTGCGTCATCGGCCAGAACATCACGGGCGGCAACGTCGCGATCCTGCAGCGGATCGTCGCCGAGGGGCACGTGCTGTGCAACCACGGGACGACGTACGGCTCGCTGGGCAGCGCCTCGAAGGCGGACGTCGAGGCCGACCTCAAGGCGAACCTCGAGATCATCCGGGACGCGCTCGGCGACCCCGACGCCGAGGTGCCGTTCTTCCGCGCACCCAACGGTGAGTGGGGCCAGACGGCCGAGGTCGCGGTGGCGCTGGGCATGCAGCCGCTCGCCGTGGTCAACACGATCGACGACTGGTCCACGCAGGACGTCACGACGCTCGAGGCGAACCTGCGCGCGTCGATGAAGAACGGCCAGGTCGTCCTCGTCCACGACGGTGGCGGCAACCGTGCCGGCTCGATCGCCGCGACCAAGGCGGTCGTCACCGAGCGGCTCGCCGAGGGATGGGTGTTCACCCTTCCCGCGGGCGGGTCGGACGGCACGGGCGCGGGGTCGAACCTCGACGCCGACTTCGAGGACGGCACGCTGCAGGGTTGGTCCGGACGTGACAACGGCAAGGGCGCGCCCACGGTCGAGGTCGTCAGCCCCGGTCACGACAGCCAGTACGCGGCGCGGGTCTCCGACCGCATCAGCCAGGGCCAGGGGATCCAGCACTCGGTCGCCGGCATCTTCGAGCCGGGCGCGACGTACGACTTCTCGGCGTGGATCAAGTTCGAGGGTGAGCCGGGTGACGTCACGCTGTCGGCGCACGTCGCCTCGGGCGGGTCGAGCTCCTACCCGAACCTGGTGCAGCTGCCGGGGATGTCGAACGACTGGGTCGAGGTGAGCGGCACGTTCACGATGCCCGACTACACCTCGGCGGCCGAGATCTACTTCGAGACGAAGTGGGCGGGCTCGGGCGCCGCGGGCAACACGTCGACGTTCCTGGTCGACGACATCTCGTTCGAGATGCGGCCAGACCCGGTGATCCAGGACCTGCCGTCGCTGCAGGACGCGATCGACGTGCCGCTGGGCGTCGCGGCGGACTCGCGGGAGACCTTCCGGTCGGCCGCGGAGCTGCTGACGAAGCACTTCACCCAGGTCACGCCGGAGAACTCCATGAAGCCGGAGAACTGGTACTCGGGCAGGACCTTCACGCCGAACGCGGACACGAAGGCCCTCATGGACTTCGCGGTCGAGAACGACCTGCGGGTCTACGGGCACGTGCTCGTCTGGCACGCGCAGACCCCGGCCTGGTTCTTCCAGGACGACGCGGGCAACGCCCTGCCGGTGAACGAGGCGAGCGCGCAGATCGTGCGTCAGCGCATGGAGACGCACATCCAGAAGGTCGCGCAGTGGATGTCCGACGAGTACGGCGCGTTCGGGTCGGCCACGAACCCGCTCGTCGCGTGGGACGTCGTCAACGAGACGATCGCCGACAGCGGTGAGTACGCCGACGGCATGCGTCGCAGCGACTGGTACAAGTACCTCGGCGAGGAGTACATCGACGACTCGTTCGAGTACGCCGAGAAGTACTTCAACGACGAGTACCTCGCCCCGGGCGCGGACCGTCTGCCCCTGTTCATCAACGACTACAACAGCGAGCTGCCGGGCAAGCAGCAGCGGTACCACGACCTGGTCGAGCGCATGCTCGACCGGGGGGTTCCGGTCGACGGTGTGGGCCACCAGTTCCACGTGTCGCTGTCGCTGCCCGTCACGTCGCTGGCCGGTGCGCTGAACACGTTCTCCGACCTCGGCCTGATGCAGGCGGTCACCGAGCTGGACGTCACGACGGGCACGCCCGTCAGCGAGGCCAAGCTCATCGACCAGGGCTACTACTACCGTGACGCGTTCCGCGCGTTCCGGGAGTACGAAGACCAGCTGTTCTCCGTCTCGGTGTGGGGTCTGTACGACACCCGCAGCTGGCGTGACTCGAGCGGTGCGCCGCTCGTGTTCGACAGCGGCATGCAGGCCAAGCCCGCGTACCACGGGATCATGGAGGACGGTGAGCTGGGCGCCCGCCTGCGCAGCGCGAACGTGTTCGCCGGCGACGTCGCCCTGACGTCCGGTGCGACCTCCGACCGCTCGTGGTCGCAGCTCCCGCTGCACGACGTCGACGGCGTCGCGCAGTTCCAGGCGCGCTGGGCGGGCGACCACCTGACGGTCTACGTCGACGTCGTCGGCGACGACGACTCGGTCGAGCTCCAGGTCGGCGGGGACGTGTACGTGTTCGCCCGCGACGGGTCGGGCGACGTGCAGGGTGTCGTCTCCGAGACCGACGGCGGCTGGCTCGCGGTCGTGCACGTGCCGCTGAGCGGTGCGCAGCAGGGCGACACCGTGCAGTTCGACCTGCGGGTCGGCGACGCCGGCTGGAACACGCCGGGCGTGCTCGGCACGCTCGCGCTGGTCGAGCCGCTGTCCTTCACGGAGGTCGTGCGGGCGCCGTCGGTGCCGACGATCGACGGTGAGCAGGACGACGCGTGGTCCGGTGCGGCCGTCGTGACGACGGACCGGCAGATCCAGGGCACGGGCGGTGCGTCCGCGACGGTCCGGACGATGTGGGACGGCACGACGCTGTACGTGCTGGCCGACGTGGCCGACGCGTCCGTGGACACGTCGTCGAGCGCACCGTACGAGCGGGACTCGGTGGAGATCTTCCTCGACGCCGGGAACGTCAAGAACGACTCGTACCGGTACGACGACACGCAGGTGCGGATCGACGCGGACAACACCGTGTCGGTCGGTGTCGGCGACGAGGCGTTCCAGGTCGCCCGCGTCGAGTCGGCGGCGACGCGCACCGGCACCGGGTACCGGGTCGAGGCGGCGATCAGCCTCCTCGAGTACGGCGGCCTCGGGACGTTCCACGGCCTGGACTTCCAGGTCAACGACGCGACGGACGGCGTGCGCACGGCGGTGCGGACGTGGGCCGACCCGACCGGTCGGGGCTACCAGACGCCGCAGCGCTGGGGTGTCGCCGAGCTCGTCGACGAGCTGACGCCCCCGGACCCGGAGGTCACGACGCCCGAGCTGACGCTGTCGCTGCCGAAGGTGCGTGCCGGTGAGCCCGTGAGCGTGGCGCTGGCCGGGTTCACGCCCGGTGAGGTCGTCGCGATCTCGATGGGCAAGGGCCTGGCGGCCACGGGCGCGGCCGGCGGTGTCGGTGCGGCGGTCGTCGTCCCGGCAGGGCAGGTGCTGCTGGGCTCGGTCGTCGTGGCCGGTGACGGAACGGCGGGTCTGACGGTCCGGGTCCCGGCCGCGACCGACCCGGGCGTCTACCTGGTATCGGCGTCGGTCGGTGGCACGGTCCTCGCGGACGGCGTGCTGTCGGTCCTGGCGGCCGCCACGGACGGGTCGGGCGGCTCGGGCGGCACCGGGACGGGTTCCGGGGCCGGCTCGGGCAACCTGGCCACCACGGGTGCGGGCCTCGGCCTGGGCCTGCTGGGCCTGATCGTCCTGGTGACGGGTACGGCTCTCGTGGTCGTCCGTCGTCGTGGCCACCTCGCGCAGGAGGTGGGCGGCACCCCGCGCGCGTGACGCGCGGCACCGTCACCGGGGACCGTCTCCCCGTGTGACCCCTGGAGCCCCACCGGCTGACCCCCCCACGGCCGGTGGGGCTCCGTCATGCCCGCACGGGCGCCCCCGACTCACCCCGTGGAGGGACGTGCCGAAATATTTCGATCTCGATTCTGCAACCATCCGTGTGATGCGTCACGTCCGGACTGGTCGAACGACCAGTTTTCCCCGTACGTTGACCAGGCGAGATCGGACTTTCTGTGCGCAAGGGAGCGTCAATGGCTCGGACCCGGCACCGTAGGGTGCTCGAAACTATCGGTGCGGGTGCTCTAGCCGCCGCACTCGTCGCTACACCGCTGGCGGTGATCGGCTCCTCAGCGGGGGCCGCCGAGCCGACGGTCGTGCACGACATCGACTTCGACGACGAGACCACGGGCGCCTGGACGCCCAGCGGTGACGGCCAGATCCTGAGCTTCGTCGACGCCGACGGCGGCAAGGCGCTGTCGGTCGCGAACCGGACCCGCGACTACGAGGGCATCCAGTCCCCCGAGTTCGCGGTCGAGCCCGGTGAGACCTACAACCTCTCGCTGCGCGCACGGCTGCCGGAAGGCACCGAGGGCGACGCACAGCTCCGTTTCGTCGTGAAGCCGGCGTACGCGTGGGTAGGGAACACGACCATCTCCGCCGACGGCTGGGTGACCGTCTCGGGCACCTACGCCCCGACCGAGGCCGCGGTCGCGCAGATCTACCTGGGGACGTCCCCGATCTCGACGTCGGCGCCCGCGGCCGACGGCAGCGAGCAGACCGATCCGTACACGTACCTCGTCGACGACCTGCTGGTGACCACGCCCGACGCCGACGGGGAGGCCGAGGTCGTGCTGAGCAGCGACTTCGAGTCCGGCGTCGAGCCGTGGTTCGGCCGCGGCGCGGCCACCGTCGCGCAGACGACCGACGACGCGCACGGCGGCGCCGCGAGCCTGCTCGTGGACGGTCGCAAGGAGGACTGGCACGGTGCCGCGACGTCCATCGGCTCGCTGTTCGCGGCCGGTGAGACGTACGACGTGTCCGCGTGGGTCAAGCTCGCCCCCGGCCAGGCGGCGGACACCGTCAAGATCACCGTCGCCGAGCAGCCCGAGGCGTACACGGAGGTCGCCCCCGCGGTCGCCGTCACGTCGGGCGACTGGGTCGAGCTCACGGGCTCGTACACGCGCGCGGAGGGCGTCACCGGTGGTGACCTGTACCTCGAGGCCGCGGGCGCCACGACGAGCTTCCTCGTCGACGACGTCGTCATCACCGGCCGCGCCGTGACCGACGACTGGGTGCCGGACCTCGAGGGCTTCGTGCCCGGCGGTGCGGTCGACCCGACCGGCACGCCCGTCGCCGCCGCCCGCGGCACCGGCAACGTGGCCGCCCTGACGTTCGACGACGGCCCCAACGGCGCCGACACCGAGGCGCTGCTCGACTTCCTCGCGGAGAACGACGTGCCCGCGACGTTCTGCGTCATCGGGTCGCAGGTCACCGCGCCCGGCGGCGCCGAGCTGCTGCAGCGGATCGTGCGCGAAGGCCACACCCTGTGCAACCACAGCACCGGCTACGCCGACATGTCGGGCTACACCAAGGCGCAGGTCGAGGCGGACCTCAAGGCGAACCTCGAGATCATCCGCACCGCGCTCGACGACCCCGAGGCGAAGGTGCCCTACTTCCGCGCCCCGAACGGCGCGTGGGGCCAGACCATCCCGGTCGCCGTCGCGCTCGGCATGCAGCCGCTCGCGGTGACCAACACGATCAACGACTGGGCGACCCAGGACGAGGCGGTGCTGACCGAGAACCTGCGGGCGGCGATCGTCCCGGGCCGCATCGCGCTCGTGCACGACGGCGGTGGCGACCGTGCCGCATCCGTCGCCGCGACACGGACCGTCGTCGCCGAGCGTCTGGCCGCGGGCTGGACGTTCACGCTGCCGCAGGGCGGCGCCGAGCAGAGCGAGGGCGCGAGCCTGACGTTCGACTTCGAGGACGGCACGCTGCAGGGCTGGACGCCGCGCGGCAGCTCCGAGGGTGACGCGACGGTCGCCGTGGTCGAGGACGGCCACGACTCGACGTACGCGGCGCGCGTCTCCGACCGCGTGCACCAGGGTCAGGGTATGCAGTACGACGTCACGGGCCTGCTGGCCGCCGGGCAGCGCTACGAGTTCGAGGCGTGGATCAAGTTCGACGGCGAGCCCGGCGACATGACCCTGAGCGTGCGCACCGAGACGGGCGGCACGAGCAGCTACGGCAACCTCGCGTCGCTCACCGGGCTGTCGACCGGCTGGACCAAGGTCGGTGGGACGTTCTCGCTGCCGGCGTACGAGACCGCGGCCGAGGTCTACTTCGAGACGAAGTGGGCCAGCGGCGAGGCGGGCAACACCTCGACGTTCCTCGTCGACGACATCGCGTTCCGCACGCCGGACCCGATCGTCATCGAGGACCTCGAGCCGCTCAAGGACACGGTGCCGTTCCCCATGGGCATCGCGATCGACAGCCGGGAGACCAGCGGGGCCCCCGCCGAGCTCACGCTGCGGCACTTCGACCAGGTCACGGCCGAGAACTTCATGAAGCCCGAGGCCTGGTACGACGCGGACCACACGTTCCGTCCGCACGCCGAGGCGACCGCGCTCATGGACTTCGCCGCGGCCAACGACCTGCGGGTCTACGGGCACGTGCTCGTGTGGCACAGCCAGACGCCCGACTGGTTCTTCCAGGACGACGCGGGGACTCCCCTGACCGCTGACACCGCGGGCCAGGCCGTGCTGCGCGAGCGGCTGCGCACGCACATCTTCGACGTCGCTGGGTACCTGGCGGACACGTACGGGGAGTTCGGCTCGGACACCAACCCGCTCGTGGCCTGGGACGTCGTCAACGAGGTCGTCTCCGACAGCGGGGAGAACGCCGACGGCCTGCGCCGCTCGGAGTGGTTCCGCATCCTCGGCGAGGACTTCATCGACCTCGCGTTCCAGTACGCCGAGGAGGCGTTCAACGAGGAGTACGCGGCTCCCGGGGCCGACCGTCCGGTGGCGTTGTTCATCAACGACTACAACACCGAGCAGTCCGGCAAGCAGCAGCGCTACCACGACCTCGTGACGCGGCTGCTCGACCGCGGCGTCCCGCTGGACGGCGTGGGCCACCAGTTCCACGTCAACCTCGCGATGCCGGTGTCGGCGCTCGAGGGTGCGATCGAGCGCTTCGCCGACCTGCCGGTCACGCAGGCGGTCACCGAGCTCGACGTCACCACGGGCACCCCGGTCACGGACGCGCTGCTCGTCGAGCAGGGCTACTACTACCGTGACGCGTTCGCGGTGTTCCGCGAGCACGCGGACGAGCTCTACTCGGTCGCGGTCTGGGGCCTGAACGACGGCCGGAGCTGGCGCAACGACAACGGCGCGCCGCTGCTGTTCGACGACGCGCTGCAGGGCAAGCCGGCGTACTACGGCGCGGCGGCGCAGGACCTGCCGTCCCGCATCCGCACGGCCAACGTGTTCGCCGGCGACGTCACGCTCGACGAGGACGCCACGTCCGCGCTCGAGTGGCAGCAGCTGCGCCTGCACGAGCTCGACGGTGCCGGTGCGTTCCAGGCCCGCTGGGCGTCCGACCACCTGTCGGTCTACGTGGACGTCACGGACCCGACGGCCGACGCGATCGAGCTGCAGGTGGGCGACACCACCTCCACGTTCGGCCGGGACGGCTCGGGTGACGTGGACGGCGTCGTCACCGAGAGCGAGGACGGGTGGCAGGCGGTCGTGCACGTGCCGCTCGACGGTGCGTCGCAGGGCGGCACGCTGTCCTTCGACCTGCGCGTCGTCGGCGACACCACCACCGGGTGGGGCACCGCCGGCACGACCGGCACGCTGGCCCTCGTCGAGGAGCTGTCGTACCTCGAGGTCGCGCAGGCGTCCACCGCACCGACGATCGACGGCGAGATCGACGACGTCTGGGCGGGTGCCGCAGGTGTCGTCACCGGCAAGCAGGTGTCCGGCAGCAACACGGCGACCGCCGAGGTCCGCACGCTGTGGCGGGACGACACGCTCTACCTGCTGGCTGAGGTCACGGACCCCGACGTGGACGTCACGGGCTCCGACCCGTGGGTCCAGGACTCCGTCGAGCTGTACGTCGACGCGGGGAACTGGAAGAACGGCCCGTACCGCTACGACGACACGCAGATCCGCATCAGCGCGCAGAACGCGGTGTCGTTCGGGACCGGTGACGAGACGTTCCAGCGCAACCGGGTCGAGTCGGCGACGACGCTCACCGACGACGGCTACCGCGTCGAGGCGGCGATCAGCCTCCTCGAGGACGGCGGCGAGGGCACGTTCCACGGCCTGGACCTCCAGGTCAACGACGCCTCCGGTGGTGCGCGCCTCGGCATCACGAACTGGGCGGACCCGACGGGCACGGGCTACCAGTCGACGGCCCGCTGGGGAGTCGCCCGGCTCGTCGCGTCGACCGGCCCCGAGCCGACGCCGACGCCGACGGTCGACCCGACGCCCACCCCGACGGGTGAGCCGACGGCGACCCCGACCGGTGGGCCGACGGCGCAGCCGACGCCGACGCCCAGCACGGACCCAAAGCCGAACCCGCGGCCGCACGCGAAGATCCAGCTCGGTGCTCTGCAGGTGCGGGCCGGTCAGCCGGTGCAGGTGCGCCTGTCCGGGTTCGAGCGGGGCGACCGGGTGACGATCGCGCTCGGCGCGGGCGTCACGTCCGGTGGTCGCGGCGCGTCGGTCGGTGCGGCTGCCGCACCGACCGGCACGACGCAGCTCGCGACGGCCGTCGTGGGCGACGGCGGCACGGCGGTCGTCTCCGCGACGATCCCCGCCTCCACCGCCGCCGGTACGTACCTGCTGGTCGCGGCGCTCGACGGCACGGTCGTCGCCGACACGACGGTGCAGGTCCTCGCCGCGGCCCCGGGCACGTCCACGGGCTCCGGCTCGGGCCTGGCCGTCACCGGCACGGGCCTCGGGCTCGCCGGCCTGGCGCTGCTCGTCATCGCCGCCGGTGTCGCGCTGGTCGTGGCGCGTCACCGCGGGCTGACCTTCGAGGGGGTGCGCCAGTCGCTGCTGCGACGCTGACCGCAGCGGCAGGGCCGGGGTGACACGTCACCTCACCCCGGCCCGCGCGAGCCCCGCCGGCTGATCCCCCCGACAGCCGGCGGGGCTCCGTCGTACCCGCAGCACCCCAGCACCCACCGGGCGCACCCCACCAGCGAGCGAGCCCACACCCACCGCCCCGCCGAGCGCAGCCCCACCGGCCCGCCGAACGTGGCCCCACCCACCCGCCGCCGGCGGAGGATGTCGGTGGAGGTGGGCGGTGACGCCCGTGCGTGATGGCCTAGCGTGGGCGCGTGCCGCGAGACGACGTCAGCTCCCCATCCGCACCGTCCGGCGCCGACGCGCCCGTGCTGCCCGGTGACCCCGGCCCGGACGGCGACGGCGTCGCACGGCTCGTCGCCGTGGCGCTCGACGAGGACCTGGGCGCGGCGCCCGGGCGGGACGTCACGACGCAGTCGACCGTCGACGCGCGGGCGCGTGGGCGTGCCGACGTCGTCGCGCGCGAGGCCGGGGCGGTCGCCGGGCTCGTCGTCGTGCCCGAGGTCCTCGACCAGGTCGCCGACCGGCTGGGTCTGCCGCGGGTCGAGGTCGTCTGGCGCGTCCACGACGGTGCCGTCGTCGACGCCGGCACGGTCCTGGCGACGCTCGACGGCCCGACGCACGTCCTGCTCGTCGCGGAGCGCACGCTGCTCAACCTCGTCTCGCGGGCGTCCGGGGTCGCGACGCACACGCACCGGTGGACGCAGGCGCTCGCGGGCACCGGTGCCCAGGTCCTCGACACCCGCAAGACGACACCGGGGCTGCGCGCGCTGGAGAAGTACGCCGTGCGCTGTGGCGGCGGGACGAACAAGCGGATGGGCTTGTACGACGTCGCGATGGTCAAGGACAACCACGTCGTCGCCGCCGGCTCGGTGGCCGCCGCCGTGCGTGCGGTGCGCGAGCGGCACCCCGACGTGGCGATCCAGGTGGAGGTCGACACGCCCGTGCAGGCCGACGAGGCGCTGGACGCGGGCGCGGACTTCCTGCTGCTGGACAACATGGACACCGCGACGCTCACCGCGACGGTCGAGCGCGTGCGTGCCCGCGAGGCCGTGGCCGGGCACGTCGACCTCGAGGCGACGGGCAACCTCACGCTCGACCGTGCCCGTGAGGTCGCGCTCACGGGCGTCGACTACCTGTCCGTCGGAGGGCTGACGCACTCCTCGCCGATCCTCGACGTCGCGCTCGACCTCGACCCGCGGTCCGTCGTCGCGCCCGGCACGTCCGGAGCGGCCCCCGCCACCGCGGACGGCGCACCGGGCGCAGGGGCGCCCGTGCGGCGCCCGTAGAATTCTCCGGTGACCGCGAGCACCGAACCCGCCAGCACGCCCGCCGCCGCGGCTGGGCACGAGCCCGCCGTGGACGACGTCCCCGAGCAGATGCAGGTGCGCCGGGCCAAGCGCGAGCGGATCCTCGCCGCCGGCACCGACGCGTACCCCGTCTCCGTGCCGCGCACGCACACCATCGAGGACGTGCGTGCCGCCCACCCCGACCTCGAGCCCGGCACCGAGACCGACGACGTCGTGGGCATCGCGGGGCGGGTCGTGTTCCTGCGCAACACGGGCAAGCTCGCGTTCGCCACGCTCCAGGACGGCGGCGGCACACGCCTGCAGGCGATGCTCAGCGAGAAGGAGGTCGGTGCGGACGCGCTGGCGGCCTTCAAGGCGGACGTCGACCTCGGCGACCACGTCTACGTGCACGGCCGTGTCATCTCCTCGCGGCGCGGTGAGCTGTCGGTCATGGCCGATGAATGGCGGATGGCGGCCAAGGCGATCCGCCCGTTGCCGAACCTCTACGAGGGCACCGAGATGTCCGAGGAGGCGCGGGTCCGGCAGCGTTACGTCGACCTCATCGTGCGGCCGGGCGCGCGTCAGATGGTGCGGCTGCGTTCTGCCGTCGTGCGTTCCCTGCGCGAGAACTTCTACCGTCGCGGATTCCTCGAGCTCGAGACCCCGATGCTGCAGGTGCGTCCCGAGGGCGCCGCCGCGCGGCAGTTCAAGACGCACATGAACGCGTTCGACATCGATCTCTACCTGCGTATCGCGCCCGAGCTGTTCCTCAAGCGCGCGGCCGTCGGCGGTGTCGAGAAGGTGTTCGAGATCAACCGGAACTTCCGCAACGAGGGCGTGGACTCCACGCATTCTCCGGAGTTCGCGATGCTCGAGGCGTACGAGGCCTACGGCGACTACGACACGATGGCCGCCCTCACGCAGGACCTCGTGCAGACCGCGGCGCGCGACGCGCTCGGCACGACCGTCGTCACGCTCGCCGACGGCACGGAGTACGACCTCGGCGGGCAGTGGACCTCGTTGACGATGTACGGGTCGCTGTCGGAGGCGCTCGGCGAGGAGATCACGCACGACACGTCGGACGAGCGGCTGCTCGCGCTGCTCGACGCGGCCGAGATCGAGCTCGCGCCGTCCCAGCGCAACCACGGCAAGCTCGTCGAGGAGCTGTGGGAGCACCACGTGGGGTCGACGCTGTGGGCTCCGACGTTCGTGCGGGACTTCCCGGTCGAGACGTCCCCGCTGACGCGTGACCACCGCTCCGAGCGGGGCCTGGTCGAGAAGTGGGACCTGTACGTGCGGGGCATGGAGCTCGCCACGGCGTACTCCGAGCTCGTGGACCCCGTGATCCAGCGCGAGCGGTTCGCGGCGCAGGCGCTGCTGGCGGCGCGCGGCGACGACGAGGCGATGCGGATCGACGAGGACTTCCTCGCCGCGATGGAGCACGCCATGCCGCCGAGCGGCGGCATGGGGATGGGTGTCGACCGGCTGCTCATCGCCATGACGGGTCATGGCATCCGTGACACGATCCCTTTCCCGCTCGTGAAGCCGCAGGTGTGACGTTGTCAACGACGGAGGTCTCGTGAACGACTGGGGCGCAGTTCTCGCGGCGTTGCTGCCGTCGATCGGTGTGGGTGCGATCTTCTGGTTCGTGATGCGCGCGATCGTCAACGCCGATCGCGCCGAGCGTCGGGCGCTCGCGCGCATGGAGGCGGCGCAGGACGAGGCCGCACGCACCGAACCCTGAGAATTCTCTGTACCGTTTGACTCGAACAATGTCGGGTGAGACAGTGTGCTCGTCAGCACGTATTCCCCATTGTTTCGGGAGCATTCCATGGCACAGAAGGTGCAGGTCCTGCTCGTCGACGACATCGACGGCGGGACGGCGGACGAGACCGTCACCTTCGGTCTCGACGGCGTGACGTACGAGATCGACCTCACGTCCGACAACGCCGCCAAGCTGCGCGACGACCTTGCGCAGTGGGTCGGCAACGCCCGCAAGGTCAGCGGACGTCAGGCGTCCCGCTCGGGTCGTTCCTCCGGCGCCGCGGCCCCGCGCTCGGCGCGTTCGCAGGAGGCCCAGCAGGTCCGCGAGTGGGCCAAGGCCAACGGCTACCAGGTCTCCGAGCGCGGCCGCATCTCCGCCGAGGTCAAGAAGGCGTACGACGACGCGCACTGAGTCGTCGTCCGCGCCGCGCACCGGGGAGGGAGCGCGGCGCTCACGCGAAGGGGCGGCACCCGACGGGTGCCGCCCCTTCGTCCGTCCGCTCCGCCACCGCCCGGCACGCGAGCCCTCCAGGTCGCGAAGGCCCTCCAGGTGTCGTGAGAGCGCAATCCGATTGCTCTCTCACGCCCTCGGGGTGGGTGTTGTCCGTCGGGTCGGGTGTGCTGTGCCCCGCGTGGTCGTGAGGGGGCGATTCGATCGCGCGCTCACGACCTGGGGAGGCTGGATCAGGCGGGCCGGTCCACCGTGAGCTCGCGGGCCGCGGCGTACTGCTCGCGGACGACGGGCTCGGCCGGGCCCGTCATGACCTCGGCGTCGCTCGCCGCGGACCACGCGGGCGGCGCGTCCTCGCCCGAGAGCACCCACGCGGCCTGCCGCGCGGCACCGTCGGCCACGTACTCGCCGGGCGTCGGGACGTGCACGTCGAGCCCGAGGATCCCGGGCAGCACCACGCGCACGGCCTCGGACTGCGCGCCGCCGCCGATGAGGAAGACGCGCTCGACGGGCACGCCGACGGCGCGCATCGCGTCGATGCCGTCGGCCAGGGAGCAGAGCATGCCCTCCACCGCGGCGCGTGCGACGTGCGCGGGGGTGGTGTTGGCCAGCCGCATGCCGTGCAGCGCACCGGTCGACCTCGGCTTGTTGGGGGTGCGCTCGCCCTCCAGGTACGGGATGTGCACCAGCCCGTCCGCACCCGCGGGGGCCGACAGGGCCAGTCGCGACAGGCTCGGGTGGTCCACGCCGAGCATGCGGCAGGCCGCGTCGAGCACGCGCGAGGCGTTCAGGGTGACCGCGAGCGGCAGGTAGGACCCGGTGGCGTCGGCGAAGCCGGTCACGAGCCCGGTGCCGTCCGCGATCGGGGCGGACGAGATGGCCGACACGACACCGGACGTGCCGAGCGACAGGGCGACGTCGCCCGGCAGCAGGCCGAGCGCGAGGGCGGCCGCCGCGTTGTCCCCGGCGCCGGGGCCGAGCACGGGCCTGCGTGCGAACGCCGGCGCGACGGGGCCCGCCTCGTTCGCCGCGAGCACGCGCGGCAGGCGGGGGACGCTGCCGAGCGCGCGCTCGAGCAGGTCGGTCCGGTAGTCCTCGGTGATCGGCGACCAGTAGCCGGTGCCGGACGCGTCGGAGCGGTCGGTCACGAGGCCGTCGAACCCGACCTCGGCCATGCCGCCGGCGAGCTTCCACGTCAGCCAGTCGTGGGGGAGGGCCACGGCCGCGACGCGCGCCGCGTTCTCGGGTTCGGCGTCGCGCAGCCAGCGCAGCTTGGTGACGGTGAGCGACGCGACGGGCACGGAGCCGACCGCCGACGCCCACGCCTGCGCACCGGCGGCGGCGTCGCCGTCACCGAGCTCGGCGATGAGGTCGAGGGCCGCCTGCGCGGAGCGCGTGTCGTTCCAGAGCAGCGCCTCGCGGATCACCTCGCCGTCCGCGTCGAGCACGACCATGCCGTGCTGCTGCCCGCCCACGCTGATCGCCTCGACGTCGTCGAGACCGCCCGCGTCGGCGATCGCCGCCTGCAGCGCGTCCCACCAGTGGTGGGGGTGGACCTCGGTGCCGTCGGGGTGCCTGGCGCGCCCCTGCCGCACGAGCGCGCCCGTCTGCGCGTCCCGCACCACGACCTTGCACGACTGCGTGGACGAGTCCACACCTGCCACGAGCGTCATCGCCTGTGCTCCCTTGTCACGTCGGTGTCACGTCGGTGCCCGGGCGGGCCGGGCGGAGGTCCGATCTGGTCCCGTGCCGAGCGGGTGCCGGGGACGGGACGGCGGACGCCCGGGGAGCGGCGGGCTCCCCGGGCGTCCGGCCTGGTGCGGTGACGCGTCGACCCCGGGTCCGGGGTCGACGCGTCACGCGAGGCGGTGCGTCAGCCGCGCGCGCCGAGCGCGTGCTCGAGCGCGAGCTGGTTGAGGCGCACGAAGCCGAAGCCGTGCTTCGCGACGCCCTCGACGTCGAAGTCCTCGAACGCGGAGCGGTCCGCGAGGAAGTCCGCCAGCGTCTCACCCTCGTCCAGCGTGGGCTTCGACAGCTCGAGGACGCCGGCGGCCTCGAGGGCCTCCTGGACCTCGGGGTCCTGGCGGAACGCGATCGCGCGCTCCTTGAGCAGGATGTACGTCGACATGTTGGCGGCGGCCGAGGCCCACACGCCGTCGAAGTCCTCGGTGCGCGAGGGCTTGTAGTCGAAGTGCACCGGGCCGGTGTACCGAGGACCGCCGCCGGGGAAGCCGTTCTCGATGAGGTCGACCGTCGCGAACGCGGAGAACAGGTCGCCGTGGCCGAACACGAGGTCCTGGTCGTACTTGATGCCGCGCTGGCCGTTGAGGTCGATGTGGAACAGCTTCTCGGCCCACAGCGCCTGCGCGAGGCCCGTCGTGTAGTTCAGGCCGGCCATCTGCTCGTGGCCCGTCTCCGGGTTGAGGCCGACGATGTCGCCGTTCTCGAGCTTGGCGATGAGGCCGAGCGCGTGGCCGATCGTCGGGAGCAGGATGTCGCCGCGGGGCTCGTTGGGCTTGGGCTCGAGCGCGATGCGCAGGCCGTAGCCCTTCTCCTTGATGTAGGCGGCGACGGTGTCGATGCCGTCGGCGTAGGCCTGGTGGGCGGCGTACAGGTCCTTGGCGGAGTCGTACTCGGCGCCCTCGCGGCCGCCCCACATGACGAACGTGTCGGCGTCGAGCGATGCGGCGAGGTCGACGTTGCGCAGGATCTTGCGCAGCGCGTAGCGACGCACGCGGCGGTCGTTCGACGTGAACGCGCCGTCCTTGAACACGGGGTGCGTGAACGTGTTGGTCGTGACCATCTCGACGGTGATGCCGGTCTCGGTCAGCGCGCCGCGGAAGCGGTCGAGGATCTTCTCGCGCTCGGCGTCGGACGAGCCGAACGGGACGACGTCGTCGTCGTGGAACGTCACGTGGGAGGCGCCGAGCTCGGCCAGCTTGTGCACCGACTCGACCGGGTCGAGCCACGGGCGCGTGGCGGCACCGAACGGGTCCTGCGCGTTCCATCCGACGGTCCAGAGGCCGAAGGAGAACTTGTCGTCGGGGGTGGGCTTGCGAACCATGACGCCTCCACGTCGAGTGCGGACCGGGCGCACGTCGATCGGGCACCCGGGTTTTGTTCTCGGGATGAATTTATCTCGCGTCCTCGGTAGGGTCAAGCCATGCCGAGGGTGGACGACGACGAGGGGACGGCGCGCGACGCCGTCGTGCCGCCGACCTCGTCGGACGCGTCGTCCGACCTCTCGTCGACGTCGCCGGGCACCGCGTCCGCACCGCGCACCCGCGAGGGTCGCGCCGCCGAGCGCGTCCCCGACCCGTCGCGCGCCGCCCGCCAGGCGCAGATGCGCACCCACAACCTCTCGGTCGCGCTGGCCCAGGTCGTCGACGCCACCGCACCACCCTCACGCGCCCAGATCGCCGCCGCCACCGGGCTGTCCCGCGGTGCCGTGACGGGCCTGGTCGACGTGCTCATCGAGGCCGGGCTGGTCCGCGAGCTCGACCCCGTCGTCGTCCCCCGTGCGGGGCGCCCCGCGGTGCCGCTCGCCCCCGCGCGCGGCCACGTCGCGGGCGTCGGCATGGAGGTCAACGTCGACTACCTCGGGCTGCGCGTGGTCGACCTCGCGGGCGACGTCCTCGTCGAGGCCGTCGAACGCGCGGACCTGCGCGGCAGCGACCCCGACGTCGTCCTCGACCGGCTCGCCGCGCTCGCCGCACCCGCGCTCGCCCGGCTCGCCGCCGACGGTGTGCGCGTCGCCGGCACCGCGCTCGCACTGCCCGGTCTCGTCGACCGGATCACCGGTCCGCTGCGGTACGCGCCGAACCTCGGCTGGCGGGACGTCGACGTCGTCGCCCGGCTCGCCGCCCACCCCGTCCTGGCCGCGCTGCCGCCCCGTGTCGCCAACGAGGCGAACCTCGCCGCCCGCGCCGAGGCGCACGCCCGCCGCGGCCCCGTGCCGCCGTCGTTCCTCTACGTCTCGGGTGAGGTCGGCGTCGGTGGGGCGCTCGTGCTCGACGGGGAGATCTTCCTCGGCCGGCACGGGTGGAGCGGGGAGATCGGGCACGTCGTCGTCGACGGGGGGCCGGCGGGGACCCGGCCCGTGTCGCTCGAGCAGCACGCGGGCCAGGACGCGATCGCGCGAGCAGCGGGCCTGGCACCGGGGGCGCCGTTCGCGGACGTCGTCGCGGCCCTCGCGCGCGGTGACGCACGGGCGCGCACCGCCGTCCGTGAGGCGGCCCGCTGGCTGGGCCTGGCGGTGGCGACCGTCGCGAACGTCGTCGACGTCAGCGAGGTCGTGCTCGGCGGCACGTTCGGTCTCGTCTTCGACGACGTGCACGACGAGGTCGCGGACGCGCTCGCCGAGCGCGTGATCTTCGCCGACTGGTCCGCACCTGCCGTGAGCCGTTCGGCAGCGGGCGACTACCCCGCGATGACCGGCGGGGCCCTGGCCGTGCTGCGCACGGTCGTCGCCGACCCGTCCCCCTGGACCTCCCCGTCCTGACGCCCGCACCCGTCCGTGCCCCGCCCGCGACCCCGTCATCCGTCACGGGTCCGGCCGCCACGGCGTGACGGATGACGGGGTCGACCGGCGACGTAGGGTCGGTGCGTGAGCGTCGCGACAGCCCTGTGGATCGGCACCTTCCCGCACGCCGGCATCGGCACCGAGGCCGGGCTGGGGGAGGGGATCTGGCGCGTCGACCTCGACCCGGCGACGGGTGTGCTCGGCGAGCCGCGCCAGGTCGTCGAGACCCCCGCGCCGACGTTCGTCGCGACGCACCGCGGCGGGCGCTGGCTGTACGCCGTGGGGGAGAGCGACGACGGCACGGTCACGGCCTTCGAGGTCGACGACGACGGCACGCCCCGTGCGCGCGCGACGGTCGCCGCCGGGGGTGCGTCGCCCTGCCACCTGCTCGTCGTCGACGACGTCCTGCACGTCGCGAGCTACGGCGACGGCACGCTCGGCGTCGTCCCGCTGACGCCCGACGGGGCGTTCGCACCCGACGTCGTCGCGTCCGGACGCCCCGCGCAGGTCCTCGACCACGCCGGCACGGGACCCGATCCCGACCGGCAGGAGGGGCCGCACGCGCACTTCGTCGCCGTGACGCCCGACGCCCGCCACGTGCTCGTCGTCGACCTCGGCACCGACGAGCTGCGCCGCTACGCGCGCGCCGCGGACGGCTCGCTCACGCCCGACGGCGTCGCCGCGACCCTGGCGCCCGGCACCGGGCCGCGCCACGTCGTGTTCTCCGCCGACGGCCGCATGCTCTACGTCGCGGGCGAGCTCGACGCGTCCGTGCACGTCCTCGCGTGGGACGCGCCGACGGCGACCGGCACGCCCGTGCAGCACCTGCCCGCGGTCCCGCCCGCGGCGTCCGGCGAGCCGGCGCAGTCCGTGGACGGCGTGCGGCGCTCCCCGTCGCACGTGCTGCTGGACGGCGACCGGTTGCTGCTGGGGGTGCGGGCGCTCGGCCTGCAGGGCCCCGACGTCGTCAGCGTGTTCGACGTGCGCGCCGACGGCTCGCTCGGCGACCCGCGCACGCAGCCGCTGGCCGGCCCCACGCCCCGGCACCTCGAGGTCGTCGACGGCTGGACGGTCGTCGCGCTGCAGGACGCGCACGTCCTCGAGGTCCTCGCGCCCGACGGCACCTCGACGAGCCGCACCGCCCTGCGTTCCCCGGCCTGCGTCGTGCCTGTCGTCCCTCACCCCTGACCCGCCCCGCCGCACCCGCCCCTCCCACCGCCGACGCGCCCCACGCCGGACCCGCTCGTCGCGGGCCGGGCGGCGACACACCCCCGCGAGGGAGGGCGTCGCGCACCGGGGGAGGGCTCCGTGGGTACGGGGGGTGCTCCCTCGCGTCAGGGGTGCGTGCGGTCAGGCGGGGCGAGGGTCATGGTGAGGGCCGTCGCGACCAGGGTGGTGCGGTCGGCGTCGGGCGGCAGGGCGCCGGTGAGCTGGTCGGCGCCGACGGCGGACGCGAGCGCGACGGCCGCGCGGGCCCGGGCCTCGTCGGCGGGGTGGCCCAGCTCGACGAGGAGGCCGGCGACGTGGTCGATGCGTCGGGCGGTCACGCGGCGGACGGCGTCGAGCACGCCCTCGTCGGCGGCCTCGAGGTAGAGGCGCCGCTCCCCGCCGCGGCCGCCGCCGCGCGCGGCCACCTCGGTGAACAGGGTGACGAGGCGCTCGCGCGGGTCGCCGGCGGTCGCGGTGCGGGCGATGACGGCGTCGGTCTGCTCGTCCTCCCAGCGGGCGACGACGGCGTCGACGAGCGCGCGTCGGTCGGCGAAGTGCCAGTAGAAGGAGCCCTTGGTGACGCCGAGCGCACGGGCGACGGGTTCGACGCGCACACCGTCCAGGCCCTGCGCGCGGAACGCGGACACGGCGGCGTCGACCCACTGCTCGCGGGTCACCGACGGGCGGCGGGGGGTGCGCGGGGCGGGCGTGGGGGCTGACGACGGCACGTCCGTACGGTACCGTACGGACCTCCATACGCCACCGTACGGAGGTCGTCGTGAACGCATCCCCCAGCGCCCCGCCCGTCGACGGCACGCACCCCGCGTTCGCCTCGCTCGCGCTGCGCGACGTACCCCGCCCCGACTACTGCGACGTGCTCGTCGTCCCGCTGCCGCCCGGCGCGGGCACCGACCCCGCCGCATGGGCGAGGGCCGTCTTCGACGTGCGCCGCGGCCCTCGCTGGGTCCGCGCGCTCCTGACGCTGCGCCAGGGCGCGGTCCGGCTCCTCGGCCTGCGACCCGCCCCGCGCGACACGTTCGACGTCCGCGAGGTCGTCGGCGAGGAAGCCCTGCTCGCCGCCGACGACCGGCACCTCGACTTCCGCGTCGGGGTCGGCGTCGACACCCGGGCCGGGCTGCTGCGCGTGACGACGGCCGTGCGGCTGCACGGCTGGCGCGGCCGCGTCTACTTCGCGCCCGTGCGGGTCGCGCACCCGCTGGTCACGGCGGCGATGCTGCGCTCGGCGCTGCGGCGCACGACACGCGCGCCGTCGTGAGCACACCCCCGATCAGTGGGGCGCCCCCGATCGGTGGGGCGGCGTGAGCAGGCACGGCCCGTCAGGTGCCCCGCCGGCGGCATCCGGTGGCGCGTCGCCCACCCGCTGCGGGGTGATCCGGCTCCCTCCCGCGGGGGAGGTCACGCGTCCGGGCGCGCGGCGGCGCCCCGCCCGTTCCCGCAC
>JAFAEH010000140.1 GCA_023424135.1 Actinomycetes bacterium | reverse complement strand
CGGTGACCGCCGGCCCGGCGAGCGCCGTGCGCGGCTCGTGCCGCGGCCGCTGCGGGTCGTGCAGGGGTCCCTGGACGACGCGACGCCCGAGCACCTGTGACGGTGCCCGGGCGTGCGCGCCCGGCGGGACCGGGTCCCGCCGGGCGGGCCGGGGTCAGGCCAGCAGCGTCGGCTTGAGCGCGACGATCCGCCCGAGCAGGCCGTTGACGAACGCGGGCGACTCGTCGGTCGACAGCTCACGCGCGAGCGAGACCGCCTCGTCGACCGCGACGGCGTCCGGGACGTCGTCGTTCCACAGGATCTCCCACGTCCCCAGACGCAGGAGCCCTCGGTCGACCGCGGGCATCCGTGCGACCGTCCAGCCGTGCGCGTGCGTCGCGAGGAGCTCGTCGATCCGTTCGGCGTGCGCCACGACCCCTTCGACGAGGTCGACCGAGTACTGCGGCAGCGACGCCTCGGTGCCCGGCTCGACCACACGCGTCGCGAGCAGCTCGGCGACGTCGACGCCCCGCTGCTCGGCCTCGAACAGCACGTCGAGCGCGCGCTTGCGCGCCTTGGTCCGGGCTCCCATGTCAGTCGTTCACGCGGCCGAGGTACGACCCGTCACGCGTGTCGACCTTGACCCTGGTGTTCGACTCGAGGAACAGCGGGACCTGGATCTCGTAGCCCGTCTCGAGGGTCGCGGGCTTCGTACCCGCCGACGAGCGGTCGCCCTGCAGACCCGGCTCGGTGTACGTGACCTCGAGGACGACCGACGGCGGCAGCTCGACGTACAGCGGCACGCCCTCGTTGGTCGCGACGAGCGCGGTCTGCGTCTCGAGCATGAAGTTCGCGGCGTCGCCGACGGTGGCGGCGGGGACGTTGATCTGGTCGTACGTGTCTGTGTCCATGAACACGAAGTCGTCGCCGTCCTTGTACAGGTACTGCATGTCGCGCTTGTCGACGTTGGCCGTCTCGACCTTCACGCCCGCGTTGAACGTCCTGTCGACGACCTTGCCGGACAGCACGTTCTTCAGCTTGGTGCGGACGAACGCCCCACCCTTGCCGGGCTTGACGTGCTGGAACTCGATGACGGTCCAGAGCTGGCCGTCGATGCGCAGCACGATGCCGTTCTTCAGGTCGTTGGTGGTCGCCACGAGCGTCGATCTCCCGGTCGGTGGTGGGGCGCGCCGTGCGGCGCAGCATGTCTGGGCAGGATGCCTGTGCAGGAAGCCTGACGGGGTCGTCCCGGCCGTAGGCCGTCGTCCATCCTACCGTCCGGTGCGTGGCGCGACGGGCGGGGCCGGACGCCCCGCTCAGGTCAGCAGGCGCAGCGCGACCAGGCCGACGGCCGCCGACCACACGAGCGAGGCGAGCGTGCCGATGACGAACCGCTCCGACGCACCGGGGTTCTCGCGCAGCTCCGGGTAGCGACCCAGGCCCTTGATCGCGACGACGACCGCGACGGCCTCCGGGGCGCCCGCGAGCACCCCGCCGGTGACCGCGAGCCGCTCGAGCACCCCGATCCACGTCCCGCCGCGCAGCACGATCTGCGCACCCTCACCGTCCGGGCCGTCGCTGGCCCGCAACGGCTCGAGGAGCACCGGACCGTTGCGTCGCGGCCTCGCCCGGCCCGCGTCGCGGGACCGCGACGCGAGACGCAGCACGACACGCGTGACGAGCCAGCCACCGACGGACGAGACGAGCAGCGCGCCGGACCACACGGCGACGACGAGGGCAGGATGCACGGCCCCGACCCTGGCGTCAGGACGCCGCGCGCGTCAACAGGCGCGCCGCGACGGGCCGTACCGCGGACTCCTGCGCCCACATCGCCGCGCGCAGCCGCTGGCTGACGGCCTGCTGCGACACACCGAGCGCACGCGCGACGACGTCCTGCCCGCCCGGACCCGCGCCCGCACCGTCACCCGTGCCGACCCGGTGCGTCGTCGTGTCCTCGTCGGCGGCGGCGAGGATCGCGTCGACGGCCTCCCAGCCCGCGTCGCTGCGACGCGCCGCGACCGAGCCGAGCAGCACGAGCACGGCGTCGGCGTCCTGCGCGGACTGCGCGTCGGTGCCCCGGACTGCGACGGGCACGGGGCGCTGCCGGCTCTTGGCGGCCTCGACGGCCTCGCGGGCGAGCACGAACGCCGACCCGCTCCCCTCGCGCGGCGAGTCCGGCAGCGGCTCGTCCACCGGCCCCGCGCCCACGCCGACGCTCCACCCCCCGTCGCGCAGCACGCGCAGCGCGGTGTCGACGACGACGTCCGCGTCGTCGAGCACCCCTTGGACCTCGTCACCGACCGTGCGCTCGAACCCCCGCACGGCGCGCACACCCGCGAGCGCGTCCAGCAGCTCCGGCACACGGTCCGTGCCGGAGCGACTCCCCCGCTGGTCGATCGTCATCACGAACATGTCACAAGTCTCGCGCGTTGTTATCTGTAGCACAAGCCCTCACTCTTGTGCACTCGCCCATGAGACAGAGCATTCCCGGCACTGCGTGTCGGAGATCCTCTGCCTCACGGGTCAGAGTGCGGAGATCTCGGCGTACGCGGCGGCGAGCAGGGTCGGGTCGGGGCCCTCGAGGCGCGTGGGCCGCGCGAGGTCCTCGAGCACGACGAAGCGCAGGAGGTCGCCGCGGGTCTTCTTGTCGCGGCGCATCGCGGCCAGGAGCTGCTCCCAGCGGTCGCCCCGGTAGGTGGTCGGCAGGCCGAGCGACGTGAGGACGCTGCGGTGGCGTGCGACGACGTCGTCGTCCAGCCGACCTGCGAGGCGCGCGAGCTCGGCGACGAACACCATGCCGACCGAGACCGCGGCGCCGTGCCGCCAGCGGTAGCGCTCGACGTGCTCGACGGCGTGGCCGAACGTGTGACCGTAGTTGAGGATCTCGCGCAGGCCGGCCTCGCGCAGGTCCTCCCCGACGACGCGCGCCTTGGTGCGCACGGCACGCTCGACGAGCTCGGCCAGGACGGGTGAGGACGCCGCCGCGACGGGATCCTGCAGCAGTGCGGTGTTCGCCTCGACGAGGTCGAGGATGACGGGGTCGTCGATGAAGCCGCACTTGACGATCTCCGCGAGGCCGGCGACGAAGTCGTACGGCGCCATCGACTCGAGCGCGGCGAGGTCGCACACGACCCCGGCGGGCGGGTGGAACGCGCCGACGAGGTTCTTGCCCTCGGCGGTGTTGATGCCGGTCTTGCCGCCGACCGCGGCGTCGACCATGCCGAGCACCGTGGTCGGGACCTGCACGACCCGCACGCCGCGCAGCCAGGTCGCTGCGACGAACCCGGCGAGGTCGGTGGTGGCTCCTCCCCCGAGCCCGACGACGGCGTCGGAGCGCGTGAAGTCGGCCTGCCCGAGGACGCCCCACAGGAACGCGGCGACCTGCGCGGTCTTCTGCTCCTCGGCGTCGGGGACCTGCGCGAGGTACGCCTCGTAGCCGTGGGCGAGCAGGTCCTCGCGGACCGCCTCGGCGGACGTCGCGAGTGCGGCCGGGTGCACGACGAGGACGCGGCGCACGCCCTCGCCGAGCAGCGCCGGCAGGGATCCGAGCAGGTGCCGGCCGATGAGGACGTCGTAGGGCTGCTCACCGGAGACCCGGACGGTGGTCGACCCGCTCATGCGTCCGGCCCCGTGGCACGCAGCGCGCCCAGCGCCACCTCGATCTGCTCGGCGACCTCCGCCGGGCGACGCCCATCCGTCGACACGCGCACGGTCGCGACCTCCTCGTAGACGGGACGCCGCGCGTCCATGAGTGCCTGCCACTGCGCGCGCGGGCTCCCGACGAGCAGCGGGCGCGCCTGGTTGAGCCCGACGCGGGGCGCGGCGTGCGCGAGGCTCACGTCGAGGAAGACGACGACCCCGCCGCCGGCCCGGTAGTCGTCGAGCGCGCTGCGGGTGCCCGCGTGCAGCACGGCCCCCCCACCGAGCGCGAGGACGCCCTCGTGCTCGGCGAGCGCGGCCGACACCGCACGGTGCTCGAGCTCGCGGAAGTGCGGCTCGCCGTCCTCGACGAACACGTCCGAGACGGACTTGCCCGCGGCGGTCTCCACGTCCGTGTCGGTGTCACGCGCCTCGAGCTGCCAGCGCACCGCGAGCGCGGCCGCGACGGTGGACTTCCCCGCACCTGGCGGACCGACGAGCACGACGCGGGGACCCGCCGGGCGCGGGTGGCTGCTGGGCACGAGGAGAGCCTAGTCGCGCCACCCACGCCTCCCGGCGCCGTCCGCGGACCGGGCACGGTCCCACCCGTCACTCCCCCTCGGTCGCCCCCTGCCCGGTGTCCGTGCCCGTGCCCGCACCCACGCCCGGTGCGGGCGCCGGGGTGGGCCCGAGCCCGTGGCCCGCGACGCGCAGGAGGTCCGGCATCGCGAAGTCGTCCCCGCCACCGAGGAAGGGACGCCAGGTCGGGTCGTTGCGCAGGTAGGACGACGGGTCCGCGGCGAGCAGCCCGAGGAAGACCTCGGCGACGATCGTCCCGCCGACCGCGCCCAGGTGGACGCCGCCGGCCTGGACCTCGGCCTCGCGCAGCACGTAGTACCACAACGGTGCGGGCGCCCCGCCCAGGCCGAGCTCGTCGTCGGTGAGCACCTGCTGGTACATGCGGGCCGCGAGGGTCTGGCCGGACGGCAGCAGCAGCCGCGCGCCGCGCGTGAGGTTGCGCACGATGAGCGAGGGCACGCTGCCGGCGATCTCCGGCGGGAGGGCCGCGAGCGGGTTGGCCAGCAGGGTGTCGATGTGCCGCGACGGCTGCCGCGCGTCGGACCCGGCACCCTCGACGTCGAAGAACCGGGGCCACTCGATGGTCCAGAACCGCGGCAGCGGCCGGAAGCCGCCGAAGTGTCCCAGCGGGTCCTTCTCGACGGGGTCGGGCGTGAACGTCGGCAACCCGGGCCGAGCCTGCGGGTCCGCCGGGTCGGGGGCCCCGACGACGGTGTTGAGGCGATACCTCCCCCGGACCTGGGAGTGCCCGAACCGGTAGGCCGCGACGGAGAACTCGACAGGGATGTACGGGCCGTTGCGCCACCCGAAGTGCTCCAGGTGCAGGCGCGGGACGGCGCCTCTCTCGTCGAGCAGCCGGTCGAGCGTGGCGTCACCGACGGTGCGGCGCAGGAAGTCGTGCACCACGACCCACTGGTAGTGCCAGCGCACGAGCCGCTGCGCCGTCTCGAACGGTGTCTCGCTGCCGCGGGCCAGGTGCGGGTCGTCCAGGACGACGTCCATGACGGCGTTGTGGAACTTCAGCATCGTGAGCTGCAGCTGCGAGACGAACGTGTTCTCGTCGTTGCGGGGGTCGCCGAGCAGCGCGACACCCTGCGTGTTGCGCGGCAGGTCGTCGTCAAGCCCGTTGGTGCCGATCAGGAGCTTGGCCGCACCGGCGACCTGGCTGTCCTGGTCGTACAGGAACGGGTCGTCGGCGGGTCCGCGCCCGTAGACGCAGTCGAGGTCGAAGCGCGGGCTGCGAAAGCTCGTCAGGGCGTCGGGGTCGTTGGCCCGCTCGAGGCTCGAGACGGGGTCGAACGTGAGGTCGTGGTCGACGAACTGGCCGAGGTAGGTGTACCCGGCGGGGATCGCCGGGTTGTCGAGCGTGCGGTCCCCGCCGCGGTCCCCCTCGGTCATGAGCGCGGCGACGCGCTGGATCTCGGCGTCGGACGGCACGTACGGCGGCAGGCGGAACAGACGTCCGAACCGCCCCTCGTGCAGGGTGGACAGCGGCAGGTACTGCAGGCCGCGGGACTCGTGGCCGTGCCCACGTGCGGGGCGGCGGCCGTAGCCGAGGCCGTGCGCCGAGGTCGCGGCGGCGGTGAGCTGCTCGGGCGTGCGCGGCGCGTCGTGGCGTCCGGGCTGCGGTGCGGTGATGGTCATGATGCCCCCTCGTGCGTGCCGCTGCGGGCACAGCGGCTCCACGGGGAGGGGGCGCGGGAGCGGCCCGGCTGATACATCCGGGTGTGACCTGGTTCACACCCGGATGCGGGGTCAGGTCAGCAGCTCGGGGACGGCAGCGACGTACGCCTCGAGGTTGCGGCGGACCTCGGCGACGCTGTCCCCGCCGGTCTTCTCGAGCAGCGCGTCCGCGACGACGAGCGCGACCATCGCCTCGGCGACGACGGCCGCGGGCGGCACCGCGCACA
This sequence comes from Actinomycetes bacterium, assembly GCA_023424135.1. Taxonomy (GTDB): domain Bacteria; phylum Actinomycetota; class Actinomycetes; order Actinomycetales; family Cellulomonadaceae; genus Cellulomonas. The sequence goes on along the minus strand of JAFAEH010000140.1, from coordinate 20,899 downwards.
CGTCGGAGCGCTGGTGGTGCGCCCGCACGGCCTCACCGGTGGCCGTGTCGACCGTCGCCAGCGCGCGCGGCACCGTCGAGATCGGCTTCATCGCGGCCCGCACCCGCAGGATCTCCCCGTTGGACATGCCGCCCTCGATGCCGCCGGCACGGTTGGTCGCCCGCACGATCCGTCCCGACGCGTCGCGCGAGATCTCGTCGTGCGCCTGCGACCCGCGCCGCGCAGCCGTGCGGAAGCCGTCACCGACCTCGACGCCCTTGATCGCCTGGATGCCCATGAGCGCGGCGGCCAGGCGTGCGTCGAGCCGCCGGTCGGCCTGCACGTACGTGCCCACACCCGACGGCAGCCCGTGGACGAGCACCTCGACCACCCCGCCGAGCGTGTCCCCGTCCTTGTGGCACTGGTCGATCTCCGCGACCATCGCCGCACTCGTCGCCGCGTCGAAGCACCGCACGGGGTCGGCGTCGAGCGCCGCGACGTCGTCCGGCGTCGGTGCGGGCGCGTCGTCGGGGACGGCCACGGGGCCGATCGACACGACGTGCGACACGAGCCGCACCCCCGCCGCCTGCTCGAGGAACGCCGCCGCGACCGTGCCCAGCGCGACGCGGGTCGCGGTCTCACGCGCGCTCGCCCGCTCGAGCACCGGCCGGGCGTCGTCGAACGCGTACTTGCGCATGCCCACCAGGTCGGCGTGACCGGGTCGGGGCCGCGTCAGCGGCGCGTTGCGCGCCCGCCCCAGCGCCGACGGGTCCTCCACCGGGTCCGCGGACATCACGTCGACCCACTTGGGCCACTCGGTGTTCGCGACCTCGACCGCGACGGGTCCGCCCTGCGTCAGCCCGTGCCGCACCCCTCCGAGCAGACGCACCTCGTCCTGCTCGAACTTCATGCGCGCACCCCGGCCGTAGCCGAGACGACGCCGCGCGAGCGCGGCCTGGACGTCGGAGGTCTGCACCCGCACACCGGCGGGCAGACCGTCGAGGATGCCGACGAGCGCAGGACCGTGCGACTCGCCGGAGGTCAGCCAACGGAGCATGGGGGGATCCTTTCACGCGGGGACCGTGCCCCCGGGCCGTGTCCACGGCGCGGGCACGGTCGCGGCACCGGGAGGACGGTGAGGCATGCCACGCCCACGACACGCACGAGGGGCGCCGCCTCCCGGACGGGAGACGACGCCCTTCGGTCGTGCGCTGCGCGTCGGGTCAGCTCCCGCCCAGGCGCGGCTGCCCGCCGCCCGGCAGCGGCGCCAGCGTCGGCTCCTCGGTGGGCGTCGTCGCACTCGCCGTCGGAGCGAGCGCGTAGAGGTAGCCCGAGACGGACATCTCCACGTCACCGTCGTTCGTCGCCGGGCGACCGTTCGACGGCTCTCCGGCGTTCAGGCCGGTCGCGGAGAACGCGGTCACCAGGTACAGCCGCTCGGTCCCGGTCTGCACGTCGTCGAGGAACGCGGAGACGTTGGCCGGAGCACCCACCACGGCCATCGAGTAGGCGATGCCGACGAAGCCCTCGATCGGCGCGAAGCCGGTCGGGGAAGCCGACGTGTCCGCCGCCGTCGAGTCCTCGCCCGCACCCTCCGACTCGGCGTCCGCATCCGCCTGCGTGGCGGCGGGAGCTTCGATCTCGGCCGGGACGACGTCCTCCGGCTCACCCGCCGAGAAGCTGATCAGCGTGACGCCCGCCGCCTCGGCGGCCGACTGCACCGTGCGCACGTAGGACGAGAGCTCGCCCGACGTCGGGATCTCCAGCTGCAGCTCGGCGAGCGCCGCCTTCGACGTCTCGAGTTCGGCGAACTGCTGCTCCAGCCGCTTGAGGTCGGCCTGGAGCTGCACGTTCCGGGTGTCGGCCAGGTCGGCGGCCGCCTCAGCGGTCGCCGCCGACGCGAGCGTCGGTGAGATGCCGACGAACCACGCTGCGACGAGGATCAGCACGGAGAGCACGACCGTGCCGCCGATCCACGTCGTGGACTTGCTCGACATCTCAGTCCTCCTTCTCGACGAAACGCAGGGCGTAGGCGAGCGCACTCACCTTGACCGTGCTCGAGAACGTATAGACGGTCGTGCCTTCACGATCCGTCGCACTCGCGGTGCTCACCCACGCGTCGTGGAAGCCGGGGACGCCGTTGAGGGCGTCGATCCACGTAGGGGTGTCGATCATCTGCGTGCTCCGCGCCTCGAAGCGCACGGTCGCGACGCTCTCGGCCTGCAACGGGTTGGAGGGCGGCGCCGGTGCGAGCATCGGCGTGGCGCCGTCCATCGTGATGTTCGTCAGTGTCACGCCTTCCGGCATCACCGTGCCGATCGCCCCGAGGTACGGCGCCCACAGGATCTCCGTGGACATGCCCAGCAGGCGTGCGTCCTCCGCACGCGCCAACGCACTGAGAACGACGGGCACCTCGGAGTACTGCTGCTGCGCCTGCAGCAGGCGCGTGCTCTCCGCCTCGGCCTTCGCCTGCCGGTCCTGAGCGGCGTTGAGGTTCGTGAGGGCGACGCCGTACCCGACCACCGCGAAGGCGAGCACCGCGACGAGCGCGAACCCGAGCCGGCGCTTGAGCGCACCGAGCTTGTAGCGGTCGGAGTACTGCTGCGGCAGCAGGTTGACCTGCATGACGCTCGGCAGGGCGACCGCGGCCTTGGTGTCCCGCTTCGAGGTCAGGGGGCGGTTCAGCAGGGTGGTCATGCGGCGACTCCCATCGCGAGACCCAGCGCGATCGCGAGGGTGTGCTGCTGCTCCGCCTTGGCGCCCGCCGTCGGCGCGCCCTGCAGGCTCGCGAACGGCTGCCCGGGGCTGGCCGGCAGGCGGGTCGCCGTCGAGAGGTACTGCCCAAGACCCGGCAGCTGCGAGCCGCCACCGGTGAGCAGCAGGTGCTCGATCGTGGCACCGGGGTGCGTGCTGTTGTAGAACACCATCGTGTTGCGGACGGCCTCGACGAGCGCCGACACCACGGTCATGATCTGCTCGGCCGCACGCTCGTACTCCGGCGGGGCCGCGAAGCCGACACCGATCGAGCGCTTGGCCTGCTCGGCCTGGTCCAACGGGATCTGCAGCGCCGCGGCGACGGTCTCCGTGACGTCCTGCCCGCCCGAGGGCAGCATGCGGACCATGCGGGGCACGCCGTGCGCGACGACGGCGACCGTACTGACGCGCGCACCGATGTCGATGATCGCCACCGTGTGGTCACGGGTCTCGCCACGCGCCATCGACCGCGCGAGCGCGAACGCGCTCAGGTCGACGACCACCGGGCGCAGACCCGCCGTCTCCACCGCTGCGGTGTTCGCAAGGACGGTGTCCTTGGTCGCGGCGACGAGCAGGCCGCGCATCACGTCGCCGCTCTCCCCGGACCGGACGTCGACCGGCAGGTAGTCGAGGATCGCGTCGTCGACGGCCACCGGGATGAGGTTCTGCACCTGGAACGGCAGCGACGAGCGCACCTGCGCGAGGGGCATGGCCGGCAAGTCGAGGTCACGGACGACGACCCGCTGGTTGCCGACACCGATGACCACGTTCTTGGAGCCGAACTTGTTCTCGGCCCACAACCGCTTGATCGTGCTGCCGACGGTCGTGCGCTCGACGACCTCGCCCTCGCGCACCGCGCCGGGCGGGAGCTGTGCGACACCGAGTCGCACGAGGCGCGCCCGGTCCCCACCGGGACCTCCGCTGCCGAGCTCCACCTCTGCGGCCCGGACATGGGTGGTCCCGATGTCCAGGCCGATCACACGCTTCTTGGCCACGTGGCTTCCCTTCGCGGACGACGACACGTGGTGTATCGGTCGCCACGGCGCGCGCCTTGAGCGCGGCGGAGGGTCAGGTCCCGAGCGCGAGCCGCAGGTAGCCGTCCCAGATCTGCTCGCCGACGACGACCCCGACCGCGGCCCCGAGCAGCATCCACGGTCCGAACGGGACTGCGGACTTGCGGCCCGCCCGCCGCGCGACGAGCAGCCCGACGGCGAAGATCCCACCCAGGAGGAACGCTGCGAACGCACCCACCACGAGCGCGCCCCAGCCGAACCAGCCGAGGTAGAGGCCGAGCACCCCGGCGAGCTTGACGTCACCGAACCCCATGCCCCGGGGGTAGATCATCACCAGGGCGAAGTAGAAGAGCCACAGGGCCGCCATCCCGACCGCAGCCCGCAGGAGGGCGTCGTAACGACCGGTGCCGACGCTCGCGACGACCAGCAGGACCGCGACCACGACGTACGACGGCAGGACGATTCGGTCGGGCAGCCGCCTCGTGTCGATGTCGATCATCGTCAGCATGACGGCGATCGCGACGAAGTACCACAGGGCGGGCACGAGCCACAGACCGCCGTCCTGCGGCAGCAGCCACGCCGCGACCAGGACGAACAGCGCACCGGTCGCGAGCTCGACCAGCGGGTACCGCGCCGAGATACCGTCGCCGCAGTCGCGGCACCGACCGCGCAGCAGCAGCCACGAGACGAGCGGGACGTTGTCACGCGGCCGGATCGCGTGCCCGCAGGACGGGCACGCGCTCGGCGGTCGCACGACGGACTCGCCACGCGGGACACGCCAGATGACGACGTTCCCGAACGACCCGATCGCCAGGCCGAGCACACCGGCCAGGACGAGAAGAGCTGCCGTCACGCGTCAGCTCGCCGACCCGTCGGCGTTGAACCCCGGCTCCACCTCGACCCACACGTTCACACCGTACGTCGTCGTGACGGGCGAGAGGAACTTCGGTGGCGCCGTGTAGCGGAAGCGCTCGTCGTAGTTGTAGTCCTTGCCGTAGCCCGTACTCATCGACGCACCCGAACCGGTACCGACCGGTCCACGGAACTTCTGGGCGATCGCACCGTTGACCGTGAGGGTCCCGCGGTTGCTCGACCCCTTGTCGTAGTTCTGGACGAGGAACGTGTGCCCGACCGACAGGATCGCCGCGTCGATGCGCCGGTTCTTGGTCGTCAGCAGCGGGGTGCCCGAGCTGTTGACGGGGTTCCACACCCATACGGCGTTGTTGCCGACGAGGCCGAGCATGTCCTCGGCGTCGTCGTCGTAGCGGATGTCACCCGTGACGTAGATGTAGTTCTCCGACGCGATCGTCGCGTTGCCGCTCAGCGTCCCCGAGACGAAGACGTCGCCGTTGCGGCAGCCGTACGCACCGGAGAACGGCACGCTCTCGCTCGTCCTGGGGTAGCCGATCGAGTTGGCATTGGTGGCGCAGGTGCTGGCCCCGGAGGTCGGGTACGGCGGCCTGCTGCCGCTGGTGTAGTTGGCGTTGCCCGTGCCCGACGGAACGTTCTGCACGTACACCACGAGGTTGGAGGGCACGTCGATCGTCTCGCCGACGTAGGTCGAGCCCGACATCTTCGCCAGACCGGTGCTGCCCGGTGTCCCGCACTTGGCGGGGTGCGTCCCGGTGGCGTCGGAGGTCCCGGCCGTGTTCGTCTCCTTGGTCCACGGCGAGATCACGGTCATCGTCCCGTTGCTGTGGAACGTGATGCTCGTGGGACCGGTGTACAGGCACCCGGGGTTCGGCACCTCGAGCGGCAGGTCCGAGCGGGTCTCCTTCTTGAGCTGGGAGTTCGTGGCCGGCATGCCGATGGTCGCGATGTTCTGCGGGTCCGTCGAGATGAGGAACGACGGTGTGGTGCCGGACGACTTCACGTAGTTCGCGCCCGACGACGCCTTGTAGGCGGTGGTGACCTTGCCGTTGAACGTCGCAGCGCCGTTCGTCTGGAGCGCGTCGTTGGTGTGCAGGGGCCCGTTGATCGTGTCCGCACCACCGAAGTAGATGAGCGTGCACCCCGAGCGCGAGCCCTCGTAGTAGTGGATCGCGCAGTCCTTCGTGCTCGTGGGGTTCAGCGCCTGCGGGTCCATGACCTCGTAGTCCGTGAAGTACAGGAAGTCGATGAACCCCTTCTGCTTGATGTCCGCCACGATGGAGCGGGTGTCACCGCCGGCACGGCCGGTGGCGCGGATGCGCAGGGTGCCGTCGATGTAGAACTGCGAGTTGTCGACCTCGTACCGGAACTGCGCCGCGCCACCGCTGCCCGCGACCGTGGCCCACGTGCCGGACGTGCCGATGCCGAACGCCGGGTTCGCCGAGGCTCCCGTGGGCAACGACACGCGGGTGGCGGACCCGGTCTCCACCGTGAACGGTGCGGCGGGGTTGCCGTAGGCGAAGTACCCGAGGTCGTTCGCCAGCCGGCTCTCGTACTCCTCGACCCCGGCGTACGCGGCCGCCAGCGACGCGCTCCACCCGGAGTCGCGCTGGGACTGGCGCGCAGCACCGGTGCTGTAAGCGATGCCGGCGACGACGAGCGCCGCGAGGAGCATCGTGACGCCGAGGACGACGATCATCGCCACGCCGTCCTCGCGCTCGTCAGCCGGCACGCGCAGCAGTCGGGACATGGTCATCACGGCCTCACTCGAGAGATGCCCCGGTTGGGGATACCGACGGCGTTCTGGATCTGGACGGGGTCCGCGCGCTGCGTGTCGTCCGCCTGCACGGTCAAGGTCACGCGCACCGCCGCGATCGACCTCAGCTGATCGGTGCTGAAGCCTGCACTGGGGATCGTCATCGCCTGGTTGTTCACATCCAGGTACTCGAACAACGGCGCCGCCGTCGTCGGGATGCGCCGCGCCACCGGACGGGACGAGCTCGGGGACGCCTCCGCCGCGAACGACCACGGGCTGGTCGTCGTGGTCGCGAGCCACCGGGTCTCCACGAGCCGGCGCTGCGCGTCGATCGCGAACCTCACCTTGATCGGCCGCGGGGACGTCGCGTTCGTGTCGATGTAGGCGAACAGCGTCACCGAGTTCGCGCGTGCGTCGACGAAGACGGGCGCGCTGGTCGACCCTCCACCGGTCAGCCGCAGCTCGGTACCGGAGCGGATGACGCGCGTGACCTCCTTCATGCCGGCAGCGGCGACCATGGTGGAGTCGCCGGAGGACCTGTCCCGCGTGAACGTCTGCGAGAAGGTCGTCACGAGGCCGAGGATGAGCGTCGTCAGGAACCCGAGCAGGAAGACCGTCACGATCAGCTCGGGCAGCGTCACGCCACGCTCGTCCTGCCGGATGAGCGCGGCACGCCACCGCCGGGTCACGGGACCACCTCGACGCGCGGGTCGAACGTGACGACGCCGGTCGTGCTGATGGTCGTGCGTGTCGGGATCGCCGGGGCGGGCACCGTGACGCGCGACGTCCCCAGCGCGGTCCCCGTCGACCCGCTGGTGCCCTGGTAGAGCTGCCACGACCCGTACGGCAACGCGACGGTGATGGAACCGGACGCCGGGATCACCGAGCCGAAGGTGTACGTCACGGTCGAGTCGCACCCCGGGGTGGACGACTGCGAGACCGCCCGCAGGTAGGTCTTGCTGCCCGACGTGCTACCGCCGCTGACCTGGACGACCCCCATCGGCACGCCGAGCGCCACGGACCCGCCCGGTGCGGCGGCCACCGCGTCGGGCAACGTCCCGGCGAAGGTCACTCCACCGACCGTCTCCTCGGGCCACTGCCGGGGGTCGGCCGCGGCGCACGTACCGGCGTACGCCTGGTAGCCGGTCGTGAAGGGGTGCAGCCGGAACGCCTGCGTCGTGCCCCCTTGGCCCGAGCTCGGGCTGACGGCGACGGAGCCGTAGGTGCTCGTGAAGGTCGTCGTCAGGTCGGTCGGCGTCCTGGTCCCGGCCGGCGCACCGGGCGCGAGCGTCGCGCTGTACGTCGCCGCCTGGTCGAGCTGGAAGCCGACCGACGCCGTGGCGCCCGCCGCGACGACGACCGTCTGGCTCGGTGCGGTCGCCTGAGCGTCGCTCACGTGGTTGGCACGTGATGCCGTGACCGTGTACGTGCCGGGGTTCACCTTGAGCACGTAGGTGCAGCCCTGCGCGTCGGTCTGGCTGATCACCGACCCCACGGTCGGCGACGCGCTCACGGTGACGCCCTGGTTACCCGTGCCGTCGGCCCGCAGGACCGAGACGAGGATGGTGCCCTTGGTCGGGTCGTTGATGTGGTCGTCGGGGCTGATGAGCGTGTCACTGCGCACCGGCTCGGCGGTCGCGGACATGCCGCCCCACGTGACGGTGACGTTGACCCGCTTGTACCGCAGCGACCCGGTGCCCGTCCCGGCACCGCACGTGAACTCGTCACCGGGGTCCGAGACCCACTGTGTGCGGCGGACGACCTCGAACTCGTCCCCGTTGAGCGCGACGGTGCGCTCGGAGTCGAGCAGCGCGAACAGGTCGGCCGAGTCGCGCGCGAGGTCGATCTCCTCGGCTGCGAGGTTCGCGGCGACCGCACGGGCCCGGGCGTCGCGCGTCAGGCCGAGGATCCCGATGAGCGAGTACGCCACCCCCGAGCTGACGAGCGCGAAGATGAACATCGCGACGAGCAGCTCCGCCAGGCCGAGGCCGGCGTCGCCGCCGTCGGTGCTGCGCATACGGCGCCACCAGGTCTGCACTGGTCCTCCGAAAGCTCGTCGCGTCGATGGTGGTCAGCGGTGTGGGGCGCCGCTTGGCACGACGCCCCACACCGCTGTCAGGAACTGCTCGAGATCACTCGGTGAACTCGATGACGCCGTCGGCCGAGTCGTAGGTCCACGTGCCGTCACGCAGGTTGTGCGTGGCGGACAGCGTGAAGCCGGCGTCGGTCGCCGCAGTGATCGCCAGGACGACGTCCTCCGTGGCGTTGAAGCCGTTGTCACCGAGCGTGCCCGTACCGGCCGCGGCGTCCCACGTCAGGCCGTCGTACGAGCCGTTGTTGCCGACCGCGTACGACTCGGCGGCGATCGCCGCGTTCTTGATGTCCGACTCGGCCTGCGCCGCCCAGCCCCGCTGGCGCTGGTTGAGGAACGCCGGGATGGCGATCGCGGCGAGGATGCCGATGATGATGATGACGACGAGGAGCTCGATGAGCGTGAAGCCCTTCTCACCCTCGGCGCGCTTCTGGATCGTGGTGCGGACGCGAGCGATCATGCTGGGTCCCTGCTTTCGGTGTCGTATGTCAGGTGCCGGCGGACCGGCGTTCGGTCACTGCGTCCAGGTCATCGGGCGGGCGGCCACCGGCCTTGAGCCCCCGACGCACGATCACCCGGTTGGCTGCGGTCCGTCCGGGTTCCCGGTCACTGGACGAGCTCGAAGATGCTGAAGATCGGCATGTAGAGGGCGACGATCATGCCGCCGATGATGGTGCCGAGGATCGCGATCATGAGCGGCTCGATGAGCGACGTGAGCTGCTCGGTGGTCGCCTCGACCTCCTGGTCGTAGAACACCGAGACCTTCTGCAGCATCTGCTCGAGCGAGCCCGAGTCCTCACCCGTGGAGATCATCTGCACCACCATCGGCGGGAACACCGGGTGCTTCGCAAGCGGCACCGACAGCGGCTGCCCCTGACGGACGCTCTGCTGGATGTCGCGCACGGCGAGCTCGATGACGTAGTTCCCGCTCGTCTCCCCCACGATGTCCAGCGCCTGGAGGATGGGCACGCCCGCACCCAGCATGGTGCCGAAGTTGCGGGTGAACCGGGCGATGGCGACCTTCTTGAACAACGGGCCGAACACCGGGAGCCGCAAGGTGAGCGGCTGCACACGCGCGCGGATCGCGTCGTCGTTCTTGTGCTTGCGCCACCAGATGCCGAACACCACCGTGACGACCGCCAACAGAGGCGCGAGCCACTTCATGATGCCAGACAGGAAGACGAGGAACTGGGTGGGTGCGGGCAGCGCGCCCCCCAGGTCGGTGAACATCTGCTCGAACACCGGGACGATGAACAGCAGCATGCCGACCACGGCGAGGATCGCCATGATGAACACCATCACCGGGTACGTCATCGCCGACTTGATCTGCGCGCGGAGCTTGACCTCGGACTCGTAGTTCTCAGCGACGGAGATCAGCGCCCGCTCGAGGAACCCGCCGACCTCGCCGGCCCGGATCATGTGGATCATCAGCGGCGGGAACACCTCGCGGTGCTTCGTCATCGCCTCGGACAGGGCGCCGCCGGTCTCGACGTCGGAGCGCACGGTACCGAGCGCCTTCGCCAACGGCTTGCTCTCGGTCTGCTCCGCGAGGATCGACAGCGCACGCAGCAGAGACAGCCCGGCGCTGATCATCGTCGCGAGCTGACGCGCCATGACCGCGAGGTCCTTGAGCTTCACGCGGTCCCCGAAGCCGGGGATCGTGATCTCGGTCTGCAGACCCGTGCTCGAGACCTCGTGGATCGCGATGGGCGCCATGCCCATCGAGCGCAGACGGTTGGCGACCGCCTCCTCGTTCTGCGCGTCGATCCGGCCCTTGACGACCTTGCCGGTCTTGTCGGCGAGCTCGTACTCGTACGTCCGCATGACGGCCATCAGTAGCCTCCCAGGCTCGCACCGGTCGGGTTGCCGAACGCGTTGGCCTGCAGCGACGAGGCGCCCTGGTTGACCCTGGCGGTCCGGCCCACGAGCTTGTTGAAGTCCTCGACGTGGTGCGCCTTCTCCAGGCCCACCTCGTAGGTGATCTTCCCGCGCTTGACCAGCTCGGCCAGGTGCTGGTCCATGGTGTGCATGCCCTGGTCGGCGCCCGCCTGCATCGCGGAGTAGATCTGGTGCGTCTTGCCCTCGCGCACGAGGTTGCGGATCGCCGGCGTGGCGATCATCACCTCGGTCGCGACGACGCGGCCCGTGCCGTTCGCCTTCTTCGCGAGGGTCTGACACACCACGCCCTGGATGGCGCTGGCGAGCTGCGTGCGCACCTGCGCCTGCTGGTGGGAGGGGAACACGTCGATGACGCGGTCGATCGTCTGCGCCGCGTCCTGCGTGTGCAGGGTCGCGAACACGAGGTGCCCGGTCTCGGCGGCGGTCAGCGCGACCGAGATGGTCTCGAGGTCGCGCATCTCCCCGACCAGGATGATGTCGGGGTCCTGACGCAGGACGTGCTTGAGCGCGTTGGCGAACGAGTGGGTGTCCTGGCCGACCTCACGCTGGTTGACGATGCACTTCTTGTGCCGGTGGAGGAACTCGATCGGGTCCTCGACCGTCATGATGTGGTCCTCGCGGGTGCGGTTCGCGAGGTCGATGATCGACGCGAGCGTCGTCGACTTGCCGGACCCGGTCGGGCCCGTCACGAGGACGAGCCCGCGCGGCAGGCCCGCGAACGACCCGACGGACGTCGGGACGCCCAGCTCCTCGAGCGGCTTGATCTCGTAGGGGATGACACGGAACGCGGCCCCGATGGTCTCGCGCTGCTGGTAGAGGTTCACGCGGAAGCGTGCGAGGCCGCGCACGGCGTAGGAGATGTCGAGCTCGAGGTTGGCCTCGAACTGCTCGCGCTGCTTCTGCGTGAGCAGCGCGTACAGCGAGCGACGCATCGGCTCGGGCGTCATGCTGCCGAACTGGTCGAGCGGGCGCAGCGCGCCAGAGATCCGCGCCATCGGCGGCGTGCCTGCCGTGAAGTGCACGTCGGAGGCACCGAGCCGGTGCATCTCCCGGAGCACCTCGTCGATCGCGACGTCGCCGTCCTCACGCTGCGCCGCGCCGAGGCCCGTACGCGACGGGGCCGCGTGGCCCGCGCTCCGCTGCGCCGGGGCCGCATGCGCGGCGGGCGCCGGCGGTGCCGCCTGTCCCGGGAGGACAGGTGCCGGGCTGTGCGCGGGCGGCGGCACCGTCCCGACCGGGATCCGCCCCGTCGGTCCCGGCGCAGGCGCACCCGGGACGTACGGCGGGAGACCCGACGGCACGTGACTCTGCGACGGGACGGGCTGGTAGGTCCCCGCGCCGCCGAACGTGCCCTCGCTGCTCGCCTGCGGTCCCGCAGGCCGGTAGGGCGGCAGGGGCCGCGTCGGCTCGCCCGGCGCTCCCCTGTAGGTCTCACTCACGTCGTCTGCCTCCAGCCGGTCCGCCGCGGGGTGACCCGCAGGCACGCGGGTCGTACTACGTCATCGGTCCCCCGTGGCGGTGACTTGAGCGCGGCGGCCGGGCGACGGGCCTCACGCGACGACGCGCAGGATCTCCTCGATCGACGTCTGGCCCGCCGCGACCTTGAACCACCCGTCCTCGCGCAGCGTGCGCATGCCCTGCTTGACGGCGGTGGAGCCGATCTCGGCCGACGAGGAGTGCGCGACGGCGTGACGTTCGATCTCCTCGGTGACCTGCATGACCTCGTGCAGCGCGAGACGCCCCTTGTAGCCGGTGCGCGAGCACGCGGAGCAGCCGGCGGGTCGGTGCAGCTCGGGGAGCGGCTCGCCGGGCACCCACGGGAAGCGTGCCGCCTCGAGCTCCTCGGGGGTGGGCGTGTACGGCTCCTTGCACTTGGGGCAGAGCCTGCGCGCGAGCCGCTGGGCGACGACGCAGTCGAGCGCCGAGCCGACGAGGAACGGCTCGATCCCCATCTCGGTGAGGCGCGTCACGGCCGAGGGTGCGTCGTTGGTGTGCAGCGTCGAGAGCACGAGGTGGCCGGTGAGCGCCGCCTCCACGGCGATCTGCGCGGTCTCGTGGTCGCGGATCTCACCGAGGAGGACGACGTCCGGGTCGGACCGCAGGATCGAGCGGAGCGCCGCGGCGAACGTCAGCCCGGCCTTCGGGTTGACCTGCACCTGGTTGATGCCCGGCAGGCGGTACTCGACCGGGTCCTCGACGGTGATGACGTTGATGTCCGGCTTCGAGACCGCGTTGAGCGTGGCGTACAGCGTCGTCGACTTGCCCGACCCGGTCGGCCCCGTGACGAGCAGCATCCCGTAGGGCTTGGTGTAGGACTGCCGGTACGTCTCGTAGTTGTGCTCGAGGAACGACAGGTCACGCAGGTCCAGGCTCGCCGTGGAGTTGTCGAGGATGCGCATGACGATCTTCTCGCCCCACACGGTCGGCAGCGTCGCCACACGCAGGTCGATCTTGCGCCCGTTGTGGTTGACGGACATGCGGCCGTCCTGCGGCTTGCGCTTCTCGGCGATGTCGATGTCGCTCATGATCTTCACGCGGCTGATGACTCCGCCGATGATGTTCTTCGGCGATCGCTGCGTCTCGTGCAGCACCCCGTCGATCCGGTACCGCACGCGCAGGTCGTGCTCGGTCGGCTCGATGTGGATGTCGGAGGCACGGTCGGTGATCGCCTGGGTGACGAGCAGGTTGACGTACCGGACGATGGGCGCGTCGTCGTCGATCGAGTCGCCGATCCTGGACAGGTCGACCTCGGGCTCCGGCGTGGAGTCCTCGAACGCCTGGGTCAGGTCCTCCATCTCGCCGTCCGCCCGGCAGAACCGGTCGATCGCACGCAGCACGTTGTCGTACGTCGCGACCACAGGCAGGACCGGCATCCGTGCGAGCGTGCGCACGTCGTCCACGGCGACGACGTTGCCCGGGTCGGCCGTCGCGAGGACGAGCGCACCGTCGCGCAGCGCCACGGGGAGGACCGCGTGACGACGGCAGACCTCGCCCGAGACGAGCGCGACCGCGTTGCGGTCCACCGGGTACTCGTCGAGGTCGACGAACTCCATGCCCACCTGGGCCGCGAGAGCACGCACGAGCTGGGCCTCGGAGATGATCCCGAGCTCCACCAGCGTGCGGCCCAGCGACGTGCCCATCGCGGTCTGCTCGTCGAGAGCCGCGAGCAGCTCACCCTCCGTCACCAGACCCTCGTCGAGCAGGATCTCACCGAGCTGCTTCACACGTGCCTCCCTCGCCGGCGGACGTCACCCACTCGACGCCCACGGGCACCATCGGCACCTGGACATGCGTTCTGAAGTGCGCCCGGACGCGCGAACGGGTGGTGCCGAGACGCACCACGGACACACGAACGGGTGGGGCCGACAGGCGCGTCCGGCGCTGGCCCGCGGCGCCCGCCGAGCGGGTCAGCGCACGGGCGTCGGGAGCGTCGCGCGCAGCGCCGCGTCCATCGCGTCGACGGGCGCGGGACGTCCCGTCATGAGGCGAACCTGCTCGACGGCCTGGTGCAGGAGCATCCGCTCCCCGCCGACCACCGCTCCCCCGCCGACCGCCCACGCCGCGGACAGGGCCGTGGGACGCGGGTCGTAGCAGACGTCGAGCAGGACGCCCGCGACCGTGTCCGGCAGTGCTGCCGCCAGGCCGTCGGCGGCGTGCGCGGGCAGCGTGCTGACGACGACGTCGACGCGTGCCACCTCGTCGGCGGCGTCCTCGAGGCGGCACAGCCGCGGCTCGACGCCCATCCGGTGCGCGGCGCGCAGCAGGCCACCCGCCCGGGCGGCCGAGCGCACGTACACGCGGGGGGTCGGGCAGCCGAGCTGCGCGAGCGCCGCGAGCGTGGACGCGGCCGTCGCCCCCGCACCCACGACGGCCGCGGACCGCACGTCACCGGTCACCCCGGCCTCCGCCAGCGCCGCGACCAGCCCGTACACGTCGGTGTTGGCGCCCGTCAGGGTCCGCCCCCGGCCCGCGCCCTGCGGCAGGACCGTGTTCACGGACCCGACGACACCGGCGAGCGGCTCGACGTGGTCGAGCAGGCCGATGACCGTCTGCTTGAGGGGCATCGTCAGGCTCAGACCGGCCCACGACGCGTCGAGCCCGTCGAGGAACCCCGCCAGGGCGTCCTCGGTCACGTCGACCGCGTCGTAGCGCCACCCGTCGAGCCCGAGAGCCTCGTTCGCCGCGCGGTGCAGCACCGGCGACAACGAGTGCGCGACCGGGTGCCCGAGCACGGCGGCGCGACGGACCTGCTGCGTCACCCCGAGTGCTCCGCCTGCCACTGGCGCAGCAGCGCGACGTTCTCCTGGTGCTCGTCGTACGTCTCGGCGAACCGCGTCTCCCCGGTGTCCAGGTTGATCGCGACCCAGAACACCCAGTTGCCGGCGGCGGGGTTGAGCACCGCATCGATCGACGTCTCGCCGGGCGACGCGATCGGTGTCGGTGGCAGGCCCACGTGCTTGTACGTGTTGTACGGGTTCGACGAGTCCTGGGTCTGGTCGCGCGTGAGCTGCGTGCCCGGGATGCCGAGCCCGTAGGCGACGGCTGCGTCGATGTCGAGCGTCATGCCCCTGTCGAGGCGGTTCTGGATGGCACGCGCCATGATCGGTCGGTCGGTGTCCAGCTTGGCCTCACGCTCGACGAGGGACGCCTTGTTCAGCACGGACTCCCACTGGTCCTGCGGCACGCCCTTGGCACTGAGCACCTCGACCGTCTTCGCGACCATCTGGGCCAGCATGGCCGACGGCTCGGTCTCCGGCTCGAACAGGTACGTCGTCGGGAAGAGCCATCCCTCGACGTTGCCTCCGGCCTCCGCCGGCAGCCCGATCGCGGCGGTGTCCGCCGCCGCCGCACGCAGGTCGTCCGCGCTGACGAGGGTGACGTCGCTGATACGGCTGTAGATGTCCTCGGCCGAGTACCCCTCGGGGATCGTGACCTTCGTCGACACACGGCTCTTGGGGTCGAGCAGCGCACGCACCGCGTCCTCGGCGCGCATCTCCAGCATCAGCTGGTACGTACCGGGCTGGATCAGCTGCGCGTCGGGGTTCAGGTCGAACGCGGCACGGAACGCGCTCGCCGAGGCGACGATCCCGGCCCCCTCGAGCGTCCTGCCCATCGCGGCACCCGAGTCACCGGAGTTGATCGTGACGGTCGGCGCCCCCGGGCGCCCAGGCCCGGGGTAGTCCGTGACGGTGGCGGCGGTCGTCGAGCCGCCCGGCAGACGGAAACCGGTGAGCGAGAGCACGACGTACCCCGTACCGGCCACGAGCACGAGGGCGACGATCAGCACCGACACCGAGCGGCGACGACGCTTCTTGCGCATCCGCTCCTCGCGCTTACGACCCGAGGCTCGCGAGCGTCGGCGCGGCTCGGGCTCACCGGGGGCCGAGGACGCGGCGCGGTCACCACCGAACAGGTCGCCTGCGCCGTCCTCGGACTTCACCGGGGCCCACCACTCCGTCTGGTTGCTCACCTGCGCGTCACTCCACGTTCGTCGTGCCGTCGCCCGCAACGCCCCCGCGCGCCGGTGAGGATCGGACGGGGTCCACCTCGACCCGCTCACCGGGTCGCCGCCCGGTGGCCCTCTCCGTGTCCAACGCGTGCTGCAGGATCACCACCGCGGCCGCCTGGTCGACGACCTGCCGCTGGCGGCGTCCGGATCGGCCGGACGCCTGGAGCGCGTGATGCGCGGTCACCGTGCTCATCCGCTCATCCACGAGCCGGACCTGGACGGGCCCGACCGCGTGCGCCAGTGCGACAGCGTACGCGCGCGCGAGGCCCGCCGACGACCCCTCGGCGCCCGACAGATGCCGCGGGAGCCCGACGTACACGACATCCGCACGTCGTTCGCGCGCCTCGTCCGCGATCCGGCGCACGTCGGAGGCCCCCGAGCCGGGCTTGCCGGCGGCCCGCGCGACCGTCTCGACGGGCGTCGCCAGCATGCCGTCGGGGTCGCTCGCGGCGAGCCCGACGCGCACCGTCCCGACGTCGACGCACAGGCGCACGGCACGCGTCACACGGTCGCCGGCCCCGTGGCGGGCCGCGTCGTGCGGTGCCTCCCGCGGCCCGTCCCCGGACGCTCCCGTCACCGTGCTCCTCCCGCGTCCGTCAGTCCCGCACCGCGGCGACGACGCCCTCGAGCGCGTCGGCGAGGCGTGCCGCGTCCGTGCCGCCGCCCTGCGCGACGTCGTCCTTGCCGCCCCCGCCACCGCCGAGGACGCCCGACGCCGTGCGCACGAGCGCACCGGCACGGTGTCCTGCCTCCCGCGCCGCGGCGTTCGTCGCGACGACGACCGCGGGCCGCCCCTTGACGACGCCGCCCACCGCCACGACGACGGGCGAGGACTCGCCCAGCCGGCCGCGCACGTCGAGCGCGAGCGTTCGCAGGTCGTCCGCCGTCGCGACCTCGCCCGCGTCGTGCGCGACGACCCGGACCGCGCCGACCTGCTGCGCCCCTGCCGCGAGCGTGCCCGCCGCGGCGAGCACCTGCGCCTGGCGCAGGGCCGCGAGCTCCTTCTCGGACTCCTTGAGACGCGCGAGCAGCCCGGACACGCGGTCACCGAGCTCGTCGGGACGCGCCCCGAGCAGACCGGAGAGCTGGCTGACCAGCGCACGCTCCTTGGCCTGGTACCCGTAGGCGGAGTCGCCGACGAGCGCGTCGACGCGCCGCACACCGGAGCCGATGGACGCCTCACCCAGCAGCGTGACGAGGCCCAGCTCGCCGGAGCGGCGCACGTGCGTGCCGGCGCACAGCTCGCGCGACCAGTCCCCGCCGATGGACACGACGCGCACCTCGTTGCCGTACTTCTCGCCGAACAGCGCCATCGCGCCGAGCGCGCGCGCCTCGTCGATGGCCATGACCGCGTCGGTGACCTCGAGGTCGTCCTGCAGCCGCTCGTTGACGCGCCCCTCGATCTGCGAGAGCGACGACGCGGGCACGCCGGCGCCCGACCGGAAGTCGAAGCGCAGCCGGCTCGGGGCGTTCTCCGAGCCCGCCTGGGTCGCCGAGTCGCCGAGCTCCTCACGCAGCGCCTTGTGCACCATGTGCGTCGCGGTGTGTGCGCGCGCGATCGCGCGTCGACGCGCCGTGTCGATCGTCGCGACGCCCTCGTCACCGAGGGTGACGGTGCCGTCGACGAGCCGCCCGTGGTGCACGGACAGGCCCTTGATGGGCGCCTGCACGTCGTCGACCTGCACGATGCCGCCGTTCTCGAGGCTGATCGTGCCCGTGTCGGCGAGCTGGCCGCCCGCCTCGGCGTAGAACGGCGTCACGTCGAGCACGACCTGGACGTCCGCGGGTGCGGTCGCCGAGGGCGCCGGGACGCCGTCGACGAGCAGACCCACGACCGTGGACCGCGCTGTCGTGTCGGTGTAGCCGACGAACCGCACCGGCCCGCCGTGCTCGGAGCTGAGCGTCTGGTGGAGCTGCTGGTAGGCGCTGGTGTCCGCGTGACCGGTCTTCTTGGCCAGCGCGTCGGCACGTGCCCGCTCGCGCTGCGCCTGCATGAGCGTGCGGAACGCCTGCTCGTCGACGCCGACGCCGTGCTCGGCCGCCATCTCGAGCGTCAGGTCGATCGGGAAGCCGTACGTGTCGTGCAGCGCGAACGCCTGGTCACCGGTGAGCACGACGCCGTCGCCCGCGGCGGACGCCTTCGCCTTGGAGACCGCGCCCTCGAAGATCGTCGTGCCGGCGGTCAGGGTCCTCAGGAACGCGTCCTCCTCGCCGTACGCGACCTGCGAGATGCGGTCGAAGTCGCGCACGACCTCGGGGTACGACACGCCCATGAGGTCGCGGCTGACGGGCAGCAGCTCGGGGAGCGTCGCACCCTCCACGCCCAGCAGGCGCATCGAGCGGACCGCACGGCGGACCACCCGGCGCAGCACGTAGCCGCGCCCCTCGTTCGAGGGGGTGACGCCGTCGCCGATGAGCATGAGCGCCGAGCGCACGTGGTCGCCCACGATGCGCAGGCGCACGTCGTCCTCGCCACCCGCGCCGTAGCGCCGACCCGTCAGCTCGGCGGCGCGCTGGATCACCGGGAAGACCTCGTCGGTCTCGTACATGTTGTTCACGCCCTGCAGCAGGTACGCGATGCGCTCGAGACCGGCGCCGGTGTCGATCGCCTTGCGCTCGAGCTCGCCCAGCAGGGGGTAGCTCTTGCCCCGACCCTCGCCGCGGACGAACTGGTCGAAGACCAGGTTCCAGATCTCGACGTACCGGTCGCCTCCCGGGTCGACGGTGCCGCCCACCGCGTCGGGGCCGAACTCGGGGCCGCGGTCGTAGTGCCACTCGGCGCACGGGCCCGCGGGGCCCGGCTGACCGGTGTCCCAGAAGATCTCCTCGCGCGTCAGGCGCACGATGTGCCGCGGGTCGACACCCACGCGGACCAGCGCGTCGGCGGACTCGATGTCCTGGTCCCAGATCGTCACCCAGAACCGGTCCCCGTCCATCCCGAGGCCGCCCTCGTCGCGCGACCCCGTGAGGAAGCCCCACGCGAGCTCGATCGCGCCTTCCTTGAAGTAGTCGCCGAACGAGAAGTTGCCGAGCATCTGGAAGAACGTGCCGTGCCGCGTCGTGCGACCCACGTTCTCGATGTCGTTGGTGCGGATGCACTTCTGCGCGTTCGCGACCCGGGGCCACGGTGCGTCCTGCGTCCCGAGGATGTACGGGATGAACGGGACCATCCCGGCGATCGTGAACAGGATCGAGGGGTCCGGGGAGATGAGCGGCACGGACGGCACGATGGCGTGGTCCTTGCTCGCGAAGTAGTCGAGCCAGCGCTGGCGGATCTCGGCGGTGCGCATGTCGTCCTCGTCAGGTGTGGTCCGCCGCCGGGCGGCGGCAGGTCGTCGGGGTGGGCCGTGCGGGCCCGGATCAGCAGGGGCCGCTCAGAAGAACGGGGCCTGCGCGTCGTCGTCGGGGTCCTGCGTGGGAGCGTCGCGCCAGCCGCGGGCGGCGAGGTCGCGCGCCAGCTCGTCGCGGGCGCGGTCGCCACCGACCCGGTCGTCGTGACCCTGGCGGCCGAACGACGCGCGCAGCTCGTCCCGGCGCCGCGGGGCGCTCGCCCGCAGCGCGTCGAGGTCGACGTCGCCGACGAGCGCGTCGAGCAGCTCGGACTCCCGTTCGGCGACGCCTGCCCGGAAGTCGTCCCGCGCGGCGCGCAGCGCGCGCGTCACGCGCAGCGCACCGTCGACGGCGTCGGTCGAGCCCGCGGGCGCGTACGCCTCGACGAGCCGCCGACCCTGCCGGACGACGACGACGGTCAGTGCGACACCGACGCCGACCCAGAACAGCCGCCTCATCGCAGCGTCCCGCCCCGCCGCAGCCCGGCGAGCGCGCGCCGCACACCGTAGGAGAACGCCGCGACCTTCAGCAGCGGCGCGCCGACGGTCGCCGTCACGAGCGACGTCAGCGCGGAGACGTTCTCGCCGACCTGGGCGGCGGCGGTCGTGACGGTGTCGACCTTGTCCATCTGCGTGGCGGACGACGCGACGACCTTGGCGGTCTCGTCGATGACGGGCAGCGAGTGGTCGGTCAGCTCCTTGACGGAGACGCGCGCCTCGTCGAGGACCCGGCCGAGCTTGACCAGCGGCACGGCGAGCACGCCGACGAGCAGCACGAAAGCGATCGCGGCGACGAGCCCCGCGACGTCCCCGAGCGAGATCGGCATGGGTGCCCTCCGGTCGGTCCGGCCGCCCTCGCGGACGGCGGTGCTGGTGCCTGCTGGTCGGTCGTGCACCGCGCAGGCCGTGGGTGCCGCGCAACGGGCTGCGCGACCTGCGCCACCCTACCCGCGCGGCGGCGGGGGCCGGCGTGCGCGACGCGCGGCCCGGGCGCACGAACGCCCCGCCGGCCCTCAGGCGCGGCGAGGCGTTCGGTGCGGACCGCGGTGGGTCAGCGGGCGTAGTACTCGACGACCAGCTGGACCTCGCACGTCACCGGGACCTCGGCGCGCTTGGGGCGGCGCACCAGCGTGGCGGTGAGCTTCTCGAGCTGCACGTCGAGGTAGCCCGGCACGGCCGGCAGCACGTCGCGGTGCGCGCCCGCGGCGGCGACCTGGAACGGCACGGTGGCCTGCGACTTGGGCTTGATCTGGAGCGTCTGGCCCTCCTTCACGCGGAAGGACGGGCGGTCGACGATCTTGCCGTCGACGAGCACGTGACGGTGCGTGACCGTCTGACGCGCCTGCAGGATCGTGCGGGCGAAGCCCGCGCGCAGCACGAGCGCGTCGAGCCGCGTCTCGAGGTCCTCGACGAGCGCCTCACCGGTCAGGCCGGGCGCCTTGCGGGCGTTCTCGTACGCCTTGGCGAGCTGCTTCTCACGCAGCGCGTACTGCGCGCGCAGACGCTGCTTCTCGCGCAGCCGGACCGCGTAGTCCGACTCGGTGCGGCGGCGGGCGCGGCCGTGCTCACCCGGGGGGTAGGGGCGCTTCTCGAAGTGCTTGACGGCCTTGGGCGTCAGGGCCAGGCCGAGCGCGCGGCTCAGGCGGACCTGGCGACGCGAGCGGGTCACGTTGCTCACAGCGGTACTTCCTGTCGTGT
>JAFAEH010000082.1 GCA_023424135.1 Actinomycetes bacterium | reverse complement strand
GGTCCCGACGCCGTGGCGTCGACCGGCCCCACGGTCGAGGTCCGACGCTCGCGCCGCCGCGCCCGCACGGTCAGCGCGTGGCGCGAGGACGGACGCACGATCGTCGCGATCCCCGCGCGGTTCACACGCGCGCAGGAGCGCGAGTGGGTCGGGCGGATGCTCGACCGGCTCGCCGCCCAGGAGCGGCGCCGCCGTCCGTCCGACGCCCAGCTCGCGGCGCGCGCGTCCGAGTTGTCGCGCCGCTACCTCGGCGCCCGAGCCGTGCCGACGAGCGTGCGCTGGTCGACCAACCAGGGCCGCCGGTGGGGGTCGTGCACACCGTCGGACGGGACGATCCGCATCTCCGACCGCGTCCGCGGCATGCCGCGCTGGGTGCTCGACTACGTCCTGCTGCACGAGCTGACGCACCTGCTGCACCCCGGTCACGGTCCCGAGTTCTGGGCCGAGCTGGACGCCTACCCGCACACGCAGCGCGCCCGGGGGTTCCTCGAGGGGTGCGCCTTCGTGCGCGACGGGCACGCCGACGACGAGCCGGCGGTGGACCAACCCGACGACCCGTCCGACGACGGTCTGACCGACGACGACCTCACCGACGACGACCTCACCGCCGGCGATCTCGCCGGTGACCACCTGACCGACGACGGCCTGGCCGTCGACGTGCTGCCCGAGAGTCCGACCGGAGACCGGTAGGGCCTGACCGGAGACCGGTGCGGCCCGACCGGAGGCTGTCAGCCGGCGGCCGGGGCCGGGGGGTCCTCGTCGGACGCGGCGCCCGGTGGGACGTCGTCGCGGGGTGTCGTGCTGTCGTCGCCCGGTGCGCCGGTGCCGCCACGGGCACCGTCGGCGTCGTCGAGGATCTGCGCGAGCGCGCGGTCGAGGTCCGCGGACTCGTCGACGGCAGCCTGGCGCCGCGCGTCGTAGCCCTCGGGGTCGTCGAGGTCCTGCGACGTCGGGACCAGGTCGGGGTGCGCCCAGATCGCGTCGCGGCCCGCGATGCCGCGGGTCGCCGCGAGGTGCGCCCACACGGTCGCCGCGTCGCGCAGGCGCCGCGGGCGCAGCTCGAGGCCGACGAGGTTGGCGAACGTCTGCTCGGCCGGCCCGCCGGCGGCCCGGCGTCGACGCACCATCTCCCGCAGCGGCACCGTGTGCGGCAGGTGCGGGGTCGCCGCTGTCGTGGCGACCTCGTCGACCCAGCCCTCGACGAGCGCGAGCGCCGTCTCGAGGCGGACGAGCGCCGCGCGCTGCGCCTCGGTGGTCTGCGGTGCGAACACCCCGCCGGACAGTGCCGCCTGCAGCGCGGTGGGGTCCGTGGGGTCGATCGACCGGACGGCGTCCTCGAGCTGCTCGACGTCGATCGCGATGCCGCGCGCGTACTCGGCGACCGTGTCGAGCAGGTGCGCGCGCAACCACGGCACGTGCGCGAACAGCCGGCTCGCGGCCGCCTCACGCAGCGCGAGGTAGAGCCGGACCTCCTCGACGGGCGCGTCCAGCCCCTCGGCGAACGCGTCGACGTTCGCGGCGACGAGGGCCGGTGCGGGCCGGTCGAGCAGCGGCAACCCGATGTCCGTCGTCCCGAACACCTCGCGGGCGAGCGTGCCGGCGGCCTGGCCGACCTGCAGCCCGAACACCGCCGAGCCCAGGCCGCGCAGCAGCTGGGCGGGGTCGCCCTGACCGGCGACCGGCAGCCCGTCGGGCAGGGCGTCACCGAGCTCGCCCAGGGCGCCGCCGAGGGCACCCGCGAGCGCGGTCGACAGCGACGAGGCGACCGGTTCGGTGAGTGTGCGCCACGTGGGCAGCGTGGCCTCGACCCACTCGGCGCGGCTCCACGCGTGCGTCGTGCCGGCCGACGGCGGCAGCTCGGTCGCTGCGTCGAGCCACAGCTCCGCCACGGACAGCACGTCACGCACGTCCTTGACGCGCCCCGGTGACAGGGAGGGGTCCCCGCCGAGCGACGCCTGCTGACGGGCGAGGTCGTGGGCCATCTGCCAGTTCACGGGCTCGTCGCCCGACGCGGCGACCATGCGCTGCACCTGCGCGAGCGCCTGCTGCAGCGCGACGGGGTCGGTCGGCAGACCGGACGCGGCCGCCATCTGGGCGGGGTCGACGCCGAGCTCGCGCATCTCGCGGATCGCGTCGTCGGCGGCGGGGCCGAGCATCGCCCGCAGCATCTGCTCCCACTGCTGGGGGCCGTGCGCGTCGGGGCCGTCGGTGGACGGGACGTCGGGACTCATGGGGGCCTCCTGCCGGGCCGGGAGGCTCCACGGTAACCGCGCCGCGACCTCGTCCGACGGGCGGGGGCGGCCGGTTCGCTCACGGCGCACACGACGTGGTGGGCCGCGTGCGGCACGGAGTGCACGGCGGTGTGGGGGATGATCGTCCTCGTGCTCGACGACAAGCCGACGGCCGACCCCGACGACGACCCGCGCGCGCTCGCCGACGCGGACGGATCGGGCGCCGTCGAGGACCCGCCGGCCGCGCCCGGCGAGGTCGCGTCCGGTGATGCCCCGGACGGTGACACCCCGGACGTCGCCGCGCCCGGTGGGGACGCCGTCGACGTGGCCGCGGACGGTGCACGGGTCGTGGACGACGATCTCGACGGACCTGACGCCGACGGGCACGACGACGGCGACGGACCTGACGCCGACAAGGGCGACGACGGGGACGACGACCTCGACGGACCCGACGCCGACGGGCTCGAGGGCCGGGCGACGGGCGAGGCGCGCCCCGGCCCGACGCCGCGCGCCGTCGTGCTGTCGTTCGGCATGCTCGCCGCGGCCGTCCTCGCGGGCGTGCTCGTCGTCCTGCCCGCGCCGTACGCGGTGAACGGGCCCGGGCCCACCCGGGACGTGCTGAGCGAGATCGACGGTGAGCCGCTCATCCAGGTCGACGGCGCGCCGACGTACCCCTCGACGGGTGAGCTGCGGCTGACGACGATCGTCAGCACCGGCGGTCCGGGCTTCCCCGCGTACCTGCTCAACGTCATGCAGGGCTGGTTCTCGTCGTCGTCGGTGGTGCGGCCCGTCGAGGACGTCTTCCCGCAGGACGTCACGCAGGAGGAGCTCGACGAGTCGAACGCCGGTGAGATGGTCTCCTCGCAGGAGAACGCGACCGTCGCCGCGCTGACCGAGCTCGGGTTCGACGTCCCGGCCACGCTCGTGGTCGCCGGGACGGTCGAGGGGACGGACGCGCAGGGCAGGCTCGAGGAGGGCGACGTCCTGACCGCCCTCGACGGCACGGCGCTGCACGACTACCAGCAGCTCGTCGAGCTCCTGGACGACGTGACCCCCGGCGCGACCGTGACGCTCACGGTGACCCGGCACGCGCAGAGCCTCGAGGTCCCGGTCGAGACGGGGGAGCGCGCGGACGGCGGCGCGCAGATCGGCGTGTTCATCGACCCGTCGTTCGACATGCCCGTCGACGTGTCCATCAACATCGAGGGGATCGGCGGGCCGAGCGCGGGGACGATGTTCGCGCTGGGCATCGTCGACCTCCTGACACCCGAGGACGAGGCCGCCGGCCACGTCATCGCGGGGACGGGCACGATCGACGTGCTCGGCGACGTCGGGCCGATCGGTGGCATCCGGCAGAAGCTCGCCGGTGCGCTGCGGGACGGGGCGTCGTGGTTCCTGGCCCCGGCCGACAACTGCGACGAGGTCGTGGGGCACGTCCCCGACGGGCTGCGCGTCGTGCGTGTCGAGACGTTGAGCGACGCGCGCGAGGCGATGGTCGCGATCGGCGCGGACGAGGCCGACGACCTGCCGACGTGCACCGCGGACGACCTGCCGTCCGACGGCTGACGGGGGCGCGCGCCGCGGGCCGACGACTCCGGCGCGGCTGTCGAACCCGTGACCGGGGGGGTCACGTGAACGTCGCGCGCACCGCCTCGACGAGCCCGGGCACCAGGTCGGGGCCTTGACCGACCGCGTCGTCCTCGTCGTGCGCCCGTGTGCGCACGGCGCACCAGGCGGGTCCGTCGCGCAGGACGCCGACGGCCAGGCGCACGTCCTGGCGCTGGGGGTGGGCGAGCAGCGCGGCGAGCGCGGCGTCCGGGTCGGACGGCAGGTCGTCCTCGGCGCCGGGAGGCAGCACGACGCGCTCGACGGTCACCGCGGCCCCGTCGACGGTCGGCGGCCAGGTCAGCGAGCCGAGCAGCCGCTCGAGGTCGTCGGCGGACGGGATGCCCTCCTGCTCGATGCTCGTCAGGTGCTGGTCGTCCGCGCGTGCGGCGGCCAGGACGTCCGCGGTGAGCTGGGCCGCGAGGCCGGGCTCGGCGTCGAGCGCGGCCTGCGTGCGCACGAGCGCGAAGACCCGCACGGGCGCGTCCCACCCGGCCGACGCGGCGTGGTGCTCGATCTCCCGGACCGCGTCGGCGAGCGCACGGCGGGCACGCGCACCGGCGTCGTCGGGCGCGGCCGCCGGGGCTCCGGACGGGCCAGGGGTCGGCCCGTCGGACCGGTCGTCGATCGGGGGGACGGGCGGGACGTCGGGGGAGGAGGGCGTGCTCACGCGCCCATCGTCGCACCCGTGTGGGAACCTGGGACCGGCCGGCGCCGTTCCTCCGGCTGGACGTGCGCGCGCACCCGTCGCCGCGCACCGTCCGATCCGCCGACGGGCGCACGGACCGCGCCCGCGACCCCGACGACGAGGACCGCCACGCCGTGACCTTCGCCTCCCCGCCCCGCCCACGACCCGCCGCGCCCCGCCGGCGCGGACCACTGGTCCCGACGCTCGTCGTCCTGGCCGTCCTCGTCGTGCTGCTCCTCGTGCTCGCGCAGGTGTGGACCGAGGTGCTCTGGTTCTCCCAGCTCGGGTTCCTCGAGGTCCTGCGCACCGAGTGGGTGACCCGCGGCGTGCTGTTCGTCCTCGGATTCGCGGTCATGGCCGCAGCCGTCGGGTTCTCGCTGAGCTTCGCGTACCGCGCGCGGCCGGTGTACGCACCGTCGACGCAGGAGCAGGCGAACCTCGACCAGTACCGCGAGGCGATCGAGCCGCTGCGTCGGCTCGTGCTCGTCGTCGGCCCCGTCGTGCTCGGCCTGTTCGCGGGCGGGGCGGCGTCCCAGCAGTGGAGCACCGTCCAGCTGTGGATGAAGGGCGGCGAGGTCGGCGAGGTCGACCCGCAGTGGGGCATCGACCTGGGCTTCTACCTGTTCACGCTGCCGGGCCTGCGGTTCGTGGTGTCGTTCCTCATGGCCGTCGCCGTGCTGTCGGCCATCGGCGCCGTGGCGACGCACTACCTGTACGGCGGGCTGCGTGTCGGCGGGGGGAACGGCGCACCGCGCACGACGAGGGCCGCACGCGTGCACCTGTCGGTGCTCGGCGCGATCGTGCTGCTGCTCGTCGCCGCGAACTACTGGCTCGACCGGTACTCCATCCTCACCAAGCAGCAGACCGGTGAGCAGCGCTGGCAGGGTGCCGGCTTCACCGACGTGCACGCGGTCATCCCGTCCAAGGCGATCCTCGCGGTCGCCGCGGTCGTCGTCGCGGGTGCGTTCGTCGCGACGGCCATCTCGGGCAACTGGCGCCTGCCGGCGATCGGCGTGGGCCTCATGGTCGTCGCCGCGATCGTCGTCGGGGGCGTGTACCCCGCCATCGTGCAGCGCTTCCAGGTCCAGCCGAACCAGCAGGACGCGGAGGCCGAGTACATCCAGCGCAACATCGACGCGACGCTCGCGGCCTACGACCTCGAGGACGTCGAGACCAGCGAGTACGCGGCGAACGTCACGGCCGAGGCCGGGGCCCTGCGCGAGGACGCCGAGACCACTGCGTCGATCCGTCTGCTCGACCCGAACATCGTCTCGCCGTCGTTCAAGCAGCTCCAGCAGATCCGCGGGTTCTACGACTTCCCGGACTCGCTGTCGGTCGACCGCTACACGATCGACGGCGAGAGCCGCGACACGGTCATCGCCGTGCGTGAGCTCGACCTCGACGGTCTCAACGCGGCCCAGCGCAACTGGACGAACGACACGACCGTCTACACGCACGGCTTCGGCGTCGTCGCCGCCTACGGCAACACGCGCGGAGCACGCGGCGCCCCGGCGTTCTGGGAGGGCGGCATCCCGTCGAGCGGGCAGCTCGGCGAGTACCAGCCGCGCATCTACTTCGGCCAGTCGTCCCCGGAGTACTCGATCGTCGGCGGGGCCGAGGGCACCGACGGCTGGGAGTTCGACTACCCGGACGACGAGGGCGGCACGGGATCGGTGCCGTTCCGCTTCCCGACCCAGGAGGAGTCCGCCGGTCCGTCGGTCGGCAGCCTGTGGAGCAAGGTGCTGTACGCGCTGAAGTTCGGCGACGAGCAGATCCTGTTCTCCGAGCGTGTGAACGAGGACTCCCAGATCCTGTACGACCGTGACCCGCGCGAGCGCGTCGCGAAGGTCGCCCCGTTCCTCGACCTCGACGGCCGCGTGTACCCCGCGGTCGTGGACGGCCGCGTCAAGTGGATCATCGACGGCTACACGACGTCCGACCAGTACCCGTACGCGGCGGTCCGCTCGCTCGAGGACGCGACGACCGACTCCCTGACCGAGCGCAGCGCCACCGTGCAGGCGCTGCTGCCCAAGCAGGTCAACTACATCCGCAACTCGGTGAAGGCCACGGTCGACGCCTACGACGGCTCGGTGTCGCTGTACGCGTGGGACACCGAGGACCCGGTGCTGCAGGCGTGGACGAAGGTCTTCCCGACGACGCTCGAGCCGATGTCGGAGATCACCGGCGACCTCATGAGCCACCTGCGCTACCCCGAGGACCTGTTCAAGGTGCAGCGTGCGCTGCTCGGGCAGTACCACGTGACGAACGCGGCCGAGTTCTTCTCCGGCAACGACTTCTGGCAGAACCCCGCGGACCCCACGGCGACGAACGTCGACGTGGCGCAGCCGCCGTACTACCTGACGCTGAAGATGCCGGACGAGCAGGACGCGACGTTCTCCCTGATGTCGACGTTCATCCCGACCGGGTCGAACGCCCGCAACGTCCTGACGGGCTACCTGGCGGTCGACGCGGAGGCCGGCAGCACACCCGGGCAGGTCGCGCCCGGGTACGGCAAGATGCGGCTGCTCGAGCTGCCACGCGACTCGACCGTGCCGGGGCCCGGCCAGGCCAGCGCCAACTTCACCGCCGACCCGACCGTGTCCAACGAGCTGAACATCCTGCAGCGCGGGGACTCGCTGGTGCGGCGCGGGAACCTGCTGACGCTCCCGGTCGGCGGCGGTCTGCTGTACGTGCAGCCGGTGTACGTGCAGGCCGCGACCGGCACGACGTTCCCGCTCCTGCAGCGCGTCCTGGTGTCGTTCGGTGACGAGATCGGCTTCGCCGAGACCCTCGACGGTGCGCTCGACCAGGTGTTCGGCGGCGACTCCGGCGCCGCAGCCGGTGACGCCGGCGCGCCCGATCCCGGTACCGGCGTCGACCCCGGTGACGAGGGCACGGGCGAGGACGACGGTGCGACCGACGAGCCCACCGCATCGCCCACGCCGTCGCCGTCGCCGAGCCCGACCGCGACCACGGCCCCCGACGCCGACCCGGACGCGCGGGTCGCGCTCGACGACGCGCTGAGCCGTGCGCAGCAGGCGCTCGTCGACGGACAGGCCGCGCTCGCGGACAACGACTTCGCGGCGTACGGCGAGGCCCAGGACCGCCTGGACCAGGCGATCCAGGACGCCATCGCTGCGGAGCAGCGCCTGGGCCGCTGAGCCCGACGGTGTGAGCCCGGGACCGGTGCGACCGGTCCCGGGCTCACGCCGTCCGTGCCCCGGCGGGTCGGGGGTGCGTCGCGTCGACCGGCTCGGTGCCGGTCGCGTCGACGAGCGTGCGCACCAGCGGGTGCCAGGGGCGCTGCTGCGGCCCGGTCAGGACGAGGGTCCGCACGAACGAGGGGTGCAGCGGGCGCATGGTGAGCTCGGGCGGGAGCATCGTGCCGCCGAGCGCGGGCATGATCGAGACGCCGATCCCCTCGGCGACCATGCGCATCATCGTCGCGAGCTCGCGCACGTGCTGGGCCGCGCGGAACGGGAGCCCGGCATCGGCGTGCATGCGTCGCACCTGGGCCTCGCAGCCTCCGGCGGAGACGAGCAGGCCGTCCTCGTGCAGCTCGTCGAGGTCGATGGCGGGCTCGTCCGCGAGCGGGTGGTCGCGGCGCACGACGGCCCGGAAGTCGTCGCGCGCGACGATCCGCGCGCCGGGCGGCACGGGGGAGGGGTCGACGAGGACCGCCGCGTCGACGGTGCCGGACTCGAGCCAGACGGGCAGCTCGTCGTCGTCGCCCTCGAACACCTGGACCCGCACGTCCGGCAGGGCCCTGGCCCACCCGTGCAGCAGCGCGGGCATGAGTCCCTGGCAGACGGTCGGGACGGCCGCGAGGCGCACGGTCCCGACGTGCCGGCGCGCGGTGCTCTCGACGGTGAACGCGTCGACGGAGGTCAGTGCGGCGCGCGCGTGCGGCAGGAGCCGCTCACCGAGGCCGGTGGCACGCACGGGCACGTCACGTTCGACGAGACGGCCACCCGCCTCCTTCTCCAGTGTCGCGAGCGCGTGCGAGACGCCCGACTGGCTGACGCCGAGGGCGCTCGCCGCGCCGGTGAACGTCGCGTGGTCGACGACGGCGACGAAGGCACGCAGCTGGGGGAGCGAGGGCATGTCGGCACCGTACCGCCGATCAGGCTATCCATGAGTGAGATCGATCGTGCCATGACAGCCACTCGTTCGACTCATGTGGGTGGCTGGCGCCAGGCTGGTCGCATGACGTCGGAGAGGCGCGTGGTCGCCCAGTACCTGGGTGCCGCGCTCGTGTGGGGCTCGTCCTTCCTGTTCATGAAGGTCGCCCTCGGGGGGCTCTCGCCCGTGCAGGTCGCGTCCGCGCGCCTGTGGTTCGGTGCGCTCACGCTCGTCGGTGTCGTCCTGGTGCTGCGTCGGCCGTGGCCGCGCGACCGCCGCGCCTGGGCGCATCTGGGTGTGCTCGCCGTTCTGCTGTGCGTCGTGCCGTTCCTGCTGTTCGCGTGGGCGGGGCAGTACCTCGCGTCGGGGCTGTCCAGCATCCTCAACGCGACGACGCCCTTGATGACGTCGGTCGCGGTGGCCGCGCTGCTGCCCGCCGAGCGGCTCACGGCCCAGCAGCGTGCCGGGCTCGCGGTCGGCGCGGTCGGTGTCGTGGTCGTCGTCGGTCCGTGGACGTACCTGGGCGCGGGTGCCGTCGCGGCGCCTCTGCCCGCGGTGCTCGCATGCCTCGGGGCTACGGCGTGCTACGGAGTCGGCATGACGTACCTTCGCCGGTTCGTCATGCCGCTCGGCCTGCCGCCCGAGAGCGTCGCGGCCGGGCAGATCCTCGTCGCCGCGCTCCTCATGGCGCTCGCTGCTCCGTTCGTCGCGACCGGTCCTGTGACGCTGACCTGGCCCGTCGTGCTGTCGGCCGTCGCGCTGGGCGCCCTCGGCACCGGACTGGCCTACGTGTGGAACACGCGTGTCGTGGTCGCGTGGGGCGCCCAGCGTGCGTCCACGGTCACGTACCTGACGCCCGTCGTCGGCGTGCTGCTCGGGATCGTCGTGCTGGGGGAGCGCCTGCACTGGTACGAGCCGGTCGGAGGTCTGCTGGTGGTGCTCGGCGTGGTCGTCGCGCAGCGGGCGGGGCGTCGGTCGGCGCCGGTGCCGACCATGCCGGCACCGGCAGTGGTGACGGGCGTCACCGCCCCCGCGTCCGGGACCGATTTGGACCCGTCGCGTCCCTGACGTATGGTTGTCGAGCCGACGCGGGGTGGAGCAGCTCGGTAGCTCGCTGGGCTCATAACCCAGAGGTCGCAGGTTCAAATCCTGCCCCCGCTACAACAGAAGGGCCCGTGACCAGCGGAAATGCTGATCACGGGCCCTTCGCCTTGCATCGGGCGCGGGCGTGACCCCGCGCTTACCTCGCGGACGCATCAGCGCCGCCGCGCGTCGTCCGCATCTCGCCGTCGTGACACATGGCCGCAGTGTCAGAAGTATCACGGTTCCGTGACCCCGTTGCCATGTCGATGGGGTCCTCCACCGACAACTGCGACGGGCCGGCAACCGGCCGCGGGCATCGCTCCCAGCCGACCCGGATAGCATCGCGTGGGTGCGGCGCCGGTCAGCGGGCGTCGCGGGGAAGGGAGCGGTGGACACGACGTCAGCGGGCACGACGACGCCACGCAGCAGGGACGGCAGCGTCCACGTCACCGACGAGCGGATCAACACGGTCACGCACCTGGCGGCGAGCTGCTTCGCGCTGGTCGGCACGGCTCTGCTGGTCGCCCAGGCGAGCGTCCAGGGGGACCCGTGGAAGATCGTCGGCTTCTCCGTGTACGGGGTGTCGGTGCTGATGCTGTTCGTCGCCAGCACCCTGCACCACGGCATCGACCGTGGTCCTCGGGTCAACGAGATCCTGCGGACCCTGGACTACGTCTCGGTCTTCCTGCTGATCGCCGGGAGCGTCACACCGCTGGTTCTCGTGCTCTTCCGCAACACGTACGGCTGGGCCGTCCTGGGTGCGGTGTGGGTGATCGCCGCCGCGGGGATCGTGCTGCGCTCGGTGCTGCGCGATCTGCCGAAGTACGTCACCAACACCCTGTACATCGCGCTGGGGTGGATGCCGGTGCTCCTGGTCGGTGCGGGCGTCCCGCTGCCGTTCGGCGCGTACGCGCTGATGGCCGCGGGAGGGCTCCTGTACAGCGTGGGGTTCGTGATCTTCGTCGTCGAGCGGCCCAACCCGGTGCCCGGGGTCCTGGGCTTCCACGAGATCTGGCACGTGCTGGTCGTCCTCGCCGCGGTGCTGCACTACCTGCTGATGTACCGGTACGTGCTGCCCGCGTAGGCACCGCCCGCACAGGCCGAACCGTGCGGGGAGGGGGGGCGGCCGACGCGATCGGCGCGGTCGTGCGGCCGGGCGGGCTGGGGGATCTACCCTGTGCGTGGTGGTCGCGCGGGCGGCTGCCGGCCCGGTCGTCCGGGTGTCGGCTCGGACGAAGGTGGCACATGGCAGGCGGTCTCGCGGCGCTCCTGGACGACATCGCGACGCTCGCGAAGCTCGCGGCGGCCTCGGTCGACGACGTGGGCGCGGCGGCGGGCCGGGCCAGCGCGAAGGCGGCCGGTGTGGTCGTCGACGACACCGCGGTCACGCCCCGCTACGTGCAGGGCCTGCAGCCCGAGCGCGAGCTGCCCATCATCTGGCGGATCGCGCGCGGCTCGCTGCGCAACAAGCTGCTGTTCATCCTCCCCGCGGCGCTGCTGCTCAGCCAGTTCCTGCCCTGGCTGCTCACCCCGATCCTCATGGTCGGCGGCACGTACCTCGCGTTCGAGGGCGCCGAGAAGCTGTGGGAGGCGGTCAGCGGCAAGGGGCACGCGAAGCCGCAGGTCACCGTCACGGAGCAGGGGCCCGAGGCGGAGACGCGCATGGTGACCAGCGCCGTCCGCACGGACTTCATCCTGTCGGCCGAGATCATGGTCATCGCCCTGAACGAGGTGGCCGACGAGCCGCTCGTCTCGCGCGCGACCATCCTCGCGGTCGTCGCGCTGGCGATCACCGCGCTCGTGTACGGCGTGGTCGCCCTGATCGTGAAGATGGACGACATCGGCCTGCGTCTCGCGCGGACGCGGCATGGGGTGACCGCGGCGTTCGGGCGCGGGCTGGTCGGCGCGATGCCGAAGGTCATGGCGGTGCTCTCGACCGTCGGGATCGTCGCGATGCTGTGGGTCGGTGGGCACATCCTGCTGGTCGGCGTCGACGAGCTCGGCTGGCACTGGTTGTACGACCTGGTGCACCACCTCGAGGAGGCCGTGCACGGCGTCGCCGGTGTCGGCGGTGTGCTCGCCTGGCTCGTCAACACGTTCGCCTCGGCCGTCGTCGGCCTGGTCGTCGGCGCGGTCGTCGTGGTGGTGATGCACCAGGTGCACCGGCTCCGCCACCGGGACGCCGCACACTGACCACCGGCTCGACCGGGTGCCGGACAAGCGGGCCGGACGTCCTGCGCTCAGTCGCGGGCCGCGGCCGCCGCGCACGCGTCGACCACGAGCCGGGCGCTGCGGCGGATGTCGTCGAGCTGCTCGCCGGTCAGTCCCAGACGCTCGACCATCGTGGCGGGCACGGACTCGGCACGTGCGCGCAGCGCGCGGCCCTGCTCGGTGAGGTCGATGTGCAGCGTGCGCTCGTCCACGACGGCGCGCGTGCGTGTCACGTGACCGAGGGACTCGAGGCGTCGCACGAGCGGTGAGGTCGTGGCGGGTTCCAGGTGCAGCAGGTCCGCGAGGTCACGCAACGACAGCGGGGCGTGCTGCCAGAGCGCGAGCATCGCGAGGTACTGGGGGTGCGTGAGCCCGAGCGGTTCGAGGACCGGCCGGTAGAAGCCGACGAGACTGCGTGCGGCGGCGGACAGCGCGAGGCAGACCTGCGTCTCGACCGCGAGCGGGTCGGGGGCGTCCGGTTCCACCGGCCCATCGTAGACATGGCATAGTTCGTGCACACATAGTTAGTGCACGAACGGAGTGGCGGATGGGTTACAGGCGGCGGCGCGAGCGTCTCGACGCGACGGCATGGCTCGCGCGGTACCTGCTCGGCCCGGCGCAGGTCAGCGACCCCCGCCGCGCCGGACGTGCGGTGAGCGAGGCCGAGCGGTCGCGCGAGGGTGAGCTGCGCGGAGGCTTCGCCCGCGTGCAGGACGCCACGGGCCGCGCGTACCTGGTCGTCCGCGACGACGACGCGCCGGCTGACGGTGCCGCCGCCGGCTGACCCCGCTCAGGGGGCGACGAGCAGCAGGCGTCGGTCGGACGCCCCGACCCGCACGGTCTGCCCCCACGTCGCCGTGAGCCGGTCCGCCTCGAGGCCGTCGCCGAACAGCACGAGCGCGTCCGACTCGACGACGATCGTGAGCTCGTCCCCGGGCTCGACGAGACCGCAGGTGAGCGCCGCGCCCGTGGTCGGCGACGGCCACGCCTCGCGGACGAACCACGCCAGGGCGTCGTCCGACGGTCCCGGCAGCGGGGGAGCGTCGCCGCGCCCGCGGGCCAGCGACGTCGCCCAGCCGGTCGAGCCGGTGCCCGTCGTGACGACCACCCCGGACGACGACTGCCGCTCGCTCGCACCGCCGGGCGCGGCGAGGCGGTAGCGGGCCGACTGGTGGCTCGCGTGGCCGACGAACACGTCGTTGAGCGCGTCGAGCGCCGCGCCGTCGTCGAGGCGCGCACGGACCAGGGTGCGCG